>NZ_JAWCTQ010000005.1:0-256221 GCF_032423885.1 Streptomyces tamarix | reverse complement strand
CCCCCCCCCCGGGGGGTGCCGCCCGGAGCCGCGCCGGTGGGCGGCGGGGTGCCGTAGGGAGGGGAGTCGTACGGCGGGACCCCGGAGGGCGGCGGTAGGTCGGAGGGGGGCGCGCCGGAGGGCGGCGTGCCGTAGGGGGGCGGGGAGTCGTACGGCGGCGCGCCGGAGGGCGGCCCGTACGACGGCGGCCCGTACGACGCCGGCCCGCCGGTCGCCGGCGGGGTCCCGGCCCCGTCGGGGCCGGCTCCGGGGACGGCGTCGGGGAGCACGGCGTCCTGGGGCTCGGTGCCGACGGGCGGCGGCGCGGGCAGGGTGGGCGCGGCGGGGCCGCGGTCCGGCACGCCGACCGCCTGCCCCAGGGGCGAGACACCCGGGAGGCCCGCCGCCTCCGGTACGTCCGGCACCTCCGGGGCCGCGGGAACGTCCGGGACGGCGGGCGCCGCGGGCGCGTCCGGGACGGCGGGCGAGGACCTGCCGGGCAGCGCCCTGACCATGTGCCGGACCCGGTCCCGGGCCCGCGCGGGCGGCACGGCGTGCGAACGCGCCCCGTGCGGCGCGCCCCCCTGCCCGCCCTGCCCGCCCGGCTGGCCCTCGTCGGGCCGGTCGTGGGCCGCCGGCGCGTCGCTCCGCCCCGCGTCGGCCGGCCCCGCGCCGCCGGGCGCCGCCACCGCCGCGCCCACGACGCCCGAGGGGCCGCCCACCGCGTACGCCCGCAGCAGCCGCTCCGCCTCCGCCCCGTCGATCCTGCGGGCCGGATCGCGCTCCAGCAGCCCCCGCACGACGGGCAGCAGCGGCCCCGCGGCGGCGGGCGGGCGGATCTCCGCCTCCACCACGGCGTGCAGGATGCCGCCCAGCGAGTCGCGGTGGAAGGGCGAGTGCCCCGTCATCACCGCGCACAGCAGCGCCCCCAGCGACCACAGGTCCGCCGCCGGGCCCGCCCGGTGGCCCTGCATCCGCTCCGGCGCGGTGTACTCGGGCGAGCCGACGAACATGCCCGTCTCGGTCAGCGTGCTCGCCCCCGCCAACTGGGCGATCCCGAAGTCGGTCAGGACGACCCGCCCGGTGGCCTCCTCCACCAGCACGTTGGCCGGTTTCAGGTCCCGGTGCAGCACCCCGATCGCGTGCGCGGCGCGCAGCGCGGACAGCAGCGCCAGGCCGATCCGGGCCGCCTCGTGCGCCTCCACCGGGCCCCGTACGGCGATCCGCTCGGCGAGCGACACGCCCTCGACGAACTCCATCACGATGAACGGGACGCCGTCCTCCTCCACCACGTCGTGGACGCAGACGATGTGCGGGTGGTGCACCCGGGCCACGGCGCGCGCCTCGCGCAGCGTGGCGTCGACGGCCTCGTCGCCGCCGCCCGAGGCGTCCGCGTCGACGTGGAGCTCCTTCACGGCGACCTGACGGCCCAGCAGCTCGTCGTGGGCGCGCCACACGGTCCCCATCCCGCCGCGGCCCAGCCGGGCCTCCAGACGGTAGCGGCCGACGATCCGCCGCTGCTCACGCGCCTGCCCGTGCGGCTGCTGCCGCGGCTCCCCCTGCTCCTCCGGTCTCCACCCTCCGACCGACACGGCCCATCTCCTCCGCTCGCGCCGAGGAGGTCACCCCTCGGCGGGTCGCCAGTGGCGCAGCACCATGTCGAACTGCTCCCGTGTGGTCGCCCAGTCTTCCTCGGGAGACGACATGTACAGCGCGTACTCGGTTCCGTCGTCCGTGTAGTACACCTGGTCCATCGCGTGGCGCTTACCGGGGTGTGTCCCTTTCTCGTGCCAGGTGAACTCCCAGAGACAGGATTCCAGCTGATCACGGAACGTATTCTGGCCGAGCTTCACCCGGCGGTATTCCGGCAACCTCTCCCGCAGGGTCTTTTCCACGTCGAGCATGTGCATGTACGGGTTCGCGAAATCCGGCTCATCGTCGACGCTGACGCGGATGCGGTGCCTGCCGTCGTCCGGGGTGTAGTCGACCTGGCCGCCGTCCGTCCGCCGCTTCCAGCCGGCCGGTACGAGCAGGCCGAAGCCGAGCGGGTCCTCGACGCGCTCCCACCCCTCCGGCACGCCGCCGCCCGGGTCGGACGGGCCGGACGGGTCGCCCGGTCCGCCCGGGTCGGACGGGGGCGCGCTCGGCGCGGGGGCGGTGGTGGCGGGGGCGACGGCGGCGGCACGGCCGGAGTCGGTGTACCGCATGGCGGCGAACCCGGCGCCCGCGCCGACCACCGCCGCGAGGAGCACGACCAGGGCGGCCTTGCGCCAACGGGCCAGCCCCGCCCGGGCGGTGGCCCGGCCGGGACGCGGGGCGGGGGCGGTGGCCGTGTCGCCCGCCCGGTCGCGGGCGGCACCGCCCGCCTCCCGGCGCACCTCGCCGGGGGACACGGGACGGGTCGGTACGGACGCGGGCGCGGCGGTCGGCGTACGGCCCTTTGCCGCCTCGGCCAGCATGCGTTCCGCCTCCGCGGCGGTGGGCCGGTCGGCGGGGTCCTTGCGGAGCAGCGCGGTGATCACCGGGGCGAGCGGGCCCGCGTGCACGGCCGCCCCGGCCTCCTCGGTGACCACGGCCTGCATGGTGCTGATCGCCGACGAACGGCGGAACGGCGACTCGCCCTGCACCGCCGTGTACAGGGTGGCGCCCAGCCCCCACAGGTCGGAGGCCGGGCCCGGGTCGGCGCCGCGGACCCGCTCCGGGGCGAGGTAGTCGACGGAGCCGACGATTTCACCGGTGCGGGTGATGGTGGTGTCGCCCTCGATGGCGGCGATGCCGAAGTCGGTGAGCAGCACGCGCCCGTCGCGGGCCAGCAGCACGTTGCCGGGCTTGACGTCCCGGTGCAGCACCCCGGCGGCGTGCGCGGCGCTCAGCGCGCCCAGCACGTGCAGGCCGATCCTGGCGGCCTCGCGCGGCGCGATCCGGCCATCCGGCGCGGACTTGGCCGCTTCGGCGAGGGAGGGGCCGTCGACGTACTGCATGACGATCCACGGGCGGTCGTCGTGCTCCAGCACGTCGTGGACGGTGACCACGGCCGGGTGCGTGATCCTGGCGGCGGCCCGCGCCTCCTTCTGGGTACGGGCGTGCAGGACGGCCCGGTCGGCCTCGGAGGCGTACTGACCTGCCGTCAGCTCCTTGACCGCCACCGTGCGGTGGAGCACCTCGTCGTGGGCCCGCCACACCTTGCCCATCCCGCCCCGGCCGATGGTCTCGCCCAGCCGGTAGCGCCCCGCGAGCACCAGCCCCCCGCCCACGCCCTGAGTCCGTTCCACGTGCCTCCGCCCAGCCCCGCCCCGCCCCTTCGGAGCAAGGTTACGGAGGGTGTACGACACGGGAACCTCGGGGCGACCACGGAGATCACACCGTGACACGGGTCCCGCTGATTGGCGCGAATTCGCCACCATTCATCCCTCGAACGGGCTAACCGACGGTGCGTCAGCGTGACGCGCGGTACGCCTTGACGGCCTGCTCGTAGATCTCCGTGACCTTGTCCCGCTCGGACTCGGGGCCGATGGCCTGGACGACGTGGTAGCGGTCGCCGACGAGGAGCACGAGGTTCCGCACGTACACCTGGCGCCCGTTGGCGTCCTGCCAGGTGAACTGGCCCTCCGCCATGGCCTGTCGGCCGACGTCGACGCGGCGCAGACCGGTCGCCGTCGCCCAGGTCGAGTCGCGCCACGGCTGGAGCTCGCGCTCCGTGGCGCGCTGGTACTCCAGCGGGTCCGCGCCGGCCGTGCGGACGGTGTCGCGGCCGGGGACGACGATCAGCGTGTAGTCGCCGTCCGAGTAGCGGACCTGCCCGATGTCGTTGATGGGGCTGCGGCGCCAGGTCCGGTCGACGCCGACGCGGAAGCCCTCCGGGTCCTCGCGGACGACGTACCCCTCCGTCAGGGCGGGCGCGGTGGGCGTCCCGGCGTTGGTCGAGGGGGCCCGGTCGCCGGGCGACGGGCTCCGCGGCGCGGACGCCTCCGGGCTGGGCGGGGTCTGCCCGTGCGGGGCGGTCGTGGTCGGCCGGGCCGTGCCGGTGGGGCGCTGCGACCGGTCCTGCGGCTCGGCCTTGGGCAGGAAGAGCACCGCGTACGCGACGGCGGCGGCGAGGCCGAGCAGTATCAGCAGCAGGAGCGTGCGCCCCAGCGCGCGCGGACCGCCCCTGGGGTGCCGCTCCTTGTCCTTCTTGTGGCGGTGCCGGGCGGGCGCCGGGGCCGTGTGGACCGCGGAGGCGGGGGGACGCGTGCGCGTGCGCGGGCGGCGCCTGCGGACCAGGTCGCCGCGGCGGCGGACGATGGGCAGGCGGGCGGCGTCGACGGACGGCATCGGGACGACGGAGGCGCCCGCGTCGGGCTCGGGCGCCGAGCGGACCAGGGAGCGCAGCCAGCCGCGCAGCTCCTCGAACTCAGGCCGCTCGGTGGGGTCCTGACGCAGCAACGACTCGACGACGGGGCGCAGCGGGCCGCACTCCTCGGCGAACGCGGGCGGTTCGGAGCACACCAACTGGACGAGCTCGGCGGCGTTGTCCTCGGGGTACGGGGCGTGGCCCTGGAGGACCCGGTACAGCAGCGCGCCGAGCGCCCACAGGTCCGTGGCGGGGCCGATGGGCGGGGCGAGCTGCCAGGTGCCGTGCACGGGGCCGGCCTGCTCGGGCGCCCACCGTTCGGTGACGGCGCCGACGACGGCGATCCTGGTCTGGCGGGCGCGCTCGGCGGCGAGCGGCGTGGTGGGGCCGCGGTAGACGGCGGCGGACGCCGGTTCCGCGTCCGCTCCGGCGGCACGGCCGGTGCCGGGCTCGCGGCGGGGGTGCGGGGGCTGGGGCCGGGCCTGCTGGGCCTGGCGCTGGGAGTCGGCGCGCAGGGCGGCGCGGGCGCCGCCGTACGGGGCGACGTCCCCGTACGGGGAGCTGCCGCCGCCCGCGGGGACCGGGCCGTCCCGCCACGTACCGGCGAGCAGCGCGCGCGGGGGAAGGACCCCGCCGTCCTCGTCGTCCTCGTCGTCCCCTTCGGTCCCGACGTCCCCGTCGCCGTGGACGTCGTCGGGGCCGTAGGGGTCGTGGGTGCCGTGGCCGCCGTAGGCGTCGTGGCCACCGTAGAGGTCGTGGGCGTCGCGGGCGTCGTAGAGGTCGTGGAGGTCGTGGACGTCGTACTGGGTGGTGCCGTCGGCCTCGTCGTCCCCGTCGTCGTCCCCGTCGCCGTCGTCGGCGATGCGGTCCGCGGCCTGGGCGACGTACTGGGGCTCGTACCCGCTGGGCAGGGCCGGCGGGCCGGGCGGGAGGGGCGCGGGGGCCATGGCGCGGGGGGCGCCGTACGGGTCCTCGTACACGTCGTCGTACGGGCCGTCCTCGTCCGGGTCGTCCTCGTCGTACGCCTGCACGCGCCCGGTGACGACCTCGGCCCCGTCGTCGTACGCGTCGTCGTACGCGTCGCCGTCCTGCTCCCCGGGCTCGTCCGCGTACGGCTCCGCCTCCCCGACGTCGTGCCCGTCCGCGTGCGGGTCGCCGTCCGCGTCCAGGTACGGGAGGTCCGCGTCGTCCGGGAACGGCACCGGCGCGTAACCGCACAGGGCCTCCTCCGCGGCGCCGGCGGCGAGCCCGGAGAGGACGACCCGGCCGTCGTCGCAGACGAGGACCGTGCGCACGGTGATGTTGCGGTGCGTCCAGCCGTGGGCGTGCAGCGCGCGCAGCGCCGTGAGCACGTCGGAGGCGATCTCGGCGGCGCGGTACGGGCTGAGCGGCTCCTCGCGGACGAGGGCGGCGAGCGGCCGGGCGGCGATCGGCTCGCTGACGATCCACAGCGATCCGCCCTCGGTGAAGACATCGAAGACCTGGTCGAGGCGCGGGTGGTCGGGGATCCGGGCCACGGCCTGCACGGCCTCGACGGCCCGCTGGACGGCCGGGTCGGCGGTCGCGCGGACGGCCGTGCGCTGCGGCGCGTGCCCGTACGGGCGGTGGTAGGCGCCGTCCGCGTCGACGACCTCGGCGTCCACGGTCTCCGGCAGGGGCAGTTGCCGGACCACGACCTCCTGGCCGCTGTACGTGTCAAAGGCGCGCGTCTCGACCAGCCCGTACGCCCCGGCGTCCCCGTACCCGTCCTCGTCGGAGGGGAGGAGGGGCAGGCGATAGCGGTCGGCGAGCACCCTTCCCGCGTAGTCGTCCACGACGCCTCCCCAGCAGCGCGCTGTTCCCCCCGGCTCCGCCGTTCGCACGGAATCGTACGGAGCCGTCGTCCCTGGTCCTTGCTTGTGCAGTTACCCGCCTGATGCGGCTTCGCACGGTCCGCGCGCTCTCACGATACGTGCCGTGGGTCAGTCCGTGGGCCGGAACGTCGCGAACGCGGTGTTCCTGAGCGTGGTGCACTCCGGCCCGTTCCACTCACTGGACTTGCACGAGATCATGATCGCGTAGCCGTGCGTGGCGTCGACCTTGAAGCCCCTGTTGAGGACCCGTACCCGCGTGCCGCCCTGGTCGCGCTCGAACTGCCAGTCGGCGACGGTCGGGTAGCCCTTGTACGAGACGGGCTTGATGCCGTGGTGCCGGTAGCCGCTGCTGCTGGCGGCGACGGCGCCCATGGCGGCGTTCCACGCGGCGGCGGCGTCGCCGCCGGGGCTGTCGGTGTAGTCGACCTGCACGCGCGGGAAGCCTCCCGAGGCGCTGAATATCCCGCCGGAGCCGCGGCCCGCCACGCCCGTCATGCGGAAGCCGGAGGGCATGGCCATGGAGAAGTGGAAGCGGTCGTTGGTGACCGTCCTGTACCCGGCGGGGAGCGCGGGGCCGGAGCCGGTGCCGGGTGAAGCGGGCGGCTTGGTGCCCGTGCCGCCCGTCGTGCCGGAGTCGCCGCCCGTCGTGCCGGACCGGCCGCCGTCCTGCTGCTGTCCGGGCTCGCCGTCCGGGCTGCCGCCGTTGCCCCCGGTGGTGGCGCCGCCCGTGGAGTCGCCGCCGGTGGTGGTGCCCTCCGAGGCGGCCTTGTCGCCGCCCCGGGTGCCGCCCGAGCCCTGGGCGGTCGTGTCGTCGCCGCCGCCGAGGGCGAACGCGAGGACGGTGGCGAGGACCGCGAGGACGGCCACGACCGCGATGGTGACCAGCGTGCGCCGGGGCACCACGTCGGTGAGCGGCGCCCGCACGGGGACGGGCGGGCCGGAACGTTCCGGCTTGGCCGGCCGGGTGGTGGTGGCCGCCGCGGCGGCGTTCCGCACCGAGCGCAGGGCGCCGCGCAGCCGCTCGGCGGTCGCGTCGCCGGCCGGGGCGGCGCCGGTCGTCGCGGCGGTGGTGGCGGTGGAAGCCGTGGCCGCCGGGGGGACGGGCGGGAGCGGGACGACGCGCGTGGCCTCCGGGGACGGCTCGGCCGGCGGCGGGGCGGCCGGGGCCGCGGTCACCCGGAGGACCTCGTTGAGCAACGCCCGCGCGCCCGCGTCGTCGAGACGCTGCGCCGGGTCCTTGGCGAGCAGCCCGTAGATGACCTTGTCGAGCGGGCCGGCGTTCTTCGGCGGGTCCAGTTGCTCGGTCATCACGGCCGTGAGCGTCGCTATGGCGGAGCCCTTGTCGTACGGCGGGTGGCCCTCCACGCACGCGTAGAGGAGCCCGCCGAGGGACCACATGTCGGCGGCGGGGCCGGGGCGCTGGCCCCGGGCCCGCTCCGGCGAGATGTAGGAGGGCGCGCCGACGAGCATGCCGGTGGACGTGATGGACGGATCGCCCTCGACCTGGGCGATGCCGAAGTCGGTGAGGACGACGCGTCCGTCGTCCGCGATGAGGACGTTCGACGGCTTCACGTCGCGGTGGAGGATGCCCTGGCGGTGCGCGGACCGCAGCACGTCGAGGATGGCGAGGCCGACCTCGGCGGCGCGCCGCGGCGTGAGCGTGCCGTCCTCGCGGACGACGTCGGCGAGGGAGCGGCCCTCGATGAGCTCCATGACGATCCAGGGGCGGTCGTCCTCGTCGACCACGTCGTAGACCGTGACGGCGCTGTTGTTGCGGATCCGGGCGATGGCCTTGGCCTCGCGCAGGGTGCGGGTGATGAGGCGCCGCTTCTCGTCCTCGTCGATGGCGTTGGGGAAGCGCAGCTCCTTGACCGCGACGGTACGGCCCAGGGTTTCGTCGACGGCCCGCCAGACCGTGCCCATGCCGCCGCGCCCGAGGACGGCGCCGAGCCGGTAACGCCCCGCCAACAAGCGGCCCTCGGTCGTCACGCGGGCGCCGCCCGCGGACTTCTTCACCAGGCCCGCCCCGGCCGTGCCGGCAGCCGCGCCGCCGGCCGCACCGGAAGCCGCCCCACCCGCCGGGGCCTCGTCCTCCAGGGTCCGGTCCGCCGGAGTCCCGTCCTTCGGTGCCGTGCTCGCGGGCGCGGCCTTCGCGGGGGTGTCCTTTCCTGGGGTGTCCGCGGCCGGGGTCCCGCCCTCGGGACGGGCGCCCGTCACGGCGTCGTTCTCCGGGGCACCACCCTCCGCGCCGGCGTCGCCCTTCGACGTCGCGGCCTGCTCGGCCCCGTCACCCTTCACCGTCGCACCCTTCGAGGTCGTGCCCTCGCCGTCGGCGCCCCGCTGAGGTTGCCGCGCCGCGTCCCGCGACTGCTCCGCTCCCGACATGCGTCCCCTCTGCGATCCTGTTCCTCGCCCGCGCCTGCCGCGTCCGCGCGATGCGGTAACCCGCCCTGGTGGAACCTTCATTGTCCCTCACTCCGGGACCGGGGGTTCTCCCGGGTCCGGCGTCCGCGAGGATGGCGGTGAAGGAGGGTGCCGCGCCATGTCGAAGTTCAGGACGAGACTCGTGGTGCCCTTGGTTCTGGCCATCGGCGGACTGATGGCGGGTGACCCCGCGGCCACGCCGCCCTCCGTCCTGTCCGGACTGGTCACGACGGGCCGCGCCCCGGCCGCCGCGCTCCTCTCCGAGACCTCCGGGACACCCGGAGCCCCGGGGTCCACCCGGTTCGAGACGACGGGACCGGCCATCGGCCGCCCCGACCACTTCCGTGCGGGCAGCGTCACGAAGACGTTCGTCGCCACGGTCGTCCTCCAACTCGCTTCGGAGGGGCGGCTCGCCCTCGACGACCCGGTCGCCGCCCACGCCCCCGCCCTCCTCCCCCCTCCGCTGGACCGGCGCGTCACCCTGCGCCACCTCCTCACGCACACGAGCGGCCTCCCCGACCTCGCACGCCCCTCCGGCGCCACCGTCCCGCCCGAAGGGCTTCGCGCGGCGCTGGCGTCCCGCGGCCCGAAGCCGCCCGGCGGCTTCGCCTACTCCAACACCAACTACGTCGTCCTCGGCCGGATCGTCGAACGCGTCACCGGCCGCTCCTACGCCGCCGAGGCCCGCCGCCGCATCATCATTCCCCTCGGACTGACCGGCACGTCCTTCCCCGGCTCCCGCACCTCCCTCCCCGCACCGCACGGTCGGGGGTACGACTCCGCCGGGCGGGACGTCACCTCCCTGGACCCGCGCGTCGCGGGCGCGGCCGGCGAACTGGTCAGCACCCTCGCCGACCTGAACCGCTTCTACTCCGCCCTCCTCGGCGGCCGGCTCCTCCCGCCGGCCCAGTTGGACGCCCTGCTGGACACCTCGTCCGCCCACGGCCGCTACGGCATGGGCGTCTTCCCCACCCGGCTCCCCTGCGGTGTCACCGTCTGGGGCCACAACGGCCGCGTCCCGGGCAGCTACGTCCGCTCCGCCGCGACCGTCGACGGCCGACGCGTCGTCACCTTCCGCGTGAACACGGACACCTTGGCCGCCGCTCCCGGGCCGCCCCTGGAACGCTCCGTCCTGGAGGCCGAGTTCTGCCCGCCCTCCGACGCGGCGGCGGGTCACAGCGGCACGATGTCCGGGGCGCCCAGCCGGGCCGCGTCCGCGGTCTGGTCGTCCGGCTGACGCTGCGACTCCCGCTCCGCCTCGACCCTCTTCTCGTAGTGCTCCACCTCCTTGGCGACCTGGTCCTCGCCCCAGCCGAGGACCCGCGCCATCAGCTCGGCGCACTCGCGGGCGCAGCCGGTGCCCCGGTCGAAGGTCTCGATGGAGATCCGGGTCCGGCGCGTGAGCACGTCGTCCAGGTGCCGGGCGCCCTCGTGGGAGGCGGCGTAGAGGATCTCCGCGCGGAGGTAGTCGTCGGCGCCGGTGACGGGCGCCCCGAGGGCCGGGTCCGCGGCGACGAGGTCGAGCAGCTCCTCCGTCAGGGTCCCGTACCGGTTCAGCAGGTGCTCGACGCGGGCGACGTGCAGGCCCGTCCGGGCGGCGATGCGGGCCCGGGCGTTCCACAGCGCGCGGTACCCCTCGGCGCCCAGCAGCGGCACCTCCTCCGTGACGCAGGGGGCGACCCGCACGTCCAGGCCGTGGACCGCCTCGTCCACCGCGTCCTTGGCCATCACCCGGTACGTCGTGTACTTGCCGCCCGCGACCACGACCAGCCCGGGCACGGGGTGGGCGACCGTGTGCTCGCGGGACAGCTTGCTGGTCGCGTCGGACTCGCCTGCCAGCAAAGGGCGCAGGCCCGCGTAGACGCCCTCCACGTCGTCCCTGGTCAGTGGCGTGGCGAGGACGCCGTTGACGTGTTCCAGGAGGTAGTCGATGTCGGCGCTCGACGCGGCGGGGTGCGCCTTGTCGAGGTCCCAGTCGGTGTCGGTCGTCCCGATGATCCAGTGGCGGCCCCACGGGATGACGAACAGGACGCTCTTCTCCGTGCGCAGGATGAGGCCCGTCGTCGAGTGGATGCGGTCCTTGGGGACCACCAGGTGGATGCCCTTGGAGGCGCGGACGTGGAACTGGCCGCGCTCCCCGATCAGCGCCTGCGTGTCGTCCGTCCACACGCCCGTCGCGTTGACGATCTGCTTGGCGCGGATCTCGTAGTCGCCGCCCGCCTCCACGTCCCGCACCCGGGCGCCGACGACCCGCTCGCCCTCGCGGAGGAAGCCGACGACCCGGGCGCGGCTGGCGACGTGCGCCCCGTACGCCGCGGCCGTCCGCACCAGCGTGGCGACGTAGCGCGCGTCGTCCATCTGGGCGTCGTAGTACTGCAGGGCGCCCACCAGGGCGTCCCTGCGCAGGGCGGGGGCGACCCGCAGGGCGCGCCGGCGCGACAGGTGGCGGTGCACGGGCAGGCCGCGGCCGTGGCCCGAGGAGACGGACATCGCGTCGTACAGGGCGACGCCCGACCCGGCATACAGCCGCTCCCAGCCCTTGTGCCGGAGCGGGTAGAGGAACGGCACCGGCTTGACCAGGTGCGGCGCCAGCCGCTCCAGCAGCAGGCCGCGCTCCTTCAGCGCCTCCCGCACCAGCGCGAAGTCGAGCATCTCCAGGTAGCGCAGGCCGCCGTGGATGAGCTTGCTGGACCGGCTCGACGTCCCCGACGCCCAGTCACGGGCCTCCACCAGGCCCGTGGCGAGGCCGCGGGTCGCCGCGTCGAGCGCCGTACCGGCCCCGACCACACCACCGCCCACGACCAGTACGTCGAGTTCGCGCTCGGCCATGGCCGCCAGGGCCGCGGTCCGCTCCGCGGGTCCCAGTCTCGCTGTCCTCACCGCTGCCTCCCGTCGCCGTCCCCCTGTGTGCCCGGGCTCACCGACTCGATTCTGTCCCCGCTCACCGGCATCGGCCACCGGCCCCGTGCGACCTGTGGACAACACTCGGACGACCACGACCGCGCAATACCGCATAACGGTCATATTTAAGCCTAGTCTGACATTGCGTCCGCTCGTTCTGTCCACAGGACTTGCGCGACCCGCCCCCTCCGGCTACTGGGAAGGACGGCTCACGCCCATGCCCGCAGACCTCGTCGTCATCGGCCTCGGCCACCTCGGACTGCCCCTCGCCCAGGCCGCCACCGCCGCCGGTATCGCCACCGTCGGCTACGACACCGACCCCCGGCCGGTCGCCGAGCTGGCCGCCGGACGGCCGCCGGTCGACGGCTCCCTCACCCCGTCCGAGATCCGCCGGATGCTGTCGTCCGGCTTCCGCCCCAGCACGGACCCCGCCGAGCTGGGCCGCGTCCGCACCGCCGTCATCTGCGCGCCCACCCCGCCCGGCGCCGCCCCCCGCACCCTGGACCTGACCGCCGTCACGGACGCCGCCCGCGCGCTCGCCGCCCGGCTGCGCCCCCACACCACCGTGCTGCTCGAATCGCCCGTCCCGCCCGGCACCACCGAGGACGTCCTCCGCCCGATCCTCGAAGAGGGCTCCGGGCTGCGCGCCGGCCGCGACTTCCACCTCGCGTACTCCCCCGCCCGCCTCGACCCCGGCAACCGCGACCACGGCTACGCCCACACCCCCAAGGTCATCGGCGGTCTCACCCCCGCCTGCACCGAGTCCGCCGCCGCCTTCTACGGACGCCTCACCGACAAGGTCGTCCGCGCGCGCGGCCCCCGCGAGGCCGAGACGGTCAAGCTGCTGGAGACCAACTTCCGGCACGTCAACATCGCCCTCGTCAACGAGATGGCGGTGCTCTGCCACGACCTGGGCGTCGACCTGTGGGACGTCATCCGGTGCGCCGAGACCAAGCCGTTCGGCTTCCAGGCGTTCCGCCCCGGCCCCGGCGTCGGCGGCCACGGCACCCCCGTCGACACGATCGGCTCCTACCGCCCGCTGCGCCTGGTGGAGACGGCGAGCCAGATCAACGAGCGGATGCCCCAGTACGTGACCCAGCGCTGCGCCACGCTCCTCAACGAGCACGGCAAGTCCGTGCGCGGCGCCCGCGTCCTGCTCCTGGGCATCACGTACAAGCCCGACCTCGCCGACCGCGAGGGCTCCCCCGCGCCCGAGATCGCGCAGCGGCTGATGGACATGGGCGCGGCGGTCAGCTACCACGACCCGTACGTGCCGGTCTGGCGGGTGCGCGACCTGCCGGTCCCGCGCGCGGACTCCCTGTACGAGACGGCCGCCGGCGCCGACCTGACGATCCTGCTCCAGCACCACCGCACGTACGACCTCCAGGGCCTGGCCGTGAAGGCGCAGCTCCTGCTCGACACGCGCGGCGCCACCCCGGTCGGCGCGGCGCACCGCCTCTGATGCCCGGCGGCGGCCGGCCCGGCGAGAGCCGGCGGCGACGGGGCGTGGCCCCCGCCGAAGCCCCCGGATCTCGGCTTGCTTCCGGGCCGGTCACGGTCGTACATCGCGCCGCTCGCCGCCAGAGGGGGCTGCTAGTGTCCGCCTCTGACTTCGCGCGCGGCCGTGCACACGTCAGGTGCCGGCCGCCGTTCCTTCCAGGGGGGATTCCCAGCATGAGCCAGTCCGTTCCGCCGCCGCAGTCCGGCAACCCGTTCGCCGGCGGCCCGGGCGCGCAGCCGCACCCGTACCCGCAGCACCCGGTGCAGGCCCCGGCGCCCGCGCGGAACAACCTCGCCCTCGGGCTGCTCGCCGCGCTGGGCGCCGCCCTGGTCGCCGCGGGCGCGTACGGCGGCATCGGCGGCGCGATCGAGCGGGAGATCGGCTACGCGGCGGTGGGGGTCGGCCTGCTCGTCGGCTTCGTCGCCGGCAAGGTCGGCGGACGCAACCCGGTCCTCGCGGTCGGCGCGGCGCTCTTCTCGGCCGGGGCGGTCTACCTGGGTCAGCTCGTCGCGATCGCGGTCGTCTTCAGCAAGCTCGGCCAGGCCTCATTCACGGAGATCTTCTTCGAGAACTTCGCCGAGCTGGCCGACCTGTGGAGGACCGCCGCGGACGGCATGACGTACGTCTTCCTCGTCATCGGCGCGGTGACCGCCTTCGCCGGCGCCAAGAAGGGCTCCGCGTAGCGGCCCGCCGCCCGTACGGCACGGGGAGGGGCCCGCACCGGCGTGGTGCGGGCCCCTCCCCGTGTCGGTGTCCGGGCCGGGTCAGCGGCGGTGCTGCGAGTCCGCGACCGTCACCTCGACGCGCTGGAACTCCTTCAGCTCGCTGTAGCCCGTCGTCGCCATCGCCCGGCGCAGCGCGCCGAAGAAGTTCATCGACCCGTCCGGCGAGTGCGACGGACCGGTGAGGATCTCCTCGGTCGTCCCGGCGACGCCCAGGTCGACGAGCTTGCCGCGCGGCACGTCCTCGTGGACGGCCTCCATGCCCCAGTGGTGGCCCTTGCCGGGCGCGTCCGTGGCCCGGGCCAGCGGGGAGCCCATCATCACCGCGTCGGCACCGCACGCGACGGCCTTCGGCAGGTCGCCGGACCAGCCCACGCCGCCGTCGGCGATGACGTGCACGTACCGGCCGCCGGACTCGTCCATGTAGTCGCGCCGGGCGGCGGCCACGTCGGCGACCGCGGTCGCCATCGGGACCTGGATGCCCAGGACGTTGCGGGTGGTGTGCGCCGCGCCGCCGCCGAAGCCGACGAGCACGCCCGCCGCGCCCGTGCGCATCAGGTGCAGGGCCGCCGTGTAGGTGGCGCAGCCGCCGACGATGACCGGCACGTCCAGCTCGTAGATGAACTGCTTCAGGTTCAGCGGCTCGGCGGCGCCGGAGACGTGCTCGGCGGAGACCGTCGTGCCGCGGATGACGAAGATGTCCACGCCCGCGTCGACGACGGCCTTGGAGAACTGGGCCGTGCGCTGCGGGGAGAGCGCCGCGGCGGTGACGACGCCGGCGTCGCGCACCTCCTTCAGGCGCTGCCCGATCAGCTCCTCCTTGATCGGGGCGGCGTAGATCTCCTGCAGACGGCGGGTCGCGGACTCCCCGTCGAGTTCGGTGATCTCGTCGAGGAGCGGCTGCGGGTCCTCGTAGCGGGTCCACAGGCCCTCGAGGTTGAGGACGCCGAGGCCACCGAGGCGACCGATGCGGATCGCGGTCTGCGGCGACACCACGGAGTCCATGGGGGCGGCCAGGAAGGGCAGCTCGAAGCGGTAGGCGTCGATCTGCCACGCGATCGAGACCTCTTTCGGGTCCCGGGTGCGCCGGCTCGGTACGACGGCGATGTCGTCGAAGGCGTACGCCCTGCGGCCGCGCTTGCCGCGCCCGATCTCGATCTCAGTCACGATGTGTGGCCTTTCCCTCTGCGTCTGCGCCTACCAGTATCCCCGACGCGCGCGCGGAGGGGCGGCCCGGCCGGTACCGGGCCGCCCCTCCGGCGGTGTCGGGCGGACGCCCGCTCAGCGCTTGCTGCTGTAGTTCGGCGCCTCGACGGTCATCTGGATGTCGTGCGGGTGGCTCTCCTTGAGCCCCGCCGACGTGATGCGGACGAACCGGCCGCGCTCCTGGAGCTCGGGGACGGTCCGGCCGCCGACGTAGAACATCGACTGGCGCAGGCCGCCGACGAGCTGGTGGACGACCGCGGAGAGCGGGCCGCGGTAGGGCACCTGGCCCTCGATGCCCTCGGGGACCAGCTTCTCGTCGGAGGCGACGCCCTCCTGGAAGTACCGGTCCTTGGAGAAGGAGCGCTGGTCGCCGCGGGACTGCATGGCGCCCAGGGAGCCCATGCCGCGGTACGACTTGAACTGCTTGCCGTTGATGAACAGCAGCTCGCCCGGCGACTCCTCGCAGCCCGCCAGGAGCGAGCCGAGCATCACCGTGTCGGCGCCGGCGACCAGGGCCTTGGCGATGTCGCCGGAGTACTGCAGGCCGCCGTCGCCGATGACCGGGACACCGGCCGCCTTGGCGGCGAGCGACGCCTCGTAGATCGCCGTGACCTGCGGGACGCCGATGCCGGCGACGACGCGGGTCGTGCAGATGGAGCCGGGGCCGACCCCGACCTTGATCGCGTCGACGCCCGCGTCGACGAGCGCCTGGGCGCCGTCGCGGGTGGCGACGTTGCCGCCGATGACGTCGACGGAGGAGTTGGACTTGATCTTGGCGACCATGTCGCCGACCAGCTTGGAGTGGCCGTGGGCCGTGTCGACGACGATGAAGTCGACGCCCGCCTCGATCAGCGCCTGCGCCCGCTCGTACGCGTCGCCCGCGACACCGACGGCGGCGCCGACGAGGAGGCGGCCCTCCTTGTCCTTCGCGGCGTTCGGGTACTTCTCCGCCTTGACGAAGTCCTTGACGGTGATCAGGCCCTTGAGGATGCCCTCGTCGTCGACGAGCGGCAGCTTCTCGATCTTGTGGCGGCGCAGCAGCTCCACGGCGTCGACGCCGGAGATGCCGACCTTGCCCGTGACCAGCGGCATCGGGGTCATGACCTCGCGCACCCGCCGGGCGCGGTCGGTCTCGAAGGCCATGTCGCGGTTGGTGACGATGCCCAGGAGCCTGCCGGCCGGGTCCGTGACGGGCACGCCGCTGATGCGGAACTTGGCGCAGATCGCGTCGGCCTCGGCGAGCGTGGCGTCGGGGTGGATCGTGATCGGGTCCGTGACCATGCCGGACTCGGAGCGCTTCACCAGGTCGACCTGGTTCGCCTGGTCGGCGATCGACAGGTTCCGGTGGAGGACGCCGACGCCGCCCTGCCGGGCCATGGCGATGGCCATGCGGGATTCGGTCACCTTGTCCATCGCGGCCGAGAGCAGCGGGATGTTGACCCGCACGTTCCGCGACAGGCGCGAGGAGGTGTCGATCTGGTCGGGAGCCATGTCCGACGCGCCCGGAAGCAGCAGCACGTCGTCGTAGGTCAGCCCGAGTGCCGCGAATTTCTCCGGCACTCCGTCGACGTTGGCAGTCATGACACCTTCCCCAATGGCCTTGATCGGTGCGGATGTCCATGCTAACGGGCTGCGCGCGTGTCTCATTCCACGAGCAAGATCACCCGGCAGCTTTGTGCGTTCACACGTATGACATCCGCCATACGGCTCCGCGACGGCGCGGCTCCACGACGGCGCGACTCCGCGACGACCCGGCCCGGTGGCGCCCGGGCCCGCGGGCCCTACTGGCCGGCCAGGGCCCGCAGGCGGCTGAGCGCGCGGTGCTGGGCGACCCGTACGGCCCCGGGGGACATCCCGAGCATCTGGCCGGTCTCCTCGGCGGTGAGGCCGACGGCGACGCGCAGGACGAGCAGCTCCCGCTGGTTCTCCGGGAGGTTGGCGAGGAGGCGCCTGGCCCATTCGGCGTCGTCGCTGAGGAGGGCCCGCTCCTCGGGGCCCAGCGAGTCGTCGGGCCGCTCGGGCATCTCGTCGGAGGGCACGGCGGTCGAGCCGGGGTGCCGCATGGCGGCCCGCTGGAGATCGGCGACCTTGTGCCCGGCGATGGCGAAGACGAACGCCTCGAAGGGGCGGCCCGTGTCCTTGTAGCGGGGCAGGGCCATGAGGACGGCGACGCAGACCTCCTGCGCCAGGTCCTCGACGAAGTGACGGGCGTCGCCGGGCAACCGGCTCAGCCGCGTGCGGCAGTAGCGCAGGGCCAGCGGGTGGACGTGGGCCAGGAGGTCGTGCGTGGCCTGTTCGTCACCCTCCACCGCGCGGTGCACGAGTGCTCCGATCGACCCCGGCCCGGCGGGGGGCGTCGGGGTGGCCGGCGTCTGGTCGTCGCGCATCGGTCCATGGTGCCTTGACCGCGTCCGCTCCGAGGCACCGCGTCCAGCCTTGTGCACCGAAGCGTTATGAGCAGGTGCGCCGGAAGTCATCCCCTGCGCCCTCCCCTCCCGCTCGATCGACTCGTCCCCGAGGAACTCCACCCCTCAAGGATGCGGCATCGCGCAGGAAACAGACATCGGGCCTGCGCCGCCCCGTCCGCCGCGCGGCGGACGGGGTCCAGAACGGCCACTTCAGGGACCGGGTCGCGCTACCGGACCAGGCCCCAGCGGAAGCCGAGCGCGACGGCGTGGGCGCGGTCCGAGGCGCCCAGCTTCTTGAACAGCCGCCGGGCGTGGGTCTTGACCGTGTCCTCGGAGAGGAACAGCTCGCGGCCGATCTCGGCGTTCGACCGGCCGTGGCTCATGCCCTCCAGCACCTGGATCTCGCGGGCCGTGAGCGTCGGCGCGGCGCCCATCTCGGCGGAGCGCAGCCGGCGCGGGGCGAGCCGCCAGGTCGGGTCGGCCAGCGCCTGCGTGACGGTGGCCCGCAGCTCCGCGCGCGAGGCGTCCTTGTGCAGGTACCCGCGGGCGCCGGCGGCGACGGCGAGGGCGACGCCGTCGAGGTCCTCGGCGACCGTGAGCATGATGATGCGGGCGCCGGGATCCGCGGAGAGCAGCCGGCGGACGGTCTCCACGCCGCCCAGACCGGGCATGCGCACGTCCATCAGAATCAGGTCCGAGCGGTCGGCGCCCCAGCGGCGGAGGACTTCCTCGCCGTTGGCCGCGGTCGTCACGCGCTCGACGCCGGGCACGGTCGCGACGGCGCGGCGGAGCGCTTCTCGGGCAAGCGGGGAGTCGTCGCAGACGAGGACGGATGTCATGGCCGTCCTCCGCAGCTGATGCGCGTCACCTTGTGCCTCCAGGCTGGTTACGAATCGTCACCTGTGCGGTTGACGCCCTCGGACACCCGCCCGAGCGCTTCTTCTTTCAACCGCCTCCGCACTCTCAACGACGGTCACTCGAAAGAGTTACGGGTCCGCGCACCCCTTCCATACGCAGCGTGAGGAGGTGCACACGGAGCAGAGCACCGCAGGTCATCACCGCTCCACTCAGGGTTATGCCCCATTTAGCGGCTTTTCCTTCCCTTCGGCGGTGTCTGTGGCTAGATTCGCAATGAGTCATATTTACATCTACTGCGACAAGTAGTCCGCTCAGTAAGCTCAGTACCGGCACCAAGGGGACATGCGCCATGGCAGATTTCTCCCGCCTTCCCGGACCCAACGCCGACCTGTGGGACTGGCAGCTGCTCGCGGCCTGCCGGGGGGTCGACAGTTCGCTGTTCTTCCACCCCGAGGGAGAGCGTGGCGCGGCACGGAGCGCGCGTGAGAACTCGGCGAAGGAGGTGTGCATGCGCTGCCCGGTGCGCGCCGAGTGCGCCGCCCACGCACTGGCCGTGCGCGAGCCCTACGGCGTATGGGGCGGCCTCACCGAGGACGAGCGCGAGGAGCTGATGGGCCGGGCGCGCACCCGGCTGGTCACCACGTCGACGGCACCGGCGGGAAACGGCTGACGGCAGACCGGGACCCGATACCAGAAGGAACGTTTCAGCGGCGGCGCGTACGGCACGTCCCCCTCCTACGCGCGCGAAGCCGCCTGCCCGGTCGGTGTCCTCCCGGTCCGCTGCGCGGTTCCCCTCCTACGCGCGCGAAGCCGCCTGCGCCAGCCGGTCCAGCGTGGCCGCGACGGCCGGGACCTGTGCCAGGTCCGGCAGGGTGAGGGCGACGATCTCCCGCTCCACCGGCGGCTCCACCGCGACCGTACGGGCGCCCCGGGGACGTACGGACTCGACGGCCAGCTCCGGCAGGACGGCCACGCCGAGGCCCGCGCCGACGAGCCCCACGACCGCCGGGTAGTCGTCGGTCGCGAAGTCGATGCGGGGCGTGAACCCGGCGTCCTCGCACACCTCGACCAACTGGCGGCGGCACCGGGGGCAGCCCGCGATCCAGGGCTCCCCGGCCAGCTCCCCGATCGCCACGGCGTCCGCGCCGGCCAGCCGGTGCCCCTCGGGGACGAGGCCGACGAGCCGGTCGGTGAGCAGGGGCCGCACGACCAGGTCGTCCCACTCGGCGGCGCCGCCCGCGTACCGGAAGGCCAGGGCGATGTCGCAGTCGCCCTCCCGGAGCATCTCGACCGAGCGGGGCGGCTCCGCCTCGACGAGGGAGACGCGCGTGCCGGGGTGCGCGGCGCGCAGGGCGGCGAGGGCGGTGGGGACGAGCGTGGAGCTGCCGCTCGGGAAGGAGACGAGCCGGACGCGGCCGGCGCGCAGGCCCGCGATGGCGGCGACCTCCTCCTCGGCGGCGGTCAGCCCGGCGAGGATGCCCGCGGCGTGCCGGACCAGGGCCTCGCCCGCCTGGGTGAGGCGCATCTCGCGGCCGGTGCGGATGAGCAGCGGCGTGCCGGCGGAGGACTCCAGCGCCTTCATCTGCTGGCTGACGGCCGGCTGGGTGCAGCCCAGCTCGCGGGCCGCGGCGGAGAAGGAGCCGGTGGCGGCCACGGCGCGGAGGACTCGGAGGTGACGAGCTTCGATCACCGTCCCGAATATAAGGGACTCTTTAGGGTGGCGCGAAATATCTCGTGGAACCTTTGAGTGCTTCGGCGCTAGCGTGCGGTCATGAGTGAGTTCACGGCGATGCGGGTGCTGACGGTCAACACGGGGCGCCGGAAGAAGGTGGGGTACACGAGCGCGCCGAGCGGCGAGACCGGGATCGAGAAGGTCCCGGTGGACGGGCCCGTACGGGTGGCGGACCCGGGCCCCAAGGGGGTCGGCGGCGGGGGCCTGGCCGGGGACGCGGTGTGCGACCTGCGCCACCACGGCGGTTCGGACCAGGCGGTGTACGCCTTCGCGCGCGAGGAGCTGGACCGCTGGCAGCGGGAGCTGGGCCGTCCGCTGCCGAACGGCTCGTTCGGGGAGAACCTGACCACGGAGGGGATCGACGTGGACGGGGCGCTGCTCGGGGAGCGGTGGCGGATCGGCGCGTCGCTGGTGCTGGAGGTGACGGACGCGCGCGTGCCGTGCCGTACGTTCGCGGGCTGGCTGGGCGAGCAGGGGTGGGTCAGGCGGTTCACCGAGCACGGGGCGCCGGGGGCGTACCTGCGGGTGGTCGTGCCGGGCGAGGTCCGGGCGGGCGATCCGATCGAGGTCGTGCACCGGCCGGACCACGACGTGACCGTGGCGCTGGCGTTCCGCGCGCAGACCACGCGGCGCGAACTGCTGCCGCGGGTCCTGGCGGCGGGCGACGCCCCGCACCCGGAACTGCGGGAGGCGGCGCGGACGTACGCGGAGCGGACGTCCGGAGCGCCGGTCTCCTGAGCCGGGTCCGCGCCGGAGCCGCGCCGGACGCGCGCCGGGTCCGGCGGGCGGGGCGCCGGCGCGCCCGGGCGGGGCACTAACGTGCCGCGTATGACGAGGGCACTGATTACTGGCGCGACGGCGGGTATCGGGGCCGCCTTCGCGCGGCGGCTGGCGGCCGACGGCCACGACGTGGTCCTGGTCGCCCGCGATGTGGAAAGGCTCCGGGAGCAGGCGACCGAACTGCACGACCGGCACGGCGTCGAGGCGGAGGTGCTGCCCGCCGACCTCGCTCAGGACGCGGGCATCGCCGCCGTGGAGGCGCGGCTCGCCGACGTGAAGCGGCCGGTGGACCTGCTGGTCAACAACGCGGGCTTCGGCAACAAGGGCCGCTTCCTCGACGTGGCGATGGACGACGAACTGCGGATGCTGAAGGTGCACTGCGAGGCGGTGCTGCGACTGACGGCGGCGGCGACGGCCGCGATGCGGGAGCGGCGGCGGGGCGGCGTGGTGAACGTCGCGTCCGTCGCCGCCTTCGTGCCGCGCGGCACGTACGGGGCGTCGAAGGCGTGGGTCGTGCAGTTCACGCAGGGCGCGGCGCGGGACCTCGCGGGGAGCGGGGTGCGGCTGATGGCGCTGTGCCCCGGTTTCGTACGGACGGAGTTCCACCAGCGGGCCGGGATGGGCACGGACAACATCCCGGGGTGGATGTGGCTGGACGCCGACAAGGTCGTGGCGGACGCGCTCGCGGACCTGGCGCGCGGGCGGACGCTGTCGGTGCCGGACCCGCGGTACAAGGCGCTGATGGGGGTGGTGAAGCTGGTGCCGCGCGGGCTGCTGGGCGGGGTGAGCTCGCGGGCGGGCCGCAAGTACGGCCCGCAGTAGGGCGGACGGCGCCGGCACGGGCGAGGCGCGCCCCACGGCCCGCGGCAGGACGAACGGCTCCCGCACGGGCGGGGCGCGAGTACGGCCCGCAGGAGGGCGGACGAGCCCCGCACGGGCGGGGCGCCACCACGCCCGCGGCAGGAGGGACGACGCCGGTACGGGCGAGGCCCGGTGCCCCCGAGGGGGCACCGGGCCTCGTCGTGTCCGGCGCGCGGCCCCGGCGCGGGGCCGGGGCGCGCGTCCGCTGACGGAGCGTCAGTGGGAGTGGCCGTGGCTGTGGCCGTGGCCCGCGTCCGCCGGCTCCTCTTCCTTCTTCTCCACCACGAGGGTCTCGGTGGTGAGGAGGAGGGAGGCGATCGACGCGGCGTTCTCCAGCGCGGAGCGGGTGACCTTCACCGGGTCGATGACGCCGGCCTTGACCAGGTCGCCGTACTCGCCGGTGGCGGCGTTGAAGCCCTGGCCCTTGTCGAGCTCGGCGACCTTCGAGGTGATGACGTAGCCCTCGAGGCCGGCGTTCTCGGCGATCCAGCGCAGCGGCTCGACGGCGGCGCGGCGGACGACCGCGACACCGGTGGCCTCGTCGCCGTCCTTGCCGAGGTTGTCATCCAGCACCTTCACGGCGTGGACCAGCGCGGAACCACCACCGGAGACGATGCCCTCCTCGACCGCGGCGCGGGTCGCGGAGATGGCGTCCTCCAGACGGTGCTTCTTCTCCTTCAGCTCCACCTCGGTGGCGGCGCCGACCTTGATCACGCACACGCCGCCGGCGAGCTTCGCGAGGCGCTCCTGGAGCTTCTCGCGGTCCCAGTCGGAGTCGGTCGTCTCGATCTCGGACTTGATCTGGGCGATGCGGCCCGCGACGTCCCCGGAGTTGCCACCGCCGTCGACGATGGTGGTGTCGTCCTTGGTGACGGTCACGCGGCGGGCGGTGCCCAGCACGTCCAGGCCGACCTGGTCGAGCTTGAGGCCGACCTCCTCGGCGACCACGGTGGCGCCGGTGAGGGCGGCCATGTCGCCGAGCATCGCCTTGCGGCGGTCGCCGAAGCCGGGGGCCTTGACCGCGACGGCGTTGAACGTGCCGCGGATCTTGTTCACGACGAGGGTCGACAGGGCCTCGCCCTCGACGTCCTCGGCGACGATCAGCAGCGGCTTGGAGCCACCGGTCTGGATGACCTTCTCCAGGAGGGGCAGCAGGTCCGCGATGGCGGAGATCTTGCCCTGGTGGATCAGGATGTACGGGTCGTCGAGGACGGCCTCCATGCGCTCCTGGTCGGTGACCATGTACGGCGACAGGTAGCCCTTGTCGAAGGCCATGCCCTCGGTGAAGTCGAGCTCCAGGCCGAAGGTGTTGGACTCCTCGACGGTGATGACGCCGTCCTTGCCGACCTTGTCCATGGCCTCGGCGATCAGCTCGCCGACCTGCTGGTCCTGGGCGGACAGCGCGGCGACCGCGGCGATGTCGGACTTCTCGTCGATCGGGCGGGCCGTGGCGAGCAGCTCGTCGGAGACGGCCTTGACCGCGGCGTCGATGCCCTTCTTCAGGGCGGCCGGGGAGGCGCCCGCGGCAACGTTGCGCAGACCCTCGCGGACCAGCGCCTGGGCCAGGACGGTGGCGGTGGTGGTGCCGTCGCCGGCGATGTCGTTGGTCTTGGTCGCCACCTCCTTCACCAGCTGGGCACCGAGGTTCTCGTACGGGTCCTCGACCTCGATCTCGCGGGCGATGGTGACACCGTCGTTGGTGATGGTCGGCGCACCGAACTTCTTGTCGATGACGACGTTGCGACCCTTGGGGCCGATCGTCACCTTGACGGTGTCGGCAAGCTTGTTGACGCCGCGCTCAAGGGCGCGACGGGCGTCCTCGTCGAACTTCAGGATCTTCGCCATGGGAGCGATTCAGCCCTCTCGGTACTGGATGGAGAAGGAACGGCGCCCCTCGCCGCCCGACGCACGTGCGGCAGCACAGCAGCGGGGGCCAGGGGCGCGGTTCACGGCACGTGGTGGATTACTTCTCGACGATCGCGAGCACGTCGCGGGCCGAGAGGACGAGGTACTCCTCGCCGCTGTACTTCACCTCGGTGCCGCCGTACTTGCTGTAGAGCACGATGTCGCCGGTCTTGACGTCGAGCGGCAGGCGCTCGCCGTTCTCGAAGCGGCCCGGGCCGACGGCCAGGACGACGCCCTCCTGGGGCTTCTCCTTGGCGGTGTCCGGAATGACCAGGCCAGAGGCCGTGGTCTGCTCGGCGTCGAGCGGCTGGACCACGATGCGGTCCTCGAGCGGCTTGATGGCAACCTTGGAGCTGGTGGTCGTCACGATCCGACCTCCCCCTTCGGAGATCTCACGGGGTCAACTGTCTGAGGTGGCGACCAGGTGGATCCGTCGTCGCGGGTGCCGGACCTGCCCGTCGCTGTGTTGGCACTCTCCGGTGGGGAGTGCCAGAGCCGAGACTATGACCGCGATTAGCACTCGGTCAAGCGGAGTGCCAGTTACCCGCCGCGCGCCGCGTCCGCACCCGTACTGACGTGCGACGAAAGGCGGCCGGACCGCGTCGCGGGCGCGCCGCGGCTCAGACGTAGTCCTCCAGCCGGGCGACCGCGTACCCGCGCTCGGTGATGGTGTCCATGGCCTGGCGGACCATGTCGGCCATCGACCCCTCCCAGTCGCCGCGGCCGCGGAAGTGGGTGAGGACGATGTCGCCGGGGTGCAGGTCGCGGTCCCACTCGCGCCACTCCATGCGGTCCGGGAACGCCTCGGCGGACCACAGCGGCACGGCCTTGATCCCGCAGTCCCGCGCGGCGCGCAGCGTGTCGGCGTCGTAGTTGCCGTACGGCGGGCGGAACAGCGTGGGCCGCTTGCCGTAGCGGCGCTCGATGACGTCCTGCTGGCCGCAGATCTCGTGCTTCTGCTCCTCGTACGACAGCGCGGGCATGTAGGGGTGGGTGAGGGTGTGGTTGTGCAGGGCGACGCCGAGGTCCTGCATGCGCTTGAAGTAGCCGTAGTCCTCCTTGACCAGGTAGTCGCTGAGGAAGGCGCTGTACGGGATGTTCAGTTCGGACATCATCCGCAGCAGCTCGGGGTCCTTCTCCGCGCCGTCGTCGATGGTCAGGAAGACGACGCGGTCGCGGGTGGGGACGGTGGTGAAGACCGGTGGGAGGTCGGGGTCGCCGACCTCGAAGCCCTCGCGGAAGGTGATCTCGGGTTTCGCCTTCGGCGGGTCCGGCGGGAGGAGCGGCACCTGTCTCAGGCCCCACTTCCGGGCCAGGGCCGTGCGGGCCGCGTGCGCCCGCCGGTACCGCTCGACGTACGCGGTCAGCGCTCCGGACGCGGTCCGGGGCCGCGCCTGCGGGGCCTGCTGCCCCTGCCCGCCCTGGGCCTGCTGGCCCTGACCCTGGCGGCCGTGGTGGCCCGCCGCACCGGTTCCGGACGGTCCGGTTCCAGACGGTCCGGTTCCGGTCGGGCCGGCGCCCTCCGTCGCGCAGGCCGTCCCCAGGGCGGCGACGAGCAGGACCGCAGCCATCCTCATGCCAGTCCGATTTACCGATGATGGACGCTTTTGTCGTACTAGCTGCATGGCGCCGCATCCTGTCAGCGCGGCACCCCGGCACGCGGACGACACCGCCGCCGGGCCGGGCACCGTCCCCCGGCCGGCCCACACTGGACCAGAATGGGACGGGTGACCGATCTCGCCGCCTTCTCCGCGCTCCTCACCGACGAGGGCCGGGACCTCCTCGCCGACCTGCGCCACTACGACCCCGCCCAGGAGCTGGCCGTCGCCTCCCGGCTGCGCCGGAGCCACCCCGCGGAGCTCGTGTCGGCGGCGCTCGGGCAGGCGCGGCTGCGCCAGCGGGCGGTGGCGAAGTTCGGCGCCGACGACGCGTACCGGATGTTCTTCACCCCCAACGGCGTCGAGCAGTCCACGCGCGCGTCGGTCGCCCGGCACCGGGCGGCGGCCTTCGCCCGGCTCGGCGTGCGGCGCGTCGCGGACCTGTGCTGCGGCATCGGGGGCGACGCGGTCGCGCTGGCCCGCGCGGGCATCGCCGTCCTCGCCGTCGACCGCGACCCGCTCACGGCGGCCGTCGCCCGCGCCAACGCCGGGGCGCTGGGGCTCGCCGACCTGATCGAGGTGCGCTGCGCCGATGTCACGGAGGTCGACACGGCCGCGTACGACGCCGTGTTCGTGGACCCGGCGCGCAGGGGCGGGCGGGGCCGGATCTTCGACCCGGAGGCGTACTCGCCGCCCCTGTCGTGGGCGGTGGACGCGGCCCGCCGGGCCCCGCACGCGGCGCTGAAGGTCGCGCCGGGCATCCCGCACGAGGCGGTGCCGCCGGAGGCCGAGGCGGAGTGGATCTCGGACGGCGGGGACGTGAAGGAGGCCGTGCTGTGGTTCGGCACGGCCCCGGGCTCCGTACGGGCGACGCTGCTGCCGTCCGGCGCCACCCTGGCCACGTCCGCACCGCTGCCCGCCCCGCCGGTCCGGAAGGTCGGCCGCTACCTGTACGAGCCGGACGGCGCCGTCATCCGGGCGCACCTGGTCGCGGCGGTCGCCGCGCGACTGGACGGCGGGCTGGTCGACGAGACGATCGCGTACGTCACGGCGGACGAGCTGCGCCCGACGCCGTACGCCGCCGCGTACGAGATCACCGACGAGTTGCCGTTCAACCTGAAGCGGCTGAAGGCGCTGCTGCGGGAGCGCGAGGTGGGCGTCCTGACGGTGAAGAAGCGCGGTTCGGCGGTGGAGCCGGAGGAGGTGCGCCGCCGGGTGAAGCCGAAGGGCCCGCACGCGGCGACGGTGTTCCTCACGCGTGTGGCGGGCGCTCCGACGATGCTGATCGGGCGTCCGGCCGCGGCGCCGGCGGAGCGGGGCTGAGCAGCCGTACGGCCAGCCGGTAGTGGGCCACGGCCTTCGCCGCTCCGGCGAGCCCGGTGAGCCACAGCAGGAACCCGGCGCCGACCCCGTACACGACCTCGGCGTACGTGGTGGCGCCCGGCCGCGCCGACACGGGCACCACGACGCAGAGCCACAGCCCGGCCGCGCACAGCGCGAACGACACGAGCAGCCACGCCAGGCTCAGCCCGGGCGCCCGGTGCCGGGCGTCGCGCGCGGGGGCGTGGTCCAGGGCGGCCCACCGGACGAACAGCCGGCGCGCCGCCAGGTCCCGGCGCACGCCCGCGACCTGGAAGTACGCGGCGGGGACGAGCGCCCCGGCGCCCAGCCCGGCCAGGACGAGGGACACGGCGGCGCCGAACGGGTCCAGGGCCTCGTCGAACGTGACGAGCGCGGCGCCGACCAGCCCCCAGCCGATCTCCAGCAGCAACAGCCACACCAGGAACACCACCAGCCGGGCGCCGCCGAGCAACCGTCCGCCCAGCTCGCCCATCGCCCGGTCCCGGTCGGCGAGCAACGCCTCCCGGTCGGGCCAGGTGCGCAGGTGCGGGGGCGGCGGAGGCGGCGGCAGGGCGCGGAGGCGGGAGGACACGGGGAGAGGCTAGACGCCCGCCGGCGGGCCGCCCTCCTCCGGGGGCGCGGTCCCCTCGGCTTCGTCCGACCTCCGCCCCCGGGTCCGGGTCGGGTCGGGACGGGTCGGGTCGGGACGGGACGGGACGGGTCGGGGAACAGCCGCCGACGGCCTCCCCCCGCTCCTCCACGAGCGGACCGCCGAGCGGCTCATCCGCCCTTCGGCCAGGCGGCGGGACGGCAGGGTCCTTCGACCGGGCGGCGGGGCCGGCTCCCGCCTTTCGCCCCTGCGGCACCCCGTCCCCGCTTCCCGCGTCCCTACGAGGGACGGGCCGCGCCCTGGTCCATCCGGCCGCGCGGACCCTCCGGAACCCCTTCCCCGGGCCCGTCGGCGACGCCGTGCGAGACGAAGCGCCAGCGGTGGACCGGGCGGGTGAGCAGGTCGACGGGGGGTTCCGGGAGCTCCGGGACCTCGGCGCCTTCCGGGGCGTCCCACCAGGTCAGGACCAGGACCCGGTCCTGCGCCGCCGTGAACGTCTCGCGGCGCAGCGGTGCGGCGGGCAGCCGCTGCGCGCGGGCCCACTCCAGGAGGTCGGCACCGCGGCCGGGGACGGCGCGGGCCTCCCACATCAACGTGACCGTCACGAGTACAGGTTCTCCTTGCTGATCTCGTGCAGGTGGTCGTGGTCGTGGTTCCCCGGGACGTGGGGGTCCGTGACCGGCAACGACGAGTCCGCCGACAGCTCCAGGTCGGAGGCCGGCCGGTTGCGGGCGACCATCTCGGCGCCGAGCGCGGCGACCATCGCGCCGTTGTCGGTGCACAGGCCGGGGCGCGGCACCCGCAGCCGGATGCCGGCGCGTTCGCAGCGCTCCTCCGCGAGGGCGCGCAGCCGGGAGTTGGCGGCGACGCCGCCGCCGATCATCAGGTGGTCCACGCCCTGGTCCTTGCAGGCCCGGACGGCCTTGCGGGTCAGCACGTCGACGACCGCCTCCTGGAACGACGCGGCCACGTCCCGCACGGGCACGTCCTCACCGGCGTTCCTCCGGGCCTCGACCCAGCGGGCGACGGCGGTCTTGAGGCCGGAGAAGGAGAAGTCGTACGCGGGGTCGCGCGGCCCGGTCAACCCGCGCGGGAACGCGATGGCGTCGGGGTCGCCCTCCTTGGCCAGCCGGTCGATGACCGGGCCGCCGGGGAAGCCCAGGTTCAGCACGCGCGCGATCTTGTCGAAGGCCTCGCCCGCCGCGTCGTCGATCGTGGCGCCCATGGGGCGGACGTCGGAGGTGATGTCGGGGGCCAGGAGCAGCGACGAGTGGCCGCCGCTGACCAGCAGCGCCATCGTCGGCTCGGGCAGCGGGCCGTGCTCCAGTTGGTCGACGCAGATGTGCGACGCCAGGTGGTTCACCCCGTACAGCGGCTTGTCCAGGGCGTACGCGTACGCCTTCGCCGCGGAGACGCCGACGAGCAGCGCGCCCGCGAGGCCGGGGCCGGCGGTGACCGCGATGCCGTCGAGGTCGCGCGCGGAGACCCCGGCGTCGCTCAGGGCGCGTTCGATGGTCGGGACCATGGCCTCCAGGTGGGCGCGGGAGGCGATCTCGGGGACGACGCCGCCGAACCGGGCGTGCGCGTCCACGCTCGACGCGACGGCGTTCGCGAGCAGGGTGGTGCCGCGGACGATGCCGACGCCGGTCTCGTCGCAGGAGGTCTCGATGCCGAGGACGAGGGGTTCGTCAGCCATGGGTCTCAGCGCTCTCAGTGGTCTCGGTGGGCTCGGTGGATTGGGGGAGCTCGGCGGGCTCGGAGAGCTCAGCAGGCTCGGGGAGCTCGGCGGGCTCGGTGGCGGTCCCGGGGAGGCCGGCGGGGCCGGGGGTCCCGGTCGCGTCCTGGACGGTCAGCCGCATCACGAGCGCGTCGACGTTCCCCGGCTGGTAGTAGCCGCGGCGGAAGCCGATCGGTTCGAAGCCGAAGCGCTCGTACAGCTTCTGGGCCCGGGTGTTGTCCACCCGTACCTCCAGGAGCACCTCCTCGCACTCGAAGGCGGTGGCGTGGTGGAGCAGCTCCGTCAGCAGCCGGGCGCCGAGCCCGGTGCCCCAGTGGTCGCGGGCGACGGCGATGGTCTGGACGTCGCCGAGCCCGCCGACCGCCGCGAGCCCCGCGTACCCGACGATCCGCGCGCCGGTCCCGCCACCCCCGCCGGTCCCGCTGTCCGCACCTGCCCCGCCGGCCCCGGACTCCTCGGCGACGACGTACCGCCGGGTCGACCGCGGGCCGCGCGCATGGGCCAGCTCGGACCAGAACATCCCCTCCGACCAGGCGTCCTCCGGGAACAGCTCCCGTTCGAGGTCCAGCACCGGCGCGATGTCCCACCAGCGCATCTCGCGCAGCACGGGCCCGGTCACTTCGGCGTGACCACCTTGTAGTTCTTCGGCACCTGCGCGTCGGGACGGCGCAGGTACATCGGCCGCGGCTCCAGCAGCTCCTCGCCGGCCGCGAGCCGTTCGGCGGCGAGCGCGGCGAGCGCGGCGGCCGACTGGTGCTCGGGGTCGCGGGCGTCCGGGAAGACCTCGCCGTACAGCCGCGCCCCGGCGCCGACCGCCGGGAGGCCGGCCACCCGGTCCGCGATGTCGGCGGGCCGGTCGACGGACGGTTCGGTCGTACGGGTGCGGTGGTCGTCGTACCGCGCCCAGTAGACCTCCTTGCGCCGCGCGTCGGTCGCCACGACGAACGGCTCGTCGATGCCCGAGGCGTACGCGAGCCCGTCGAGCGTGCACAGCCCGTGGACGGGGACGCCGAGCGCGGAGGCGAACGTGGCCGCCGTGACCAGGCCGACCCGCAGCCCCGTGTACGGGCCGGGGCCGACGCCCACGACGACGCCCGTGACGGCGTCGAGCTTCAGGCCCGCCTCGCCGAGGACGCGGTGGACGGCGGGCAGCAGCAGTTCCCCGTGCCGCCTCGCGTCGACCTGGCTCGACTGGGCGACGACGGACCGCCCGTCGTGGAGGGCGACGGTGACGGCGGGGGTGGCGGTATCCATGGCGAGCAGCAGCACGCGAACAGCCTACGGCGCCCGCGGGGCGGGCACGGCGCCCCGTCCCGGCCGGGCGCTGGTGCTACGGTCACATCGATACGTCGTATGAGAGGTGGAGCAGCGTGGCAAGGAGCAGCTCGGGATTCGTGGCCGGGCTCACGGCGGCGGCGCTCGCGGCGGTCGGCTTCCTCGCCTACCAGGCGTCGGCCACCGCCCCCGCCGACCTCCGGTCCGGGACGAAGGCGACCGGCTCCGCGGCGCCGTCCGCGTCGGCCACCCCTTCCGCGTCGGGCGCGCCGGGGAAGCCCTCCGAGGACGCCCCGGCCCTGCCGCCCCGGTCGGGTTCGGGCGAGCGGGTCGTGTACGCGCTGGCCGACCGGCGGGTCTGGCTGGTCGACGAGAGCGGCGAGGTCGTCCGCACGTTCCCCGTCATGCCGAGCACGGTCGGCCCCGCGCCCGGCACGTACGCCGTGACGTCCCGCTCGGGCACGGTCCGCGGCTCCGACGGGGTGCAGGTCGAGCACGTGGTGCGGTTCGCGACGGTGGACGGGATCACGATCGGCTTCAGCGCGGCCGTCGACGGCTCCATGTCCAGCCCGGACCCGTCCCGCCGTACGGGCGGGGTGCGGATGGCGCGGGCGGACGGCGACGCGCTGTGGTCGTTCGCGACGGTCGCCTCGAAGGTCGTCGTCGTCCCCTGACGGGCGCGGCGCCGTGCGCCTCCCGTCCCTCTGTAGCCCCGGGTGCGCCCCGGGCCGCGGTCACGCGGCCCGGGGCGCCTCGCGTTCCTCCGGCCGGTCGGCGCCGGCCGCCGCGCCGCCGGGCGCACCGGGCTCGCTGGGCCCGTCCGGCTCGCCGGGCTCGTCCGGTTCTTCGACGGTCCGGGCCGGTTCCCGGTCCTGGACGGGTTCCGGGCGCGGCGGGGTGGACACGGCGTTCGCGGCCGCGCAGGAGGCCAGCAGGTCACGCATGGACACCTCCGACGGCTGCTGCCGCTCCGGCTGCTGCTGCGGCATGGTTGCCTCCTGGCTCCGCTGGCGGGACGGGTGAGTTAGGTAGACCTAACCAGCGTCTGGTATCCATGTGACCACGCCTCGGAGGTACGGCGCAACAATGTACCGACGTCTTGTCGGAAAGTACGTGCGTCGCCGGCTCACGGCGCGCGATCAGCGCGGAACGAGGTCCACGCCCTCCCAGCGCGCCCCCACGCCGGTCAGCGTCACCTCGCGCCGGTCGTCGTCCGTGGAGCCGACGACCCGGTCGATCACCACGTGCAGCCGGTCGTCGGTCAGCTCCTCGACCTTGCCCTCGCCCCACTCGACCACGACCACCGACTCGGGCAGCGAGACGTCCAGGTCGAGGTCCTCCATCTCGTCGAGGCCGCCGCCGAGCCGGTACGCGTCGACGTGCACCAGCGCGGGGCCGCCGACCAGGGACGGGTGGACGCGGGCGATGACGAACGTCGGGGAGGTGACCGCGCCGCGCACGCCGAGGCCCTCGCCGAGGCCGCGCGTCAGGGTCGTCTTGCCGGCGCCCAGTTCGCCGGTGAGCATCACGAGGTCGCCGGGGCGCAGCAGCCCGGCGAGGCCGCGGCCGAGCTCCTGCATCTCCTCGGGCGAGTGGACGGTGAGGCGGGCGGTGGCGGCGGGGGTCCCGGCGGCCCCCGTCGTGTCGGTGTGCGCTGCTTCCATACCTGCCAACCTAACCGCTGCCGGTGGCCGCCCCCGCGTCGTCCGGGGCCAGTGCGCCGGCCCGCACCAGCAGGTCCACCAGCCGCGCGGTGACCGCCCCGGGGTGCTCCAGCATCACCAGGTGCCCTCCGCCGGGGACGACGGCGAGCTCCGCGCCCGGCAGGAGCGCGGCGATGGCCTCCGTGTGGGACAGGGGCGTGACCATGTCCCTCTCCCCGGCCAGGGCCAGCACGGGGACGCCCGCGTCGGCGAGGACCGCCAGCGCGTCGGCCTTGTCGTGCTCGGCGAACGCCGGGTAGAACTCCGCGACCACGTCGATCGGCGTCGCCTCGATCATCCGCTCCGCGAACCGGGCGACGACCGGGTCCACGTCCCGCGACCCGAAGCTGTACCGCTTGACCAGCCCGGCGAACAGGTCGGCGGTGGCCCGCCGCCCCCGCTCCACCAGCTCCGCGCGCGCCCCGAGCGCCCGCAGGACGCCGGGCAGCGCGCGCCGCACGGCCTGGGCGGGCACCGTGGGCAGGCCGTAGGTGATCTCCGCGAGCCGCCCCGAGGAGGTACCGACGAAGGCGACGCCGACGACGCGGTCCCTCACGAGCTCCGGGTACTGGTCCACCAGCGCCATGACGGTCATCCCGCCCATGGAGTGCCCGACCAGCACCAGGGGGCCCTCCGGCGCCGCCGCGTCGATGACGGCCTTCAGATCGCGCCCGAGCCGGTCGATGGAGACGGGCCCGGCGCCCCGGCCGGACCGCCCGTGGCTGCGCTGGTCCCAGTACACGCCGCGCACCAGGCCCCGCAGGGCGGCGCGCTGGAAGTGCCAGGAGTCCTGGCTGAGGCAGTAGCCGTGGCTGAAGACGACGGTGGCGCGCGCGGCGCCGGGCGCACCCGCGCGGCCGGGGCCGCCGGGGTCCACGAGACCGTCGGGGCCTTCGGGGCCGCCGGGCTCCTCGGGACCACCAGGACCACCGGGACCACCGGAGCCCTCGGGACCGTCGGGGCCCCCGAGGTCCTCGGTCTCGTAGTGGAGGGCCGTGCCGTCGTCCGCGCGCGCCGTGCCGGGGGTGCCGCGCAGGGCGCCGTACGGGGCGGAGGCGTCCAGGGCGAGGCGGGCCTTCCGGCGGACGCCCCGGCCCATGGTGAGCCGCTCCAGGGCGACCCCCGCGGCCGCGCCCGCCGCGACCACGCCGATGGCCGCGCCCGCGAACCCGGCCCGCCGCCGCCAGCCCCCGGCCGCCACCTCACCGGCCACCACCGCCGCCTCACCCGCCACCGCGGCGGCCTCCACGACGGCCGCGCCGACCGCCGAGGCGGCCGAGGCCGCCGCGCCCGCCCCCGTATCCGTACCGGTCCGTGTCACGGCTCCCCCACTACCCCCGTTCGTGGAGGTGGACGCGCGGCACGCGCGCGCCGACGCGCGTGACGATCTCGTACGCGATGGTTCCGGCCGCCCGCGCCCAGTCCTCGGCCGTGGGCTCGCCGTCGTCGCCCGGCCCGAACAGCACCGCGCGGGCGCCCGGCTCCACCGTGTCGTCGCCCAGGTCCAGGACGAACTGGTCCATCGCGATCCGGCCGGCCACGGTCCGGACGGCACCGCCCAGCAACACGGGGCCGCTGCCCGAGGCGTGGCGGGGGACGCCGTCCGCGTAGCCGAGCGGGACGAGGGCGAGGTTCGTCTCGCGGTCGGTGACGTAGTGGTGGCCGTAGCTGACGCCGAGGCCCGGCGGCGCCTGCTTCACCGACGCCACACTGGCGGTCAACCGCATCACGGGCCGCAGCCCGAAGTCGGCGGGGACGCCCAGCTCGGGGCTGGGCGAGATGCCGTACATCGCCACGCCGGTGCGGACGAGGTCGAAGTGCGTCTCGGGGAGGGTGAGGGTGGCGGGCGAGTTGGCCATGTGCCGCACCTCGGGCTCGACGCCGGCCTTCTCCGCGTACTCCAGCATGTCGTGGAAGCGCGCCAGCTGGGCGCCGATCGAGGGGTGGCCCGGCTCGTCGGCACAGGCGAAGTGGGACCACAGGCCGGTCACCCGTACGTGGTCGTCGGCCTGGGCCTTCAGGGCCTCGCCGACGAGGCGGGGCCAGTCGCCGGCCAGGCAGCCGTTGCGGCCGAGGCCCGTGTCGGCCTTGAGCTGGACGCGGGCGGGGCGGCCGGCGGCGCGGGCGGCCTCGACGACCTCGTCGAGCGCCCACAGCCCGCTGACGGCGATGTCGACGTCCGCTTCGACGGCGGCGCGGAACGGCCCGCCGGGCGTCCAGAGCCAGCACAGGAGCGGGGCGTCGATCCCGGCGGCGCGCAGCGCGAGCGCCTCGTACGGCGTGGCCGTGCCCAGCCAGGCGGCCCCCGCTTCGAGTGCGGCGCGGGCGCACGGCACGGCGCCGTGCCCGTACGCGTCGGCTTTCACGATCCCCATGACCCGGGCGCCGCTCGGCTCGACCCGGGCCCGTAGCGCGCGGACGTTGGCGCGGAGCGCGGCGAGGTCGACCTCGGCGCGGGCGCGGGTGCCGGGGTGCTCGGGCTCGTGGGCGGCGCGGAGGTGCTGCGGTGTCTCACTCATCGCGCCCAGTGTCTCAGGTACGCCCCCGGACCCCCGGCGCCCCGCCCCGCCCTGTCGTCCACCTCACGTCCACCGCACGTCCACCGCGCCCGCCCGCCGGCCCCGACCCGGCTCCGCGCGCCGGCCCGTCCACCGGCTCCGCCTCCGGCCCGTCCACCGGCTCCGCCTCCGGCCCGGCGGCCCCGGCCCGGCCGCCGCGCCGGGCGGGGTCAGGCGCCGTCCGGGCGGTCCGGGCGGGGCTGGGCGTACGGGTCGGGGTCGCCGGTGACCGGGTCGAGGCCCGCCAGGAAGCGGCGCTGCTCCTCCCGCCAGTGCACGAAGCGGGCCGGGGCTCCGTCCCAGAAGACGAGGCTGACCGGCGGGTCGTCGAACTCGTCCGCCAGCAGCCGGTGGAGGAACTCCGCCATCCCGTACGGGTGGACGGTGAACGTCGGCGACGTGTGCCGCCCGCACACCACGACCGGCCACCGGTCGGGGTCCGCGTCGGAGGTCAGCCAGCACAGGATGTCCGGCCCGGCCGTGACGCCCCACGCGAGGAGGTCCTCCGGGTCCACGTCCAGCGCGTCCCGGCCGCCCTCCGCCCGCCAGGCGTGCCGCACGTTCGCGGTCTCCTCCGCGAGGTCGGCCGGCGGCCACTGGAGGCCCTCCCTCGGCAGCGGGAGCAGGACGACGGCCTCGCCGTTGATGGAACCGCCGCCGTACCGGGCCATGAAGTCCCGGTAGTCGGAGGGGAAGGCGACCCCCCACCGGGCCTCGGCGGCTACCCAGTCGACCTGTTCGTCCGCCCCGTGCACCGGCGGCATGAGCCGCGCCAACGCGGCGACGTGCGGGTTCTCACCCACGATCTCTCCCACCCCTGGAAAACGAGCAAATCCTACGCAGCCCGGCGACCGCCGCCCGGCCCGCCCCCGCGCGGGACGCCCGCACCCGTGCGCCCCGTCAGTCCGCGGCGCTCCCCGCCGCGTCCCGCCAGGCGTCCGGCAGCGCCCGGGCCACCTCGTGGGCCGTCAGCGGGGCGCCCCGGGCCGCGCGGCGGGCCGCCAGGCCGTGGAGGTACGCCGCCGTCGACGCCGCGTCGCGCGGGGCCAGGCCGGCCGCCAGCAGCGAACCCGCCAGGCCCGACAGGACGTCACCGCTGCCGGCCGTGGCCAGCCACGGCGTCCCCGTCGCGTTCACCCGCACCGGGACCCCCGGCTCCGGGTCCGCGACCAGCGTCGTGGAGCCCTTCAGCAGCACCGTCGCCCCGTACCGGCCCGCCAGCTCCCGCACCGCGTCCAACCGCCGCGCCTCCACGTCCTCGCGGCCGGTCCCCAGCAGGGCCGCCGCCTCGCCCGCGTGCGGGGTGAGCACGGTCGGCGCGGGACGGGCCCGTACCGCCGCCGGGTCCAGCAGCCGCAGCCCGTCCGCGTCGACCAGCACCGGCACGTCCGAGGCCAGGACGTCCTCCGCGCCCGGCGTGTCCGCGAGCCCCGGGCCGATCACCCACGCCTGGACCCGCCCCGCCTCCCCCGGCGGCCCCGGGTGCACCAGCGTCTCCGGGTACCGGGCCAGCACGGCGGCGCCCGCCGGCCCCACGTACCGCACGGCCCCGGCGCCGCCGCGCAGCGCGCCCGCGACCGCCAGCACGGCGGCGCCCGGGTAGCGCGCCGACCCGGCGACGACCCCGACGACCCCGCGCCGGTACTTGTCGCTCTCCGCCGCCGGCACCGGCAGCAGCCGCGCCACGTCGGCGTGCTGGAGCGCCTCCAGCTCCGGCGGCGACGGCAGCAGGTCCCCGATGCCGATGTCGACGAGCCGCACGGCGCCCGCGTACTCCCGCGCCGGGTCGACGAGCAGCCCCGGCTTGTACGCCCCGAACGTCACCGTCGCGTCGGCCCGCACCGCCTCCCCGTCCACGGCGCCCGTGTCCGCGTCGACGCCGCTCGGCAGGTCCACGGCGACCACCACCGCGCCGGAGTCGCGCGCGGCCCGGACGACCGGCACGGCGTCCGGGCGCAGCCCGCCGCGCCCGCCGATCCCGGTGATCCCGTCCAGGACCAGGTCGGCGCGCGCCAACGCGGCGAACGGGTCGTCGGCGACCCGCCCCCCGGCCCGTACCAGCGCGTCGAGTCCGCCCTCGTGGACCCGCGCGCCGAGCGGCACCGCCGTCACCCCGGCCCCGCGCCGGGCGAGCCGCGCCCCGGCGTACAGGGCGTCACCGCCGTTGGCGCCGCTGCCGACGAGGAGGACGACCCGCGCCCCGTACACCCGCCCCAGCAGCCCCGCGCAGGCGCCGGCCAGACCGGCCGCCGCCCGCTGCATCAGCGCCCCCTCCGGGAGCCGGGCCATCAGCGCGGCCTCGGCGGCCCGCACGTCCTGAACGCGATACGCAGTACGCATGTGCTCAACCTTCGGCGATCACCACGGCGGACGCCACCCCCGCGTCGTGGCTGAGCGACACGTGCCAGTGCCGCACGCCGAGCTCCGCGGCGCGCGCGGCGACCGTGCCGCGCACCCGCAGGCGCGGCTGCCCGCTCTCCTCCACGTACACCTCGGCGTCCGTCCAGTGCAGCCCCGACGGCGCGCCGAGCGCCTTGGCGACGGCCTCCTTCGCGGCGAACCGCGCGGCGAGCGAGGCGACCCCCCGCCGCTCGCCGCTCGGGAGGCACAGCTCCCGCTCCAGGAACAGCCGCCGCGCCAGTTGCGGGGTGCGTTCCAGCGCCTCGGCGAACCGGTCGATCTCGGCGACGTCGATCCCCACCCCGATGATCATTCGACGGTGACCGACTTGGCGAGGTTGCGCGGCTGGTCGACCTCGTTGCCGCGGGCGGTGGCCAGCTCGCAGGCGAAGACCTGGAGGGGGACGGTGGAGACCAGCGGCTGGAGCAGCGTCGGCGTGGCGGGGACGCGGATCAGGTGGTCCGCGTACGGGACGACCGCCTCGTCGCCCTCCTCCGCGATGACGATGGTGCGGGCGCCGCGGGCCCGGATCTCCTGGATGTTCGACACGATCTTGCCGTGCAGGACGGACCGCCCGCGCGGCGAGGGCACGACCACGACGACGGGCAGCCCCTCCTCGATGAGCGCGATCGGCCCGTGCTTCAACTCGCCCGCGGCGAACCCCTCGGCGTGCATGTACGCCAGCTCCTTGAGCTTCAGCGCGCCCTCCAGCGCCACGGGGTAGCCGACGTGCCGCCCGAGGAACAGCACGGTGTCGTGGCCGGCGAGGGACCGGGCCAGCTCCCGCACGGGCTCCATGGTCTCCAGGACCCGCTCCACGTCCTCCGCGATCCGGGCGAGGTCCCGGATGACGGCGCGGACCTCGTCGCCCCACTTGGTGCCGCGCACCTGCCCCAGGTACAGCGCGACGAGGTAGCAGGCGACGAGCTGGGTCAGGAACGCCTTGGTGGACGCGACGGCGACCTCGGGCCCGGCGTGCGTGTAGAGCACGGCGTCGGACTCGCGGGGGATGGTGGAGCCGTTGGTGTTGCAGATGGCCAGGACGCGGGCGCCCTGCTCGCGGGCGTGCCGCAGCGCCATGAGGGTGTCCATGGTCTCGCCGGACTGGGAGATCGCGACGACCAGGGTCCGCTGGTCGAGGATCGGGTCCCGGTAGCGGAACTCGCTGGCCAGCTCGACCTCGCAGGGGATGCGGGTCCAGTGCTCGATGGCGTACTTGGCGATGAGCCCCGCGTGGAAGGCCGTGCCGCACGCGACGATGACCACCTTCGTGGCCTCCCGCAGCGCGGCGGCGGGGATGCGCACCTCGTCGAGCGTCAGCGACCCCTCGGCGTCGATCCGGCCGAGCAGCGTGTCCGCGACGGCCTTCGGCTGCTCGGCGATCTCCTTGAGCATGAAGTAGTCGTAGCCGCCCTTCTCGGCGGCGGACGCGTCCCAGTCCACGTGGTACGAGCGCACCTCGGCGGGCGCGCCGTCGAAGTCGGTGATGACGGCGCCGTCCCGGCGCAGCTCGACGACCTGGTCCTGGCCCAGCTCGATCGCGGAGCGGGTGTGGTCGATGAACGCGGCGACGTCGGACGCGAGGAACGCCTCGCCCTCCCCGACGCCGACGACCAGCGGCGAGTTGCGGCGGGCGCCGACGACGACGTCCGGCTCGTCGGCGTGGACGGCGACGAGCGTGAACGCCCCTTCGAGGCGCCGGCACACCTGCCGCATCGCCTCGGCGAGGTCGGCGGTGGACGAGTGGGCCTCCGCGAGGAGGTGCGCGACGACCTCCGTGTCGGTCTCGGAGCCGAGGGCGTGGCCGCGTTCGGCGAGCTCGGCGCGCAGGGCGGCGAAGTTCTCGATGATGCCGTTGTGGACGACGGCGACGCGGCCCGCGTTGTCGAGGTGGGGGTGCGCGTTGGCGTCGGTCGGGCCGCCGTGCGTGGCCCACCTCGTGTGCCCGATCCCGGTGGACCCGCTCGGCAGGGGCCGGGAGATCAGTTCCTTGTCCAGGTTGACGAGCTTGCCCGCCTTCTTGGCGGCGGCGAGCCCCCCGTCGGCGAGCACGGCGACCCCGGCCGAGTCGTAGCCCCGGTACTCCAGCCGCCTCAGCCCCGCGATGACGACATCAAGCGCCGACTGTCCGCCGACGTATCCCACGATTCCGCACATGGCGGCAGCCTACGACCCCACCCCGGCGGAACCCCGCACATCAGCCCACCCGGCAAAACCCCGCCCCGGCGCGCCGCGCACCCGCCGCCCCAGTGCAAGGGCACCGCGCCGTCCCGGTGGCCGGTACCACCCACGTGACCGAGCACACCCCCCACGGCCGCCCCGCACGACCGACAATGGCCGTGTGATCACTTCGCCGCCACGAAGCAGCACACCCCCGCCCGGCACCCCTCCGGGCGTGTCCCGGCGTGCCGAGTCGACGCCGTACGTCGACCTGACCCGGGAGCAGTGGAGCGCGCTGCGGGACAAGACGCCGCTGCCGCTCACCGCCGACGAGGTGGAACGGCTCCGCGGTCTCGGCGACGTCATCGACCTGGACGAGGTCCGCGACATCTACCTGCCGCTCTCCCGGCTCCTCAACCTCTACGTGGGCGCCACCGCGAACCTGCGCGGGGCGCTCAACACGTTCCTCGGCGAGAAGGGCGCCCAGCGCGGCACCCCGTTCGTCATAGGCGTCGCCGGGTCCGTCGCCGTCGGCAAGTCGACCGTCGCCCGCCTCCTCCAGGCGCTCCTGGCCCGCTGGCCCGAGCACCCGCGCGTCGAGCTGGTCACGACGGACGGGTTCCTGCTGCCGATGAAGGAGCTCCAGGCGCGCGGCCTGATGTCCCGCAAGGGCTTCCCCGAGTCGTACGACCGGCGCGCGCTCACCCGGTTCGTCGCGGACATCAAGGCCGGCAAGGACGAGGTCACCGCGCCCGTCTACTCCCACCTGATCTACGACATCGTGCCCGGCCGGCGCCTCACGGTGCGCCGCCCGGACATCCTCATCGTCGAGGGCCTCAACGTCCTCCAGCCGGCCCTGCCCGGCAAGGACGGCCGCACCCGCGTGGGCCTCGCCGACTACTTCGACTTCTCCGTGTACGTGGACGCCCGGCCCGAGGACATCGAGCGCTGGTACCTGAACCGCTTCCGCAGGCTGCGCGAGACCGCGTTCCAGGACCCGTCCTCGTACTTCCGCAAGTACACGCAGGTCAGCGAGGAAGAGGCGCTGGACTACGCCCGCACCATGTGGCGCACGATCAACAAGGTGAACCTCCTGGAGAACGTCGCCCCCACCCGTGGCCGCGCCAACCTCGTCGTGCGCAAGGGCCCCGACCACAAGGTCCAGCGGCTCTCCCTGCGCAAGCTCTGAGTCCGGTACGGACGCGGAAAGGCGCCCCGCGCGGCCGGAACCGTGCGGGGCGCCTCCCTTCACCCGTTCAGCCCAGCGTCGCCTTCACCGCGTCCGCCAGCTGGCCCGCCACGGACCGGGCCTGCTCGATGTCCGCGGCCTCCACCATCACCCGTACGAGGGGCTCCGTACCGGACGGGCGCAGCAGGACGCGGCCGGTGGAGCCCAGCGCCCGCTCGGCGTCCGCGACGGCGATGCCCAGCTCCGCGGAGGTGTTCACGCGGCTCTTGTCGACGTTCTTGACGTTGATGAGGACCTGCGGGAGCCGCTCCATGACGCCGGCCAGCTCGGCCAGCCGCCGCCCGGTCGCCGCGACGCGCGCCGCCAGCAGCAGCCCCGTCAGGGTGCCGTCGCCGGTCGTGGCGTGGTCCAGGACGATGACGTGCCCGGACTGCTCGCCGCCCAGCGCGTAGCCCCGCTCCTTCATCTCCTCCAGCACGTAGCGGTCGCCGACCGCGGTCTGGACGAGGCGCAGTCCCTCGCGCTCCATGGCGAGCTTGAAGCCCAGGTTGGACATGACCGTCGCGACGACCGCGTCGCCGCGCAGCGTGCCCGCCTCGCGCATGGCGAGGGCGAGGACGGCGAGGATCTGGTCGCCGTCGACCTCGGTGCCGGTGTGGTCCACGGCCAGGCAGCGGTCGGCGTCGCCGTCGTGGGCGATGCCCAGGTCGGCGCCGTGCTCGACGACGGCGGCCTTCAGCATGTCGAGGTGCGTGGAGCCGCAGCCGTCGTTGATGTTGAGGCCGTCGGGGGCGGCGCCGATGGTGACGACCTCGGCCCCGGCCCGCGCGAACGCGTCGGGCGACACGCGGGACGCGGCGCCGTGCGCCTCGTCGAGGACGACCTTCAGGCCGTCGAGCCGGTTGGGGAGGACGGACAGCAGGTGGGCGACGTAGTCGTCGGCGCCCTGCCCGTAGTCCTTGACGCGGCCCACTCCGGCGCCGGTCGGCCGGTCCCACGGCTCGCCGGTGCGGTGCTGCTGGTACACCGCCTCGATGCGGTCCTCCAGCTCGTCGGCGAGCTTGTGGCCGCCGCGCGCGAAGAACTTGACACCGTTGTCCGGCATGGCGTTGTGGGAGGCGGAGAGCATCACGCCGAGGTCGGCGCCGAGGGAGCCGGTCAGGTACGCGACGGCCGGTGTCGGCAGGACGCCCACGCGGAGCACGTCGACGCCGGCGCTGGCGAGGCCCGCCACGACGGCGGCCTCCAGGAACTCTCCCGACGCGCGCGGATCCCGCCCGACCACCGCGGTGGGCCGGTGCCCCTCGAAGGTCCCCGCTTCGGCGAGTACGTGGGCCGCCGCCACGGACAGGCCGAGCGCGAGCTCCGCCGTCAGATCCGCATTGGCGACACCGCGCACGCCGTCCGTGCCGAAGAGTCGTCCCACAACCGTCCTCCGAAAGACTTACTGATGGACCAAGGAGAAACGTACGCCCCGGCGGCACGGGAGTGCCGCCGGGGCGTACGTACGAGCAGACCGAGCAGGCGCGGTGATTAGCGCTTGCTGTACTGCGGCGCCTTGCGGGCCTTCTTCAGACCGGCCTTCTTCCGCTCGACCGCGCGGTCGTCGCGGCTCAGGAAGCCGGCCTTCTTCAGCGGGCCGCGGTTGTTGTCCACGTCCGCCTCGTTCAGGGCACGGGCCACGCCGAGGCGCAGGGCGCCGGCCTGGCCGGAGACGCCGCCACCCGCGATGCGGGCGATGACGTCGTAGCGGCCCTCGAGCTCGAGCACCTTGAAGGGCTCGTTGACTTCCTGCTGGTGCACCTTGTTCGGGAAGTAGTCCTCGAGGGTGCGACCGTTGATCTTCCACTTGCCGGTGCCCGGGACGATCCGGACGCGGGCGATGGCGTTCTTGCGGCGGCCCAGGCCGGCGGCCGGCTGCGGCTCGCCGAAGCGGGAGGCCAGGGACTCCGAGGTGTACTCGCCCTCGACGGGGGCCTCGGACTCGAAGGTGGTGACCTCGGCGTAGGTCTCCTCGCCCTCGATGGGGTTCTCAACAGTGGTCTCGGCCACGATGCTCCTCAGATTCTCTTCGTCTTAGGGGGTGGCCGGACTTACTGCGCGACCTGGGTGATCTCGAACGGGACCGGCTGCTGAGCAGCGTGGGGGTGGTTCTCACCCGCGTAGACCTTCAGCTTCGAGAGCATCTGACGGCCCAGGGAGTTCTTCGGGAGCATCCCCTTGACGGCCTTCTCGATGGCCTTCTCGGGGTTCTTGGCGAGGAGCTCGTCGTAGCGGACGGAACGCAGACCACCCGGGTAGCCGGAGTGGCGGTACGCCATCTTCTGGGTCCGCTTGTTGCCGGACAGGTGCACCTTGTCGGCGTTGATGATGATGACGAAGTCACCAGCGTCGACGTGCGGCGCGTAGATCGGCTTGTGCTTGCCCCGGAGAAGGGTGGCAGCGGTGGAGGCCAGGCGACCCAGGACGACGTCCTGGGCGTCAATGACGTGCCACTGGCGGGTGACATCGCCGGGCTTGGGGCTGTACGTACGCACGGTCGTAGCCTTCGCTTCTTCAGTGAGTGGGTCCTGTCAAGGCCACCACGGACGATCACGACAGCCATGACCACACGTCGGTGACGCAAACCGAGTGCAGGTCGCTGGTCATCGGCCCGGTGGACCGGCGTAACGGCCTCTCACGTGAGATCGAGCAAGCCAATACGCATAACGAACCAGAAGGATACGCGGCGTCCCCCGCGCGGGTCAAAACGACGCCCCCGGACCTGCCCCGGCCGCCCCCGGACCGGCCCGTACCACCCCCCGCCCCGCCTACCGCTTCCGCTCCACCCGCCGCTCGTCCCACACCGGCTCCGCCGTCTCCCGCACGACGCCGTCCGACCCGAAGACCAGGTACCGGTCGAAGGAGCGCGCGAACCACCGGTCGTGCGTCACGGCCAGCACCGTCCCCTCGTACGCCTCCAGCCCCGCCTGGAGGGCCTCCGCCGACTCCAGGTCCAGGTTGTCCGTCGGTTCGTCCAGCAGCAGCGCCGTGGCCCCCGACAGCTCCAGGAGCAGGATCTGGAACCGCGCCTGCTGCCCGCCCGACAGCCGCCCGAACGGCTGGTCGCCCTGCCGCTCCAGCTCGTACCGCCGCAGCGCCGACATCGCGCCGCCCCGGTCCTTGGAGTGCTCGGTCCACAGGATGTCGACGAGCGTCCGGCCCTCCAGCTCGGGATGGGCGTGGGTCTGCGCGAAGTGGCCGGGCACGACCCGCGCGCCCAGCTTCCACGCACCGGTGTGCGCCACCGACGGATCGCCCGCCAGGAGCCGCAGGAAGTGCGACTTCCCCGACCCGTTCGACCCCAGGACGGCGACCCGCTCCCCGTAGAAGACCTCCAGGTCGAACGGCTTCATCAGCCCGGTGAGCTCCAGCCCCCGGCACTCCACCGCCCGCACCCCGGTCCGGCCGCCCCGCAGCCGCATCCGGATGTCCTGCTCGCGCGGCGGCTCCGGCGGCGGCCCCGCCTCCTCGAACTTCCGCAGCCGCGTCTGCGCGGCCTGGTAGCGGGAGGCCAGCCCGTCGTTGTACGCCGCCTTGTTCTTCAACGTGTGGACCAGCTGCTTGAGCTGCGCGTGCTTCTCCGCCCAGCGCCGCTGCAGCTCCTCGAACCGCGCGAACCGCTCCCGCCGCGCCTCGTGGAACGTCGCGAAGCCGCCGCCGTGCACCCACACGTCCGACCCGGCCGGGCCCGGCTCCACCGCGACGATCTTCTGCGCGGCCCGCGCCAGCAGCTCCCGGTCGTGCGACACGAACAGCACGGTCTTGCGCGTCTCGCCGAGCCGCTCCTCCAGCCACCGCTTGCCCGGGACGTCGAGGTAGTTGTCCGGCTCGTCGAGCAGCAGCACCTCGTCGGAGCCGCGCAGCAGCGCCTCCAGCACCAGCCGCTTCTGCTCGCCGCCGCTGAGCGTGCGCACCTCGCGGAACTGGGCCCGCTCGTACGGGACGCCCAGCGCCGCCGTGGTGCACACGTCCCACAGGGTCTCCGCCTCGTAGCCGCGCGCCTCCGCCCAGTCGCTGAGCGCCTGCGCGTACCGCATCTGCGCGGCCTCGTCGTCGACCGTCATGATCAGGTGCTCGGCCTCGTCGACCGCGGCCGCCGCCTGCCTGATCCGCGGCGGCGCCACCGACACGAGCAGGTCGCGCACCGTGCGGTCGTCCCGCACGGACCCCACGAACTGCGGCATCACCCCGAGCCCGCCGCTCACCGCGACCGTCCCGCCGTGCGGCTGCGCCTCCCCCGCGACCAGCCTCAGCAGCGTCGTCTTGCCCGCGCCGTTCGGACCGACGAGGGCGACCACGGCGCCCTCCCCGACCCGGAACGACACATCACCGAGCAGCGCCCGCCCGTCCGGCAGGTAGTACTCCAGGTGCGCGACCTCCAGATGTCCCATGGGCCGCATTCTGACCGCCGACCGGGCCCGCGCCCAACCCGATTAGGATGCGCGGCATGAGCTTTGGGGGACCGCAGTGGCCGCAGGAGCCGCACCAGCCGGACGGCGGCTCCGGCCACGTCCCGTACGGGGGCGGGCCGCAGAACCCGCCCTACGGCCAGGACCAGGCGCCGTACGGCCAGGGCCAGCCCCCGTACGGCCAGAACCAGGCGTCCTACGGGCAGGGCCGGCCCCCGTACGGGCAGCAGCAGCCCGCCTCCCCGTTCGGCGCCCGGAACGACGGCACCCCGGACTGGGGCGCCCTGGCCGAGGCGTCCGAGGCACGGCAGCGCCGTAAGCGCTGGCTCGTCGCGGGCGGCGGCGTCCTCGCCACGGCCGCCGTCGCCACCGTCGTCGCCGTCGCGGTCGTCACCACCGACGGCGACGCCCCGGACGTCCGGACCGGCGGCACCGCCACCACGCTCCCCGGCGGCGCCGAACTGCCGACCGGCGGGGCCGGCCCGCAGCCGTCGTTCTCCTCCGTCGCCCCGCCGCCCCCGCCGGACCCGATGGACTTCATCTCCTCGGCCGGCAAGGACCGGGCCCCGCTCAGCGCGGAGAGCCTGTTCCCCGGCAAGAAGCTCACCTTCGGCGACCGCGTCTACGCCAAGGGCGCCACCAGCTCCACGACGAACTGCGCGTCCGCCGGCAAGGACGGCCTCGGCGCGGTCCTCCAGCGGCACGGCTGCACCCGCGTCATCCGCGCCACGTACACGAGGGACGGCGTCGCCGTCACCGTCGGCGTCGCCCTCTTCGCCGACCGGTCCCAGGCCCTCGGGGCGAAGCAGGACGCCCGCGGCGGCGTCACCCCGCTCGCCGGCGGCGGCGTCGGGGACTTCTGCCGCGCCACGGTCTGCCTGCGCCGCTCGAACGCGCTGGGCCGCTACGCGTACTTCACCCAGGCCGGCTTCACCAGCGGCCGGAAGGTCACCACGTCCGACACGGCCGTCTTCAAGACCAGCGACGACCTGGCCCGTTTCACCTTCAACCAGATCTACGCCCGCGGTCGTGCCCAGGCGTCAGCAGCAGCCACCGCGCCCGCCGGGGGGCAGTGACCGCCTGTTGCGGGCCTCCCGGTTGCGGGCGGCCAGCAGCTCGTCCGCCGGGTAGCCGACCTCCTCCAGGGTGAGCCCGTGGGGCCGTACGACGTGCACGGCCGAGTCCCGCACCCCGGCGGCCAGCACCTTCGCCGGCCAGTCCACGGGCCGGTGCCCGTCGCCGACGAACAGCATCGCGCCGACGAGCGAGCGCACCATGTTGTGGCAGAACGCGTCGGCCCGCACGGTCGCCTCCAGCACGCCGCCGGGCAGCCGCTCCCAGCGCAGCTCCTGGAGGGTGCGGATGGTGGTGGCCCCGTCGCGCTTCTTGCAGTACGCGGCGAAGTCGTGCTCGCCCAGCAGCCGCTCGGCGGCCGCGTTCATGGCGTCCAGGTCCAGCGGCCAGTCGTGCCACAGGACGTGTCCGCGCAGCAGCGGGTCGACTCCGCCGGGGTTGTCGGTGACGCGGTACGCGTAGCGGCGCCAGATCGCGGAGAACCGCGCGTTGAAACCGGGCGGCGCCTCCTCGACGCGCCAGATCCGCACGTCGTGCGCGAGCCGCCCGGCCAGCCGCCGCAGCAGCTTGTCCCGGTGCTCGGCCCACACCTCCCCGGGCAGGTCGACGTGGGCGACCTGGCCGCGGGCGTGCACCCCGGCGTCGGTGCGGCCGGCGACGGTCAGCTCGTACGTGCGCGTGGACCGCGTGACGGTGCGCAGGGCGTCCTCGATCTCGCCCTGCACGGTGCGCCGCCCGCCGGCCTGCTTGGCCCACCCGTGGAAGTCCTTGCCGTCGTACGACAGGTCCAACCGCACCCGTACGAACCCGGGCTCCACCTCATCGCTCACGCGAAGGATCCTCTCAAACCTGGAACAACACGGGACGGGCCCGCCCCCGCAAGGGGACGGACCCGTCCGTCAGCCGTGGCCGTCAGAACGCTCAGGCGTCCTTCGACTCCTCGGCCGGGGCCTCGGCGGCGTCGTCGGCCTTGGTCTCCTCGACCTTGGTCTCCTCGGCCTCCTTCACCGCGCGCTTGGTCGCGGCCTCGGCCTCGGCGACGGTCGCCTTCTTGGCGATCTCGCCCTCGACCAGCTCGATGACCGCCATCGGGGCGTTGTCGCCACGACGGTTGCCGATCTTGGTGATACGGGTGTAGCCACCCGGGCGCTCGGCGTAGCGCGGGGCGATCTCGGTGAAGAGCGTGTGGACGATGCCCTTGTCCGTGATCGTCTGCAGCACCAGGCGACGGTTGTGGATGTCGCCCTTCTTCGCCTTGGTGATCAGGCGCTCGGCGACCGGACGCAGGCGGCGGGCCTTGGCCTCGGTCGTGGTGATGCGGCCGTGCTCGAAGAGCGACTTCGCGAGGTTCGCGAGGAGCAGCTTCTCGTGCGCGGCGCTGCCGCCCAGACGGGCACCCTTGGCGGGCTTCGGCATGGTGTTTCTCCTTGTGATCTGCACCGGCCGTATCAGGTACCGGTGTCAGGGCCCCGCGGGCGGACGCCCGCGGGCAGGTATCAGTACTGCTCGGTCTCGACGAAGCCCGCGTCCGCGTCGTCGTCGGCGCCGAAGGCGTCGGCGGCGGCGGTCGGGTCGAATCCGGGCGGGCTGTCCTTCAGGGCCAGGCCCATGCCGGCCAGCTTCGCCTTGACCTCGTCGATCGACTTCGCACCGAAGTTGCGGATGTCGAGCAGGTCGGCCTCGGAGCGGGCGACGAGCTCACCCACGGAGTGGATGCCCTCGCGCTTGAGGCAGTTGTAGGAGCGGACCGTGAGCTCCAGCTCCTCGATCGGCAGCGCGAGGTCGGCGGCGAGGGCGGCGTCCGTCGGGGACGGGCCCATGTCGATGCCCTCGGCGTCGATGTTCAGCTCGCGGGCGAGACCGAACAGCTCGACCAGGGTCTTGCCGGCGGACGCCATGGCGTCGCGCGGGCGCATGGCCTGCTTGGTCTCGACGTCGACGATGAGCTTGTCGAAGTCGGTGCGCTGCTCGACTCGGGTCGCCTCGACCTTGTAGGTGACCTTGAGGACCGGCGAGTAGATGGAGTCGACCGGGATGCGGCCGATCTCCTGGCCGACCTGCTTGTTCTGCACGGCGGAGACGTAGCCGCGACCGCGCTCGACGGTCAGCTCCATCTCCAGCTTGCCCTTGCCGTTGAGCGTGGCGAGCACCAGGTCGGGGTTGTGGACCTCGACACCGGCCGGCGGGGCGATGTCGGCGGCGGTCACGAGGCCCGGGCCCTGCTTGCGCAGGTACATGACGACGGGCTCGTCGTGCTCGCTGGACACGACCAGCTGCTTGATGTTGAGGATGAGGTCGGTGACGTCCTCCTTGACACCCGGCACGGTGGTGAACTCGTGCAGGACGCCGTCGATGCGGATGGACGTGACGGCCGCACCCGGGATCGAGGAGAGGAGCGTACGGCGGAGGCTGTTGCCGAGCGTGTAGCCGAAGCCCGGCTCCAGCGGCTCGATGACGAACCGCGAGCGGTACTCGTCGACAACCTCTTCGGTCAGCGAGGGACGCTGAGCGATCAGCATGGTCTTTTCCTTCAGTCGTGGACGCCCGCTATTTGACGTCCTCGGATACAGCAAGGGTACGGGCGGAAAGTCCCGGAAGGGTCTTTCCGCCCGAACCTCACATCAGCCGCAGGTGCGTGACGCACCTGGGGTCAGACGCGCCTCCGCTTCGGGGGGCGGCAGCCGTTGTGCGGGGTCGGCGTGACGTCCTGGATGGAGCCGACCTCCAGGCCGGTCGCCTGCAGGGAGCGGATCGCGGTCTCACGACCGGAGCCCGGGCCCTTGACGAAGACGTCGACCTTGCGCATGCCGTGCTCCTGCGCGCGGCGGGCGGCCGACTCGGCGGCCATCTGCGCGGCGAACGGAGTCGACTTGCGGGAGCCCTTGAAGCCGACGTGGCCGGCGGAGGCCCAGGAGATCACGTTGCCGGACGGGTCCGTGATCGAAACGATCGTGTTGTTGAACGTGCTCTTGATGTGCGCGTGGCCGTGAGCGACGTTCTTCTTTTCCTTGCGGCGCACCTTCTTGGCAGCGCCCTGACGTCCCTTGGGGGGCATCTCTTAACTCCTACGGGAGGTGGTCGGTCCTACAGCGAAGACCGTGGACAGTCGTCCGCTGCGGACTACTTCTTGCCCGGCTTCTTCTTGCCGGCGATGGCGCGACGCGGGCCCTTGCGGGTACGGGCGTTCGTGCTGGTGCGCTGACCGCGGACCGGCAGACCACGGCGGTGGCGCAGACCCTGGTACGTGCCGATCTCGACCTTGCGGCGGATGTCGGCCTGGACCTCGCGACGGAGGTCACCCTCGGTCTTGATGTTGTTGTCCACGTACTCGCGGATCTTGACCAGGTCCTCCTCGGACAGGTCACGAACGCGGGTGTTCGGGTTCACACCGGTGGCGGCGAGGGTCTCCTTCGCCAGGGTGCGGCCGATGCCGAAGACGTAGGTGAGTGCGACCTCCACGCGCTTGTCGCGCGGGATGTCAACACCGGAAACGCGTGCCATTCACTGGCTCCTGTGTGTTCGGGGGTCTTCCGCAATGCCGTTCTCTGGCCGCCGTACGAGGTACGGACCAGGTCCCCGGCCCCCGCCGGAGGTGTCGCCAGCCGGAATGGCCCGGCGGGCACTGCGTATGTACGGGTTACTTGCGTCGCGCGTGAGCTGCGAGGTGCAGGTAGGTGTAGGTCGGCGTGCGTCAGCCCTGGCGCTGCTTGTGGCGCAGGTTGTCGCAGATGACCATGACCCGGCCGTGGCGGCGGATCACCTTGCACTTGTCGCAGATCTTCTTGACGCTCGGCTTGACCTTCATGGGATGTGAGGTTCTCCGGGTCAGTGCCAGCACCCCGTGGGAGGGGCGCGGACAAGATCTACTTGTAGCGGTAGACGATCCGGCCACGCGTCAGGTCGTACGGAGACAGCTCCACGACGACCCGGTCATCCGGGAGGATACGGATGTAGTGCATCCGCATCTTGCCGCTGATGTGCGCGAGGACCTTGTGACCGTTCTGGAGCTCCACCTTGAACATGGCGTTCGGCAGGGACTCGATCACGGTGCCCTCAATCTCGATGGCACCTTGCTTCTTGGCCACGCTTCGCCCTTCGAATCGGCTACCTTGATCGACTTTCGCTGCCGCGTGCGGGCACGCTGGTATACGAGAGCCGACGCATCAGTCTACGCGAGCCCCTACGAAAAGACGAATCCCCCAGCCTCCCCAGCTTCCGAGATCGCTAAGCCCGACCCCGCCCGGGCGGTCCCGGGACGGCTCGGGCGGGGACGGACCGGGCGGGCCGGAGGCCGTCAGGCCAGGGGGTCCGGGGCGGCCGTGACGCCCAGCTCCGCGAGCTTCGCCCTGCCGCCGTCCGGGGCCGTGAGCACCAGGGGGCCGTCCTCCGTCAGGGCCACCGAGTGCTCCCAGTGGGAGGACCACGTGCCGTCCGTCGTGATGACGGTCCAGTCGTCCTCCAGGACCTCCGTGCGCGGCGTGCCGAGGGACACCATCGGCTCGATCGCCAGGCAGAAGCCGGGCACCAGCTTCGGGCCCTTGCCGCGCTTGCGCGACACGTAGTTCAGCAGGTGCGGGTCCATGTGCATCTCGCTGCCGATGCCGTGGCCGCCGTAGTCCTCGATGATCCCGTACTTGCCGCCGCCCGGCCTCGGCTGCCGGCGGATGTACGTCTCGATGGCGCGGGAGATGTCCACCAGCCGGTTGCCGTTCTTCATCGCGGCGATGCCGGCCCACATCGACGCCTCGGTCACCCTCGACAGCTCCAGCAGCTCCGGCGCGTGCCCGGACCCGACGAACGCCGTGTACGCCGCGTCGCCGTGCCAGCCGTCGACGATGGCGCCCGCGTCGATCGAGATGATGTCGCCGTCCTTCAGGACGACGTCCTCGCTCGGGATGCCGTGGACCACGACCTCGTTCACCGAGGTGCAGATCGTCGCCGGGAACCCGCCGTACCCCAGGAAGTTCGACTTCGCCCCGTGCTCGGCGAGGACCTTCCGCGCCGCCTCGTCCAGGTCCCTGGTGGTGGCGCCGGGCACGGCCACCTCGCGCGTCGCCGCGTGGATGGCCGCGACGACCAGCCCCGCCTCGCGCATCTTCGCGATCTGCTCCGGGGTCTTGATCTGCACCATGACGGCAAACGCCTTTCTCGGACTTCTCGACGGTCGAGCGGAAGCTCTCGGTACCACGATACGGGCGGGCCCGCGCCAACGGCTTCGGCCGCGGCACCCGGGGAGGGCACCGCGGCCGAAGCGCGGAACGTGCGCGGGTGCCCCGTCCGGGCGGAGCCGGAACCTCGGGGACGTACCGCAGGCCGGCGGGGCCTACGCGGCGTGCTCGCCGCGCAGCGCCGCCATGGCCCGGTCGGTCACCTCGTCGACCTTGCCGAGCGCGGAGATCGTGACCACCAGGCCCTGGGCCCGGTAGTGGTCGATGATCGGCTCGGTCTGCGTGTGGTAGACCTCCAGCCGCGTGCGGACCGTCTCCTCCGAGTCGTCGTCGCGCTGGTACAGCTCGCCGCCGCAGACGTCGCAGACGCCCTCCTGCTTCGGCGGGGAGTACGTCACGTGGAAGACGTGCGCGCTGTCGTTGCGGCAGATGCGGCGGCCGGCGATCCGCTTCACGACCTCGTCCTCGGGGACCTCCAGGTCCAGGACGGCGTCCAGCTTCATGTCCGCGGCCTCGAGCGTCGCGTCGAGCGCCTTGGCCTGGGCGACGTTGCGCGGGAAGCCGTCGAGCAGGAAGCCGCTCTCGGCGTCCGGCTGCTCCATGCGGTCCTTGGCCATCCCGATCGTGACCTCGTCGGGCACCAGGTTGCCGGCGTCCATGTACGCCTTGGCCTGCTTGCCCAGCTCCGTGCCCTGACTGATGTTTGCCCGGAACAGGTCACCCGTGGAGATGTGCGGAATCGAGAGATTCCTGGCAAGGAACGCGGCCTGCGTACCCTTGCCGGCTCCGGGTGGTCCGACGAGGACGATTCGCATCAGCGGAGGAACCCTTCGTAATTGCGCTGCTGGAGCTGGCTCTCGATCTGCTTCACGGTCTCCAGCCCCACACCCACGATGATGAGGATGCTCGTCCCGCCGAACGGGAAGTTGGCGTTCGCACCGCCGAAGCCCGCCAACGCCATCGTCGGCACAAGAGCGATCAGACCCAGGTACAGCGAGCCGGGCCAAGTGATCCGGTTGAGCACGTAGCTCAAGTACTCAGCAGTAGGTCGACCAGCCCGGATGCCCGGGATGAAGCCACCATACTTCTTCATGTTGTCGGCCACTTCCTCGGGGTTGAAGGAGATGGCCACATAGAAGAAGGCGAAGAACACGATGAGGAAGAAGTAGATCACCGTGTGGATGGGCTTGCCGTCCACCAAATGCTGCTGAATCCACGCAGACCATCCCGACGTGCTGTTGCCGGCGAACTGGACGATCAGGATCGGGATGTAGAGCAGCGACGAGGCGAAGATGACGGGAATCACACCCGCCTGGTTCACCTTGAGAGGGATGTACGTCGAGGTGCCGCCGTACGAGCGGCGACCGATCATGCGCTTCGCGTACTGGACCGGGATCCGGCGCTGGGCCTGCTCGACGAAGACCACCAGGGCGACCATCACGAAGCCGATCAGGATGACCGTGCCGAACTCGATCCAGCCCTTGGCGAGCTTGCCGCTCTCCTTGATGGCCCACAGGGAGCCGGGGAAGCCGGCGGCGATCGAGATGAACATCAGGATCGACATGCCGTTGCCGACGCCGCGGTCGGTGATCAGCTCACCGAGCCACATGACGAGGGCCGTGCCGGCGGTCATGGTGATCACCATGACGACGATGGTGAAGATCGACTGGTTGGGGACGATCTGGCTGGCGACGCTGCAGCCGCTGAACAGCGCACCGCTCTTGGCGGTGGCCACCAGGCCGGTGCCCTGCAGGATGGCCAGGGCGACGGTCAGGTAACGCGTGTACTGCGTGATCTTCGTCTGCCCGGACTGGCCCTCCTTCTTCAGGGCCTCGAGCCGCGGGATGACCACGGTCAGCAGCTGAAGGATGATGCTCGCCGTGATGTACGGCATGATGCCGAGCGCGAAGATGGTGATCTGCAGCAGGGCACCACCGCTGAACATGTCCATCAGGCCGAGCAGGTTGTTGTTCCCCTGCTGGGCCTGCTTGACACATTGCTGGACGTTCTCGTAGTCCACACCGGGAACGGGGATGTGCGCACCGAGCCGGTAGAGCACGATGATGCCGAACGTGAAGAGCAGCTTCTTACGCAGGTCGGGCGTCTTGAACGCCCGGGCGAACGCGGTGAGCACGGTGCCTCCTGCGACCCCCGAGCTAGCGCGTCAGAGGCGACGGGTTTGAAGAATCAGCGGTTACTTGGCAGGGCGGCACTGTGCTGGCACAGGCCGCCCGAAGATTAATGGCGCCACCCTACCCGGCCATGCGGCACACGGGAAACATCTGTGACCTCCCGCGGCCCGAACCCGGCGGCCAGCCCTCCGCCCCCACCCCCACGTTCACCCGCAAGCGGGACGGCTCCCCCGCCCCGGCGCGACGGCCGGAACCGGCCGCGGCGGGCCCCGCGGACGGCCTCCCGGCCCCGTGCGCGCCCCTGGTCGGCGCACGGGGGCCGGTATGGGTGCGGAAGCCCCCGTACCGGGCCGTACGGGGCTTCTGGGGCCCCAACTCGGGCTCCGGGCCCGGAACATGGGAATGGCCTGGTGAAGCGCCCTGCGGCGCCTCACCAGGCCATGACGTCAGTCCGAGGCTCAGACGAGCTCGGTGACCGTCCCGCCAGCGGCGGTGATCTTCTCCTTGGCGGAGCCGGAGACGGCGTCGACCGTCACCTGCAGCGCCACGGAGACCTCGCCCTGACCCAGCACCTTGACGAGCTGGTTCTTGCGAACCGCGCCCTTGGCGACCAGGTCGGCGACCGTCACCTCGCCACCCTCGGGGTAGAGGGCGGCGAGCTTGTCCAGGTTCACGACCTGGTACTCGGTCTTGAACGGGTTCTTGAAGCCCCGCAGCTTCGGGAGGCGCATGTGGAGCGGCATCTGGCCGCCCTCGAAGCGCTCCGGAACCTGGTAGCGGGCCTTCGTGCCCTTGGTACCACGACCGGCCGTCTTACCCTTCGACGCCTCACCACGACCCACACGGGTCTTGGCGGTCTTGGCGCCCGGGGCGGGACGGAGGTTGTGGATCTTCAGCGGGTTCTGCTCCGCCATGATCAGTCGACCTCCTCGACCGTCACGAGGTGGCGGACGGTGTGCACCATGCCGCGGAACTCGGGGCGGTCCTCCTTGACGACCTGCGTGTTGATGCCCTTGAGGCCAAGGGAACGCAGGGTGTCGCGGTGGTTCTGCTTGCTGCCGATGTACGACTTCGTCTGCGTGATCTTGAGGCGAGCCATTACGCACCCACCCCGGCACGCGCACGCAGCAGGGCCGCGGGGGCGACGTCCTCGAGCGGCAGACCGCGGCGGGCCGCGATCTCCTCGGGGCGCTGCAGGCCCTTCAGGGCCTCCACGGTCGCGTGCACGATGTTGATCGCGTTGTCGGAGCCGAGCGACTTCGACAGGATGTCGTGAACGCCGGCGCACTCGAGCACGGCACGCACCGGGCCACCGGCGATGACGCCGGTACCGGGGGAAGCCGGCTTGAGCAGGACGACGCCCGCGGCCTTCTCACCCTGGATCGGGTGCGGGATGGTGCCCTGGATGCGGGGGACCTTGAAGAAGTGCTTCTTGGCCTCCTCCACACCCTTGGCGATGGCGGCCGGCACCTCCTTGGCCTTGCCGTAACCGACACCCACGGTGCCGTCACCGTCGCCCACCACGACCAGCGCGGTGAAGCTGAAGCGACGACCACCCTTCACAACCTTGGCGACGCGGTTGATCGCGACGACGCGCTCAACGTACGCGGTCTTCTCGGCGGCAGCAGCGCCGCCGTCACGGCCCTTCCGGTCCCGCCGCTCGCCGCCACCGGCACCGCTTCCGCGGCGCTGGGGTCCAGCCATTGGAATTACCTCTCTTCGTTTTCCGCTGAGCTACGGAACCGGCTCAGAACTTCAGGCCGGCTTCGCGGGCGGCGTCCGCCAGGGCGGCGATGCGCCCGGCGTACCTGTTGCCGCCACGGTCGAACACGACAGCCTCGACACCGGCGGCCTTGGCGCGCTCGGCGACGAGCTTGCCGACCTGCTGGGCCTTGGCCGACTTGTCGCCTTCGCCGCCGCGGATGGACGCGTCCAGGGTCGACGCCGACGCCACGGTGTGACCCGCGATGTCGTCGATGACCTGGGCGGTGATCCCACGGTTGGACCGGGTCACGACCAGGCGCGGACGCTCAGCGGTACCCGAGACCTTCTTGCGGATGCGGATGTGGCGACGCTTCAGAGCAGCGCCCTTGTAGGCCTTGCCCTTGGCAATCTTCACGCCGTATGCCATGGCTTACTTACCAGCCTTTCCGACCTTGCGGCGGATGACCTCGCCCGCGTACTTCACGCCCTTGGCCTTGTACGGGTCGGGCTTGCGCAGCTTGCGGATGTTCGCGGCGACCTCGCCGACCTTCTGCTTGTCGATGCCCTCGACCGAGAACTTGGTCGGCGACTCGACCTTGAACGAGATGCCCTCGGGCGCCTCGACGAGGATCGGGTGGCTGTAGCCGAGCTGGAACTCCAGGTCGGAGCCCTTCGCGGCAACGCGGTAACCGACACCGCTGATCTCGAGCGCCTTCGTGTACCCCTGGGTCACACCGGTGATCATGTTGGCCACCAGCGTGCGGGACAGGCCGTGCAGGGCCTTGTTCTGACGCTCATCGTTGGGGCGGGTGACGTTCAGAACGCCGTCCTCACCCTTGACGATCTCGATCGGCGCGGCGACGGTGTGGGTCAGGGTGCCCTTGGGGCCCTTCACCTGGACCGTACGGCCATCGATGGTGACGTCCACGCCGGCGGGAACCGTGATGGGGAGCTTGCCGATACGCGACATTGGCTTTTCCTCCGTTCCCGACTACCAGACGTAGGCGAGGACTTCCCCACCCACGCCCTTCTTCTGCGCCTGCTGGCCGGTCAGGAGGCCGTGCGACGTGGAGATGATCGCCACGCCGAGACCACCGAGGACCTTCGGCAGATTGGTGGACTTCGCGTAGACCCGGAGACCGGGCTTCGAGATCCGCTTGATGCCCGCGATGGAGCGCTCACGGTTCGGGCCGAACTTCAGCTCGAGGACGAGGTTCTTGCCGACCTCGGCGTCCTCGACCTTCCAGCCCGTGATGAAGCCCTCCTGCTTGAGGATCTCCGCGATGTGAGACTTGATCTTGCTGTGCGGCATCGTCACGGTGTCGTGGTACGCCGAGTTCGCGTTCCGCAGACGCGTAAGCATGTCTGCGATCGGATCAGTCATGGTCATGAATTGGCCTTCGGCCTCTCTCGCCGGGGTTTCCTGTATGCGCCATCCCTCTCCCCGCTCATGGGCGGGACGGGTGCGGTGCGGGGACCTACGGCGTAGTAAGTCGTACGGGCGGCAGGCGCCCAACCCCACAAGCCTACGACATGTGGAGAAGGGCCCCTGCCGACCAGGTGCTTACCGAGAGCCTGGCATCAACCCAACTGGGTTGATTACCAGGAGCTCTTGGTCACGCCCGGCAGCTCGCCACGGTGAGCCATCTCACGGAGGCACACGCGGCACAGACCGAACTTGCGGTAGACGGAGTGGGGCCGGCCGCAGCGCTGGCAGCGGGTGTACGCGCGCACACCGAACTTCGGCTTGCGGGCGGCCTTAGCGATCAGAGCCTTCTTCGCCACGGTCAGTTCTCCTTGAACGGGAAGCCGAGGTGACGGAGGAGGGCACGACCCTCGTCGTCGTTGGTCGCCGTGGTGACCACGGTGATGTCCATGCCCCGGACCCGGTCGATCTTGTCCTGGTCGATCTCGTGGAACATGACCTGCTCCGTGAGACCGAAGGTGTAGTTGCCACGGCCGTCGAACTGCTTCGGGGACAGACCGCGGAAGTCGCGGATGCGCGGCAGCGCGAGCGACAGGGTGCGGTCCAGGAACTCCCACATGCGGTCGCCACGGAGCGTGACGTGGGCACCGATCGGCTGGCCCTCGCGCAGCTTGAACTGCGCGATGGACTTGCGGGCCTTGGTGACGGCCGGCTTCTGACCGGTGATCGTGGTGAGGTCGCGGATGGCGCCCTCGATCAGCTTGGAGTCGCGGGCGGCGTCGCCCACACCCATGTTGACCACGATCTTGACGAGGCCCGGAACCTGCATGACGTTCTCGTACTTGAACTCGTCACGCAGCTTGCCGACGATCTCCTCGCGGTACTTCGTCTTGAGACGCGGGGTCGTGGTGGTAGCCATCAGATGTCCTCACCCGTCCGCTTGGCAACGCGGATCTTGTTGCCGTTCTCGTCGAAGCGGTAACCGACGCGGGTCACGACCTTCTTGCCGTCCTTCTCCACGACGAGCTGAACGTTGCTCACGTGGATGGGGGCTTCGACCGTGACGATGCCGCCGGCCTGCGAGGCGCGGCCCGGCTGGTTCGCCTTGGTGTGCTTCTTGACCCGGTTGACACCCTCGACCAGGACGCGGTCCTCACGGGGGAAGGCCGCGATGACCTTGCCCTGCTTGCCCTTGTCCTTGCCGGTGATGACCTGGACCAGGTCACCCTTCTTGATCTTCATGCTTACAGCACCTCCGGCGCGAGCGAGATGATCTTCATGAACTTCTTCTCGCGCAGCTCACGGCCGACCGGGCCGAAGATACGGGTGCCGCGAGGGTCGCCGTCGTTCTTCAGAATGACGGCGGCGTTCTCGTCGAAGCGGATGTACGAGCCGTCCTGGCGGCGGCGCTCCTTGACGGTGCGAACGATGACCGCCTTGACGACGTCACCCTTCTTCACGTTGCCACCGGGGATCGCGTCCTTGACGGTGGCGACGATGACGTCACCGATGCCCGCGTAGCGGCGACCGGAGCCACCGAGCACACGGATGCAAAGGATCTCCTTCGCACCAGTGTTGTCGGCGACACGCAGTCGCGACTCCTGCTGGATCACGTCTATCTCCTGATTGTCTGCCGGTTCCCGGCGCCCGTGGGCGAACCCACGGGACGCCGAGCCTGGCGGAACGAACCTGAAGGGTTACCCCTTCAAGTGATTACTTGGCCTTCTCGAGGATCTCGACGACGCGCCAGCGCTTCGTCGCGGACAGCGGCCGGGTCTCCATGAGGAGGACGCGGTCGCCGACACCCGCGGCGTTCTGCTCGTCGTGCGCCTTGAGCTTGTTCGTACGGCGGATGACCTTGCCGTACAGGGCGTGCTTGACGCGGTCCTCGACGGCGACGACGACGGTCTTGTCCATCTTGTCGCTGACGACGTAACCCTCGCGGGTCTTGCGGAAGCCGCGCGCTTCAGTCTTCTCAGTCACGTTGTTCTCGCTCATCAGGCGCTCTCCACCGTCTCGATGCCGAGCTCACGCTCACGCATGAGGGTGTAGATCCGGGCGATGTCCTTGCGGACGGCCTTCAGCCGGCCGTGGTTCTCGAGCTGCCCGGTCGCCGCCTGGAAGCGGAGGTTGAACAGCTCTTCCTTGGCCTCGCGGAGCTTGCCGACAAGCTCCTCGTTGCTCAGCTCGCGCAGCTCGGACGCCTTGGTACCGGCCGACATCACGCCTCACCTGCCTCGCGCCGAACGATCCGGCACTTCATCGGAAGCTTGTGAGCAGCGCGGGTAAGCGCCTCACGCGCAATCTTCTCGTTCGGGTAGGACAGCTCGAACATCACCCGACCGGGCTTGACGTTCGCGACCCACCACTCCGGGGAACCCTTACCGGAACCCATGCGGGTCTCGGCGGGCTTCTTGGTCAGCGGGCGGTCCGGGTAGATGTTGATCCAGACCTTGCCGCCACGCTTGATGTGGCGGGTCATCGCGATACGAGCCGCCTCGATCTGGCGGTTGGTCACGTACGCCGGAGTCAGGGCCTGGATGCCGTACTCGCCGAACGCAACCTGCGTACCACCCTTGGACATACCGCTGCGCTTCGGGTGGTGCTGCTTGCGGTGCTTGACCCTACGGGGGATCAGCATTTCGGTCAGGCCTCCGTTCCGGTGCTCTCAGCCGGAGCAGCGGCAGCGGCCTCGGCCTTGGGGGCCTCGGCAGCGGCGTTCTGCTGCGGCTTGCGGCCGCGACCGCCACGCTCGCCACCACGGCCACCGCGGGCCGGGCGGTCGGCACCGCCACGGGCCGGGCGGTTGCCGGCGCGGGCAGCGGCGTTCTCGGCGCGAACCTCGGCGATGTTCTTGACGTCGCCCTTGTAGATCCAGACCTTCACGCCGATGCGGCCGAAGGTGGTCTTGGCCTCGAAGAAGCCGTACTCGACGTTCGCGCGGAGCGTGTGCAGCGGCACACGGCCCTCGCGGTAGAACTCCGAGCGGGACATCTCGGCGCCGCCGAGACGGCCACCACACTGGATCTTGATGCCCTTGGCGCCCGCCTTCATCGCCGACTGCATGCTCTTGCGCATGGCGCGGCGGAAGGAGACGCGGGAGGACAGCTGCTCGGCAACGGCCTGGGCCACGAGCTGAGCGTCGACCTCGGGGTTCTTGACCTCGAGGATGTTCAGCTGGACCTGCTTGCCGGTGAGCTTCTCCAGGTCGCCGCGGATGCGGTCGGCCTCGGCGCCGCGGCGGCCGATGACGATGCCCGGGCGCGCGGTGTGGATGTCCACGCGGACGCGGTCACGGGTGCGCTCGATCTCGACCTTGGAGATGCCGGCGCGCTCCATGCCGGACGTCATCATCCGACGGATGGCGACGTCTTCCTTGACGTAGTCCTTGTACAGCTTGTCGGCGTACCAGCGCGACTTGAAGTCGGTGGTGATGCCGAGCCGGAACCCGTGCGGGTTTACCTTCTGGCCCATTACCGGGTTCCTTCCTTGCTGCTGACGACCACGGTGATGTGGCTGGTCCGCTTACGGATCCGGTAGGCGCGGCCCTGGGCGCGCGGCCGGAACCGCTTCAGGGTCGGGCCCTCGTCCACGTACGCCTCGCTGATGAACAGCGACGAGGCGTCCGTGTGGTCGTAGTTGTGCGCGGCGTTCGCGATGGCGCTGTCCAGCACCTTCTTGACCGGCACGCTCGCGGCCTGCGGGGCGAAACGCAGGACCGCCTGAGCCTCCGTGGCGTCCATGCCACGGATGAGGTCCACCACGCGGCGGGCCTTCATGGGCGTGACGCGGATGTACCGCGCCTGGGCCCTGGCTTCCATGGTTGTCCCTTCAGTGTCTGACACGTTCGTCATGGTCTTTCACCCCGCTGGTTAGCGGCGCTTCGACTTCCGGTCTTCCTTGACGTGACCCCGGAAGGTGCGCGTCGGCGAGAACTCGCCGAGCTTGTGGCCGACCATCGACTCGGTGACGAACACCGGGATGTGGGTCTTGCCGTTGTGCACCGCGATCGTGTGGCCGAGCATGGCCGGGACGATCATCGAGCGACGGGACCAGGTCTTGATGACGTTCTTGGTGCCGGCTTCGTTCTGGGCGTCCACCTTCTTGATCAGGTGGTCGTCGACGAAGGGCCCCTTCTTGAGACTGCGCGGCATCTAAACCCGCTCCTAGCGCTTCTTGTTCGTCTTGCGGCGGCGGACGATGTACTTGTTGCTCGCCTTCTTGGGAGAACGAGTACGACCTTCCTTCTGACCCCACGGGGAGACCGGGTGGCGACCACCGGAGGTCTTGCCCTCACCACCACCGTGCGGGTGGTCAACCGGGTTCATCGCCACACCGCGGACGGTCGGGCGGACGCCCAGCCAGCGCTTGCGGCCGGCCTTGCCCCAGTTGATGTTCGACTGCTCGGCGTTGCCGACCTCGCCAATGGTGGCGCGGCAGCGGACGTCGACCAGGCGGATCTCACCGGACGGCATGCGGAGGTGGGCCATCGAGCCCTCCTTCGCGAGCAGCTGCACGGAGGCGCCGGCGGAACGGGCGAACTTGGCGCCGCCGCCCGGACGGAGCTCGATCGCGTGGATCGTGGTACCGACCGGGATGTTGCGCAGCGCCAGGTTGTTGCCGGGCTTGATGTCGGCGCCGGGACCGTTCTCGATCCGGTCGCCCTGGCTCAGGCCACGGGGGGCGATGATGTAGCGCTTCTCGCCGTCCGCGTAGTGCAGGAGCGCGATGCGCGCGGTGCGGTTCGGGTCGTACTCGATGTGAGCGACCTTCGCCGGCACGCCGTCCTTGTCGTGACGACGGAAGTCGATCACTCGGTAGGCGCGCTTGTGGCCACCGCCCTGGTGGCGGACGGTCACACGACCGGTGTTGTTACGGCCGCCCTTGCTGTGCAGGGGGCGGACCAGCGACTTCTCCGGCGTGGACCGCGTGATCTCGACAAAGTCGGCGACGCTGGAGCCACGACGGCCCGGAGTCGTCGGCTTGTACTTGCGGATACCCATTTCTCAGTCCTCGTCCGATATTCGGACGATCCAGACCGCCCTTAGGCGGTCGGACCGCCGAAGATGTCGATACGGTTGCCCTCGGCAAGGGTCACGATGGCGCGCTTCGTGTTGGCGCGCTTGCCGTAACCGGTGCGGGTGCGCTTGCGCTTGCCCTGCCGGTTGATCGTGTTGACCGCGGTGACCTTGACCGAGAAGACCGCCTCGACGGCCTGCTTGATCTGGGTCTTGTTGGCGCGCGGGTCGACGACGAACGTGTACTTGTTCTCGTCCAGCAGCGCGTAGCTCTTCTCGGAGACAACCGGCTTGACGAGAATGTCGCGCGGGTCCGTGAAGGTCTTGCTGGTGACGACGGCCTCAGTCATCAGGCGTCGCTCCCTTCGGTCTCAACGGCCTTGGGGCCAGACACGAAGGACTCGAAGGCGGCCTTGGTGAAGACCACGTCGTCGGAGACGAGCACGTCGTACGTGTTCAGCTGGCCCGGCTCCAGGATGTGCACCTGGGGCAGGTTACGGGCGGAGAGCCACGCGGCCTCGTCGGAGCGCTCGGCGACCAGGAGCAGGTTCTTGCGCTCCGAGATCTTGCCGAACAGCGTCTTGGCGGCCTTGGTGGAGATCTCACCCTCGACCACGCCGGTGACGACGTGGATGCGGGAGTGGCGGGCCCGGTCGGAGAGGGCACCGCGCAGGGCGGCGGCCTTCATCTTCTTCGGGGTCCGCTGGGAGTAGTCACGCGGCACGGGGCCGTGGACGACGCCACCACCGGCGAACTGCGGGGCGCGGGTCGAACCCTGACGGGCGCGGCCGGTGCCCTTCTGGCGGTACGGCTTCTTGCCACCGCCGCGGACTTCACCGCGGGACTTGGTCTTGTGCGTGCCCTGGCGGGCAGCGGCCAGCTGCGCGACGACGACCTGGTGGATCAGCGGAACGCTGGTCTTCGCGTCGAAGATCTCCGAGGGGAGCTCGACGGTCCCGGCCTTGTCGCCTGCCGGCGAAAGGATGTCAATGGTGCTCATCGGTTACCTCAGGCCCCCTTGGCCGCGGTACGGACCAGGACGAGGCCGCCGTTCGGACCAGGAACCGCGCCCTTGATGAGCAGCAGGCCCTTCTCCGCGTCAACGGCGTGGACGGTCAGGTTCTGGGTGGTGACCCGCTCGTTGCCCATGCGGCCCGCCATGCGGAGGCCCTTGAACACGCGGCCCGGGGTGGCGCAGCCACCGATGGAACCGGGCGAGCGGTGCTTGCGCTGGGTACCGTGACCGGCGCCCAGACCACGGAAGTTGTGGCGCTTCATGACACCGGCGAAGCCCTTGCCCTTGCTCTTGCCGGTGACGTCGACCTTGACGCCCGCCTCGAAGACCTCAGCGGTGATCTCCTGGCCGAGGGTGTACTCGGAGGCGTCAGCGGTGCGGATCTCCACCAGGTGGCGGCGCGGGGTGACGTCGGCCTTGGCGAAGTGGCCCTTGAGGGGCTTGTTCACCTTGCGCGGGTCGATCTCGCCGAAGGCGATCTGGACCGACTCGTAGCCGTCGGTGTCGTTGGTGCGGACCTGGGTGACGACGCAGGGACCGGCCTTGACGACGGTCACCGGGACGACCCGGTTGTTCTCGTCCCAGACCTGGGTCATGCCGAGCTTCTCGCCCAGGACGCCCTTAATGTTCTTAGCCATCTCGCGCGTCACCTCAGAGCTTGATCTCGATGTCGACGCCGGCCGGCAGGTCGAGGCGCATGAGCGAGTCAACCGTCTTCGGCGTGGGGTCGAGGATGTCGATGAGGCGCTTGTGCGTCCGCATCTCGAAGTGCTCGCGCGAGTCCTTGTACTTGTGCGGCGACTTGATGACGCAGTACACGTTCTTCTCAGTGGGCAGCGGCACCGGGCCCGCGACCGACGCACCCGTGCGGGTCACCGTCTCGACGATCTTCTTCGCCGAGGAGTCGATGACCTCGTGGTCGTAGGCCTTGAGCCGGATGCGGATCTTCTGTCCCGCCATGGCTACTCAGTAGTCCTGTCTCTCGTAACGCTCTGGAACCTGGTGGGCTCACGTCTTCTCCGACCCACGCGGTCGGGCGTGTCGCACTCCCTCTACGAAGATCTCCCGAAGGATTTCCCAACCAAGGGGGTGCGGGCCTGGGACCGCGGTCCGGGGGAAGACACCCACCGGGTGCCTGGTCGGCGCCCCGCTGACGCTTCCCGGAAGATTCCCGTACTTCCGCCCCACGCAGGGACGACGAGTACTGTGGGACTCGCTTCCGGTCCTCCCGGCGGGAGGCGCGCAGCATCGGCACTCAACCGAGCAACCCGGACAGTCTGCCACACGCGGCGGGGCGCGCGCCAATCGAGCCGAAGAGAATACCCCGGAGGCCGTATCGATCAAACCGGGGCTCGCGGACGGGCGCCCGCGGGGCCCGGTGCTGCCGCCGGTGCACCCGGCCGGGGCGGGACGGGACGGCGCCGTACGTCGAGCACGTGCGCCCGAGGCCGGCGGGCAGGGCCGGGGCGGGACGGCGGGCGTGCGCCGAGCACCTGCGCCCGAGGCCGGCGGGGTCGGGCGGTGAGGGCGTCGGCGGGGGCCGGTGCCGCGTAGGGCCGCGCGGGCCGAACCGGACCCCGTACCGGAGCACGGGCGGCCTCGCCCCGGTGGGGCCGGTGGTCCTTCCCAAGGAACGGACGAAGGGGAAAGGACCTCTCCCAGCCCCACCCCACCCGCCCCGTACGCGGCCTCACCCCGTCGGGTGAACCTGGTCAAACCGGCTGGTCAACAGCAGGGGCGTGCGTCCTACGCTCACCGCGAGACCACCGCACACATGCGTCGGCCCCCGCCGGGACTCGCACTCCCGGACGAGGGCCTGACCAACGAGGAAGCGAAGACCTTCCTGATGGATGTCCAGCACCCTAGCGCGTCCCCGCACGCCCCGCTCCGGATCGCCGGAAAGCGGCCCGCACACCACTCGTCCGGGGTCGTCCACGTCAACACCCGGCACACCAGCCGCTTCACCGTCATCGGCAACCACCTCACCCAGCACGAGGAGTTATCTCTCCTCGCCATCGGGCTCGCCGTGCACATCCAGTCGCTGCCGACCGGGTCCCGCGTCGACATCAAGACCCTCGCCGCCCGCTTCCCCGAGGGCGCCCAGCGGATCGCGGGCGCGCTGCGCGAACTGGAGGCCCACGGCTACCTGCGGCGCGTACGGGAGCGCACCCCCGACGGCCGGATCACCACGCGGACGTTCTCCTGCAACCAGCCTTCCACCGGCGGCCGGGCGCCGACGGCCGACGCCCCGAAAGCCAATGCTCCGGCACCGCCGTCACCCACTCCGCAGTGCGGTACGAAGCCCACCCGGCCACCCCGCCGGCCGCCCGCGCCACTGCGCGTACCGCAGCCCGCCCACCCCGCCCCGGCCCTCCTCCGGGCCGCGACCGAACTGCTCGCCGGGCTGCACCGCCACGACCCGCGCCTGCTGCTCTCCGCCCGCGACGCCGAACGGCTCGCTCCCGGCGTCGCCGCCTGGCTGGAACGGGACGCCACCCCCGAGGGCGTACGGCACGCCCTGACCGCGCAGCTCCCGCCGGAGCCCCTGCGCCGCCCGGCCGCGCTCCTGGCCCACCGGCTCACCGCCGAGCTCCCACCACCCGCCGCGGGCCCCGTCCGTACGGCGCACCCGCTCCGGAACTGCGACCGCTGCGACCGCGCGTTCCGCGCATCCGAGCCAGGAGTGTGCGGTGGCTGCCGCACCTCCTCCCCATCCGAACAGGAGACCTGTGGTCAGCTCACCCCATGAGGCGATGCACCGCATCTTCCAGGAGTACCCGGAACTCTTCTCCCGGGTCTCCGAGGTGCTCGGCGTCGACCTCCCCCACCCCACTTCGGTAGAAGCCCTGCCCACCGACCTCACCGAGGCCCGGCCCGTCGAACGCCGCGTCGACACCCTGCTGCGCTTCGAGACCGCGGCGGACGGCGGCTTCCTCGTCGCCGTGGAGGCGCAGGGCAGGAAGGACCCGGCGAAACCCGGCAGCTGGGCGTACTACTGCGCGTACCTGCACGAGAAGTACGGGCTGCCGCCCCTGCTGCTCGTCGTCTGCCAGGACCGGGCGACGGCCGAGTGGGCCTCGCGGCCCGTACGAATCGGTCCGAACGGGTGGCCGACCCTCACGCTGCGCCCCCTCGTGGCCGGACCGCACAACATGCCCGTGATCAGTGACCCGGTCGAGGTGCGGAAGGACCTCGCTCTCGCCACGCTGTCCGCGATCACGCACGCGTGCGACCCGGAGGTCGGTGTGATACTGAAGGCACTGTCCACCGCGCTGCGGGACATGCCCGAAGACCTCGTCAATCCTGTCGTCGAATTCACCGCACAGGGCCTGGGCAACCGCCCGGCCGCGAGCATCTGGAGGAACCTGGTGGCCGTGGATCTCTCCTTCTACACGTCGCCCCTCTCGGAGGAAATCCGCAACGAGGGCCGAGCCGAGGCTCTGTTGATCATCCTGGAGCAGCGGGGTATCCCGGTCACGGAGGAAGAGCGCGAGCGCGCCGTCCACTGCGAGGACCCGGAGATCATGCGTTCCTGGCTCGCCCGCGCCCTCACCGCCGCCACCGCCGAGGAGATCTTCGGCGACGCGTAGCCGTCGCCACCGCCCCCCGGGGCCGGGCCCGTACGCGGGGCCCGTGCCCGGCGCGGGACGTACGGGCGGTACGTACAGCGGAACGTACGGCGGGACACGCGGCCGGTCAGGCGCGTACCGCCTCCATCAGGGCCGGGCCGTCCAGGGGGGCGGTGGGGCCCAGGTCGAAGAGGGGGGACGGGTCGAGGCCCGTGGCCAGGGGCAAGGGCCTCGCGGTGGTCCGGCTGGCAGGGCGCGAGGCCCGCGCCCATACTGGGAACCAGGGTCCGACGTCGGCCACCGGCAGCAGGTGTGGTCGGGTCCCCGCGCTCTTGGGAGCGGGGTGGCGCGGCGGAAGCAGGCCGCGCGGCAGGCCGTCGGCGGCGACACGGGGGCCTCGAAGTCCGCCGGAGAAGCGGGGCTTCCGAAGGCCAGGTCCAGCGATGCCGGAGCCACTGTCACACACGGCGAGCGCGCCCGCGGCGGGGTCCCGGGGTCTTGGAGACCCCGGCAGGCGCCGACACCGACGCGGGCGGATCCTCCCCGGACGCCCGGCGCCCCTTCCCGGAACACGCCGCGGCACCACCCGGGTCCGAGGGATCCGGCGCACCCGGTGGCGCACCGCTCCTCCCGGTACCGCCCACCGGGGCGCGGCCGGACCCGGCCTGCGGCCGGCCGGTGGCAGCACCGTCGAGCGCCACCCCGGGTCCTTCGGAGCGGCGCCCCCTCGGACGAGCCGGCCGCGACGACTTCTCCGTACGCCGCTCGATCACGAAGGTCGTGCAGTGATGAACGTGTCCAACACCAAGCAGCCGCGTGTCGTAGCCACCGTCCCGGTGGGGGCGAGGCCGGTCGGTGTGGCGGTGGACGTCCACGACCGCGTCTTCGTCACCAACAGCGGTGCCGGCACCGTGTCGGTGATCGATTCCAGGACCAACACGGTGAGCACCACCCTCACGGTCGGACCGCACCCGGAGGGCGTGGCGACCGATCCTCAATTCGGCGTCTACGTGGCCAACAGCGGCGCCAACACCGTGTCGATGATCAACAAGTCCAACGTCCTCGTCGCCACCGTCCGCATCGACGTCCCGCTCGCCCCCTCCCCCCGCATGAAGGGGGTGGCGGTCGATCACTTCCTGAGTCGCGCCTACGTGGCCAACCGCGGCAGCCACCGCGTGTGGATCATCCGCATCAGCGGTGCGCTGCCCCCCTTCGCCCACGAGTTCGTCGAAGTCCCCGACCCCCTCGACGTGGCGGTCGATCCGACGAGTCACCGCGTCTACGTCACGCAACCCGGCTTCAACACGGTGTCGGTGGTCGACCCCGCGACCGACAGGGTCATCGCGACCGTCCCGGTGGGGCCGCGGCCCACCGGGATCGCGGTCGACGCCCCGAGGCACCGGGTCCACGTCGCCGACTCGGGCTCCACCGCGGTGTCCGTGATCGACACCGCCACCGGTGGCGTCACCGACACCGATGTCGCCGCGGGCCCCGTCGACGTGGCGGTCGACTCCCGGGGCGACGCCTACGTCACCCGGTCCGACGGCACGGTGGCGGTGATCGGTGCCGCGTCCCACGGCGTCAGCGCCGCCGTCCCGGTGGGCTCCCGGCCGGAGGGCCTGGCCTTCGAGCCCCACAGCGGTCGCGTCTACGTCGCCAACAGCGGCGACGGCACCGTATCGGCGATCGCCCCCACCGGCGGTTGACCGGCGGCGGGGAGCCGTCCCGTCCGGCGGCCCGCCCGATGGCCCGCTCGTCCGGTTCCCCGCTCGGTTCTGCGACGCGATGGAGCGGAGCCGCGTGGGCCGCTGGTCGTGGGGCCGGGTCGCGCCGCCGGGGCGACGCGGGGTCCCGCGCCCCACCTCCGGGTGCGTGCGCGGGCGCGGGACCGGCCTCGCCCCGGCCGGGGCACACGTCCCCGGCGGATGGCGGGGCGGGGGCCACGCGGTCGCCCCCGCCGCGTGCGGGGCCCGCGCGGCCGTTCGCCGGGCCGACCAGGCCCCGGCGGCCGGAAACCCGGGCGGCCGAGAACCCGGCGGCCCGGCGGAGGGGTCCGCGGCGCGGGCCGGGGACGCCCTGCCGCTCGACGGTCCGCGCCGGCCGGCCGGTTAATCGGTCGAACGGCCCTCCCCCGGCTCCTACAGTGACCGGGCACGTCACCGCTCGACCGGGGGGCCGATCCACCATGCGCACGGACCAGCCGCGGACCCACTATCCGCGCACCCCGCACCTGCCCTGGTCACCGGGGGTCGGGCGGGACGACGTGCGGGCGGTGGACCTCGGCGGGTTCGCCGGGCGGGAGGTCGTCGTCACCGAGAAGCTCGACGGCGAGAACACGACCCTGTACGCGGACGGGCTGCACGCCCGGTCGCCGGACTCGGCGCACCACCCGTCGCGGGCCTGGGTCAAGGCGCTGCAGGGCCGGATCGCGCACGCCGTACCGGAGGGGTGGCGGGTGTGCGGCGAGAACGTCTACGCCCAGCACTCCCTCCCGTACGACGCGCTGGAGAGCTACTTCTACGGCTTCTCCGTGTGGGACGGACGCGGACGGTGCCAGGACTGGGACCGGACCGTCGCCTTCCTGCGCGACCTGGGGATCCCCACCCCGCGCGTCCTGTGGCGCGGGGTGTTCGACGAGCGGGCGCTGCGCCGGCTGCGGGTCGACGCGGGGCGCCAGGAGGGGTACGTCGTGCGGACCGCCGAGGGCTTCCCGGCCGGGGAGTTCGGGCGGCGCGTCGCGAAGTGGGTGCGCCCCGGGCACGTGCGGACCGGCACGCACTGGATGCACGCCGCCGTCGTCCCGAACGGGCGGGGGCCGGCCGCAGCGCTCTGGGACGTGCGGTCCGGGGCGGCGCCCGACCCGGTGGCGCTGCTGGCCGCGGTGGGCGTGGCGGCCGGTGACCACGCGGCTGCCCGCGACGTCGCCGGGCGGCTGGGGGGCCTCGGGGACGGGAGGCTCGCCGGGGTGCTGGCCGCGCTGCTGCGCCGGGAGCGCCGCGGCGTGCTGGCCGGGCGGCTCGCGCCCGCCCTGGGGCTGCCCCTCGCGCGGCGCGTCGCGGACCTGGTGGGGCTGCACGCCGGGCTGCACCGCCCGTACCCGGACGAGGAGCGCAGGACCGGGCTCGTACGGATGTCGTACGCCGTCGACCTGGACGTCCTGCACGCGGTCGCCGCCGCCACCGCGCCGGACGCGGAGGCGCGCGAGCAGGTGGAGTGGTCCGCCCTGCACGCCGAGGGCGCGGGGGGCGCGGGCCCGATCGACGGGGCGTTCGGCGGGCTCGGCGCGGATGCCGCCGCCCGGTGCCGCGCCGAGGCCCGCGAGCTGTACGCGCTGGGGCGGATCACCACCGCCGAGGAGGCCGTCGCCGCCACCTGGCGGCTGCGCGACGGCGGTTTCCCCCGGCTGGTGCACATGGTGGGGCCCTCCGGCAGCGGCAAGAGCACCTTCGCGCGCGCCCTGCCCGGTGTCGGCGCGTACGTGTCCCTGGACGCCGTGCGCGAGGAGCGCGGCGACCGCGCCGACCAGCGGGCGGGCGGCGACGTCCTGCGCTCCGGCCTGGAGCGGCTCGACGCGGCGCTCGCGGCGGGCGGCACGGTCGTCTGGGACGCCACGTCCCTCAACCCGCACCAGCGGTCCCTCGTGCACGCCGTCGCCCGGCGCCGTGACGCGCTGGTCACGCACGCGGTGGTGCTGGTCGACGACGCCGAGCTGGTACGGCGCAACGCCGTGCGCGAACACCCCGTACCGGCGGACGTGCTCGGCGCGCAGTTGCGCCGGTTCGTGCCGCCGTACCCGGGCCAGGCGCACCGCACCTGGTACATCGGCGCGGGTGGCACCGTGGAGGAGGAGGCGTAGGTGCGTACGAGCGACGAGATCTACCACCGGGTCCGGTGGGACTCCCGGTTCGACCCGGCGCGCTTCGTGGTCGGGGTCATGCAGCGCGGGGCGGAGCCGAAGCGGGTGCCGCTGCCCGCGTTCGTGCCGGGCGGGGACATCCCGTGGCACCGGGTGCTGTTCTTCGAGGCGGACGGCGAGGTGGTCTGGGACCGGGCGTCCGGCGTCGACCGGATCGACGCGACCGGCGCCGGGCGGGTGCGGGACCCGAGGCTGCTGCGGGCGCCGTTCTTCACGGCGCGGCGGCCGTACGCGTGGGACGCGGCGGGGCGGTGGGCACCGGGCGGGGTGCCGGGCGGCGGGGCCGGGGGCGGCGGGGCTCCGGTCGCCGGGCTGCGCGTCCTGACGTGGAACACGCTGTGGGACCGGTACGACGGCGACCGCATCGACACGGTCCGCCGCCGTCCGCTGCTGCTGGACGCCCTGCGCGACGCCGACGCGGACGTGATCGCCCTCCAGGAGGCCGAGCCGGAGCTGCTGCGCACGCTGCTGGCGGAGCGCTGGGTGCGCGACGCGTACGCGCTCGGTACCGACCCGGACGGGCCGGACGTCGCCGAGTACGGGCTGCTGCTGCTCAGCCGGGTGCCGGTGCGCGAGGCGGCGGTGCACGCGCTGGGGCCGCACAAGGCGGTGGCGGCGGTGGCCGTGGAGACCGGGACGGGGCGGCCCCTGGTCATCGCGGCGACGCACCTCAGCAGCGACCACTCGCGGGACGGCGCCGGGCGGCGCGGCGCCGAACTGGCCCGGCTCGCCGAGGGGTTCGCCGGGATCGACGGCGACGTGGTGCTGGCCGGCGACTTCAACGACGGCGGCGACCTGCCGGAGACCACCCTGGGCATGCGCGACGCCTGGACGGAGGCGCACGGGCCGGCCGACCGGACGCCGACCTTCGACCCGGGCGCGAACCCGCTGGCGGCGATGTCGTCCCTGTCCGGGCGGGCGGCACGGCTCGACCGGGTGCTGCTGCGCGCCGAGCGGGTACGGGTGGACGCGGCGGAGCTGACCGGCCGCGAGCCGGCGCCGGACGGGCTGTACGTCTCCGACCACTACGGCGTGCTGGTGGACCTGGGCCTCGACGGGGCGGGCGCGCCGGGCGCGCTCGACGTGCGGCCGACGGCCAGGACGGCGGTGGCGTGGCTGCCGCCCGACGGGCTGTGGCCGCCGCTCCAGGACGTCCGCCGGGACCACGACCCGCAGGTCGGCCGGTGGCCGCCGCACGTGAACCTGCTGTTCGGGTTCGTACCGGAGGCGCGTTTCGAGCGGGCCGCGGAACTGGTCGCGGCGGCCGTGCGCGGCGTCGCCCCGTTCGAGGCCCGGCTCCAGGGCGTCCACGACTTCCGTCACCGCGACGACGCGACGGTGTGGCTGGACCCGGCGGCGGGCGGCGAAGCGCCGTGGCGGGAGCTGCGGCGCGCCCTGGAGCGGCGCTTCCCCCGCTGCCGGGGCCGCCACGGCGGCTTCACCCCGCACTTGAGCCTCGGGCGGACGACGGACCCGCGGGCCGTGGCCCGCGAGGCGGAGGCCCGGCTGGGCGGCCCGCTCACGGCCCGGGTGTCCGAGGTGACGCTCCTGTCCCGCCGCGGCGGCGAACCGATGCGCGTACGGGCGGCGGTGGACCTCGGCACGGGCGAGGTCCGCTGGTACGACGGTCCGCAGGGCCCGCCGCCCGCCGAGGTCCCGGCCGCTCCGGACCCGATCGCTGGAGATCCGGCCACTGCGGACCCGACCGCCCAGGCCCCGGCCGCTGCGGACCCGCCCGCTGCGGACCCGGCCGCTGCGGACCCGATCGCTGTGGACCCGGCCGCCCCGGACGACGCGGTCGCCGTCAGACGCGTCGTCCGGCAGGTTGCCCGGGCGCTCCCCGGCGCCGAGGTGCACGTCGTCGGGTCGAGGCGCATGGGATGCGCGCTGCCCGACGCCGACCTGGACCTCGTGGCGGCCGTCCCCGGCGACGCGGACCTCGCGGACGTACGGGCCCGTGTCGTCGCCGCGCTGCCCGGGGCGGCGCGGGTGCGGGAGGTCACCGGGGCGCGCGTGCCGGGCCTGCGGTTCGAGGCGTACGGCCTCGGCGTCGACCTGGTCGTCGTCCCGACCGGCGCGGTGCCGCCCGGCGACGCCGTGGCCCGCCGTGCCGAACTGGGCGAGGCGGCCGCCGTCGCGCTCAGCGCGGTCACCGACGCGGACGCCGTACTGGCTCTCGTCGGCGACCGCCGGGCCGAGTTCGCCCGGCTCGCACGGGGCGTGAAGGCGTGGGCGCGGGCGCGCGGCCTGGACGCGGCGCCGCTCGGCGGGCTTCCGGGCCTGGCGTGGGCGCTGCTGGCCGCCCGTACCGTACGCGAGGCGCGCGGGACCGGCGACGCACGCCCCCGGCAGCTCCTGGTGCGGTTCTTCGCGACCTGGGCCGCCTGGGACTGGCGGATCCCGGTGGACGCGGACACGGCCGACCCGGACACCCCCGGCGCGGGCACGACCGACCCGGACACCTCCAGCGCGGGCACGGCCGACCCGGACACCCCCGGCGCGGGCACGGCCGACCCGGACGCGCCCGGCACCCTCCCGGTGACGGTGACCACCCCCACGTACCCGCGGCGCCCCTGCACCGGCCAGGTCACCCCGGGCGGCCGGGACCTGCTGGTCCAGGAGCTGTACCGGGCGTGGGAGCTCCTGGAGGCGGGCCCGGATGCGGGCGGACGGCTCCTCGACCCGCCGCCGCTGCACCGGCGGCACGCCGCGTGGGCGGTCGTGACCGTCCCCCGGGGCCCGGCGGAGGGGCGCGTCCGGGGCCGTATGCGCGCCCTGCTCACCGCCCTCGCGGAGGCCGGCGCGCCGGACGCCCACGCCTGGCCGCGCCCGTTTTGGACGGCGCCGGACACGCTGTCGTACGCCGTCGGCCTCGGCGCCGCGCCACCGGACCGCGCCGCCCTCGCGGTCGTGGCCGGCCCCTGGCTGCGCGGCCTGCCGGGCACGACGCTGACCTGGGCGGACGGCGGGGACGTACCGACGCTGCGGTGAGCGTCAGCGCGCGGTCGCCGCCGCGTCGGCGTTCCGCGCGATCCGTCGCAGCACGCGCAGCGCCGCCGCGTACTCCTCGTCCGGCACGCCCTCGTGCAGTCGCGTCCGCACCTCGGTGAGCAGGTGCCTCACCCGGGCGTGGGCGGCCAGGCCGGCGTCGGTCACGCGCAGGACACCGGCGCCGTCCTCGACGGCCCAGCCGCGGTACAGCATCCGGTCCGGTACGCGCGGGATCTCGTCGGCGTCGTCGGCCAGCGGGGCCAGAGCGACGGCGAGGGCCTCGCGGGTCGCGCCGTCCGGCCCGGCGGTGACCAGGCGGTTGAGGGTCCACCACAGGGGCTGGGTGAGGTCGGCGGTCGCCATGGCGTCGCGGAGGTGCCGGAGGGCGGCCCTGTGGACGAGGCCGCTCCAGTAGCCGATGGGCTGTGCGGCGAGGTCCTCGTCGGCGGCGTTCGGGTCGGCGGGGGCGGGGGCGAGCGGGGGTGGCGTCATGACACGACGCTAAAACCTAAAGTCGAATTGAGGTCAAGGCCGTCCGTCCTTGAACACCCCGCCGCGTCCCGGGCAACCCGAGGTGTCGATAATCCGTCTAGATGACCGCGGGAACCGCGCCGACCAGCGCTTCCGCCGCCGTCAGCAGGACCACTCGCAGCAGCACCAGTACGGGGGCACAAGTGAACGACATACCGGGGGGCCGGCCTCGCGCTGCCGTTCTCCGCACCGGAGCACGCGACGGGGACCCGGCCCCCGGCGTCCGCGGCGCCCCGCGCCCCACCCGTCGCCGCACCCTCGCCGCCGCCCTCGCCCTCGCCGGGACCACCGGCCTCACCGGTCTCACCGGCTGCTCCGTCCCCGCCCCGCGCCGCGGCGACCCCACCGCCGACCCGGCGCCGGGCATGCCGATCACCAGCTCGCGCCGCGCGCAGTTGATGCAGATCATGGCGCACCCGGACGACGACCTGTACTTCATGAACCCGGACTGCCAGCGCATGGTGGACGCCGGTGTCCCCCTGGTCTGCGTGTACGTCACCGCCGGCGAGCACACCGGCAAGAACCACGTCCCGGGCCGGACCGGCGAGACGATCGCCGACAAGGCCGCGTACTCCTCCGCCCGCCACCAGGGCCTGCGCCAGGCGTACGCGCGGATGATCGGCCTGGACGAGTTCACCCCCTGGCAGAAGGGCGTCGCCACCCTCCGCGGCGACCGCCAGGCCGAGATCAACACGCTCGCGAACGGCAACCGCCGCGTCGAGCTGGTCTTCCTCAACCTCGCCATGCACGCGCCCCGCCGCTGGACGGCGCTCCCCAGCCTGTGGGAGGACCGCGGGCTCGGCCTGCGGACCGTCGTCGCGACCGACTCCCCCGTCCGCCGCGCCTCGGACTACGACTACGACGGGCTGGTCGACGTCCTCGTGGGGCTGATGGAGCGCTACCGGCCCACCGTCGTCCACACCCTCGACCCCGACCCGGACATCCAGCACAGCGACGAGGCGACCCGCAGGAAGGACTCCGAGCAGCCCGGCTACTCGGACCACGGCGACCACACCGCCGTCGCCTCCTTCAGCTGGGCGGCGATGGTCCGCTGGGTCGCCGAGGCCACCGCGGACGGCGGTGCGATACCGGGCTTCGTCACCACCTCGTTCCGCGGCTACTACAACCGCCACTGGCCCAAGAACCTCCCCGAGCCGGTCCTGCGGGAGAAGGCCGCCCACCTCGTCCCGTACGGCGGCGACCCGTCCTGGCAGTGCGGCAACAGCGCCGGCTGCGGCGACTACATGGTCGGCGGCAGCCGCCCCCTGACCAACAAGAAGGGCTGGGTCCGCGCCACCCACCACCGCTACCCCGGCCCCGGCCCGGTCGTCACGACCGGCCCCGACGGGCGGCTCTGCGCGTACGGGGTGCTGGGCCTGCGCGCGGTGCGCTGGCGGGAGACCGAGGCGGGCAGCGGCCAGTGGGCCGAACCGGACGACCTCGGCGGCGGCCCCCTCGCCCCCGGCCTGGGCGCGGCGGCGCTGCTCGACGGGCGGCAGCTCCTGTTCGGCCTGCGGTTCGCGGCGCTCGGCGGGCACGGCGGCGCCAACGAGCGCGAGATCGTGGTGCTGGAGCAGCGCTCCCCCGGCGGCCCGTTCCTGGCCTGGGCGGGCCTCGGGAACCCGGAGCGGGACGAGGACCGGGGGCGGCGGATCGGCGTGCCCGTGGCGGTGGCCGCCCCGGACGGCCGCGTCCACCTGTTCACGCGCAACGCCGACAAGGGCGTCAGCTCGCGCGTCCGGGAGGCCGACGGCACCTGGGGGCCCTGGCGGGACCTGGGCGGCGCCGAGGTGCAGGACGGGCTGTCGGCGGCGGTCGACGGGCGCGGGCGCGTCCACCTGTTCGCCGCGGGGCGGGAGCGCGTGCACCACTGGGCGCAGGACGCGCCGGGCGGTCCGGTCGCCTTCCGCGCGGGCGGCGCGCTGCCGGCGCCCGGCGGGCCCGTCGGCGTGGCGGCCACCCCGGACGGCGGCCTGGCCCTGTACTACCGACGGCCGACCGCGAAGGAGCTGACGGCGGTACGGATCGACGGCACCCGGCTCCCGGCACCCGCCTTCGACGGGTACGGCGCGGTCAGCGCGGCCGGTACGCCCAAGGGCCCGGTCCTCCTCGGCCGCGACCTGCGCGGGCGCGTCCAGCTCCACGTCGGCGGGCGCCGCGCGGTGCGCGCCCGGGGCGCGGTCGCGCTGGGCCCCGCGACCCCGCACCTGGGGCCGCAGGGCGCGCTGGCGGTGGGCATCGGCGCGGACGCGTGCCCGTGGTCGTGGGCGTCCCACACGGACGCGGCCTGACGCCCCTGCGGACGTCCCCGCGCGGGGCGCGCACCGCCCTGGGCGGCGGACCTCCCCCCGACCGCCGGGCGGACGGCTCCGCGCGGCGCGCACGACGAAGGCGCCCGCGCGGAGGGCGCACACGACGAAGGGCCCCGCACCTCTCGGTGCGGGGCCCCTCTGTTGCTCCAGGTGCTCCTGAGAGCAACCAGGTCAGCCGTTCAGGCCGTCAAGAAGCGGAACTTACTTGACGATCTTGGTGACCTGGCCGGCGCCGACGGTCCGGCCACCCTCACGGATGGCGAACTTCAGGCCCTCCTCCATGGCGACCGGCTGGATCAGCTGGACGGACATGGTGGTGTTGTCGCCCGGCATGACCATCTCGGTGCCCTCGGGGAGGGTCACGACGCCGGTCACGTCCGTGGTACGGAAGTAGAACTGCGGGCGGTAGTTGTTGAAGAACGGCGTGTGGCGGCCACCCTCGTCCTTGGAGAGGATGTAGGCCTGCGCCTCGAACTCGGTGTGCGGGGTGACCGAGCCCGGCTTGATGATGACCTGGCCGCGCTCGACGTCCTCGCGCTTGATGCCGCGGAGCAGCAGACCGACGTTCTCACCGGCCTGGCCCTCGTCGAGCAGCTTGCGGAACATCTCGATGCCGGTGACCGTGGTGGTGGTCTTCTCGGTCTTGATGCCGATGATGTCGACGGTCTCGTTGACCTTCAGGACACCGCGCTCGATACGACCGGTGACGACCGTGCCACGACCGGTGATCGTGAAGACGTCCTCGATCGGCATCAGGAACGGCTTGTCGACGTCGCGCTCCGGCTGCGGGATGGCCTCGTCGACGGCGTTCATGAGGTTCATGACCGACTCGGCCCACTCCGGGTCGCCCTCGAGCGCCTTCAGAGCGGAGACCTTGACGACCGGAACGTCGTCGCCCGGGAACTCGTACTCGGAGAGGAGCTCACGGACCTCGAGCTCGACGAGCTCCAGGATCTCCTCGTCGTCCACCATGTCGGCCTTGTTCAGGGCGACGACGATGTACGGAACGCCGACCTGGCGGGCCAGGAGCACGTGCTCCTTGGTCTGCGGCATCGGGCCGTCGGTGGCGGCGACCACGAGGATGGCGCCGTCCATCTGCGCCGCACCCGTGATCATGTTCTTGATGTAGTCCGCGTGACCCGGGCAGTCGACGTGCGCGTAGTGACGCGACTCCGTCTGGTACTCGACGTGCGCGATGGAGATGGTGATACCGCGCTGACGCTCCTCAGGAGCCTTGTCGATCTGGTCGAAGGCCGAAGCCTCGTTCAGGTCCGGGTACTTGTCGTGCAGCACCTTGGTAATGGCGGCCGTGAGGGTCGTCTTACCGTGGTCGATGTGACCGATGGTGCCGATGTTGACGTGCGGCTTAGTCCGCTCGAACTTCGCCTTCGCCACTGGGGTCCTCCTGTGGAGTGGTTCTGTACGCCTTACTCATCGGCGCCAGGTGATCTTTGCTGGGATGCCGGCCCCGGGGCGTTCCGTGCCTCCGCTCGCGCGGTCTGCGCCGAAACGCCCCGTGTATCCGGTGACAAGCCTAAGGCGTGAACTCGGTTGAGTTACTCGCCCTTGGCCTTCGCGATGATCTCCTCGGCGACGTTCCGCGGAACCTCGGCGTAGGAGTCGAACTGCATCGAGTAGCTTGCGCGACCCGAGGTCTTGCTGCGGAGGTCGCCGACGTAGCCGAACATCTCCGACAGCGGCACCAGGCCCTTGACGACGCGGGCACCGGCGCGCTCCTCCATGGCCTGGATCTGGCCACGGCGGGAGTTGATGTCACCGATGACATCGCCCATGTAGTCCTCGGGCGTGGTGACCTCAACGGCCATCATCGGCTCGAGGAGCACGGGGGACGCCTTGCGCGCGGCCTCCTTGAAGGCCTGCGAGCCGGCGATCTTGAAGGCGAGCTCGGAGGAGTCGACCTCGTGGTAGGCACCGTCGAGCAGGGTGATGCGCACGCCCGTCATCTCGTAGCCCGCGAGGATGCCGAACTGCATGGCCTCCTGGCAGCCGGCGTCCACGGAAGGAATGTATTCCTTCGGGATGCGGCCACCGGTGACCTTGTTGACGAACTCGTACGAGGCGTCGCCGCCCTCGATCGGCTCGATCGCGATCTGCACCTTGGCGAACTGACCGGTACCACCGGTCTGCTTCTTGTGGGTGTAGTCCACGCGCTCGACGGCCTTGCGGATCGTCTCACGGTACGCGACCTGCGGCTTGCCGACGTTGGCCTCGACCTTGAACTCGCGCTTCATGCGGTCGACGAGCACCTCGAGGTGAAGCTCGCCCATACCGCCGATGACGGTCTGGCCGGTCTCCTCGTTGGTGTGCACCTGGAAGGAGGGGTCCTCCTCCGCGAGACGCTGGATGGCGACACCCAGCTTCTCCTGGTCACCCTTGGACTTGGGCTCGATGGCGACCTCGATGACCGGCGCCGGGAAGTCCATGGACTCCAGGATCACCGGGGCCTTCTCGTCGCACAGCGTCTCACCGGTCGTGGTCTGCTTCAGACCCATGACGGCGATGATGTCGCCGGCGCCCACCGACTCGATCTCCTCACGCTTGTTCGCGTGCATGCGGTAGATCTTGCCGATGCGCTCCTTCTTGCCCTTGACGGAGTTCAGCACCGAGGTGCCGGACTCCAGGCGACCGGAGTAGATCCGGACGAAGGTGAGCTTGCCCAGGTGCGGGTCGCTCATGATCTTGAACGCCAGCGCCGACAGCGGCTCGTTGTCGGACGGCTTGCGCTTGACGACGGCCTCGGCGTCCTTGGGGTCCTGGCCCTCGATCGCCTCGATGTCGACCGGCGACGGCAGGTAGCGCACGACGGCGTCGAGCAGGGGCTGGACGCCCTTGTTCTTGAACGCGGTACCGCAGAACACCGGGGTGACCGTGGTGCCCGTGCCCTTGCCGGAGGCGATGGTGATACGACGGATCGCGGCGTACAGCTGCTCCTCGGTGGGCTCCTGGCCCTCCAGGTACAGCTCCATGATCTCTTCGTCGTTCTCCGCGACGGCCTCGACGAGCTTGTTGCGGTACTCCTCGGCAGCCTCGGCGTGGGTGTCCGGGATGTCGACGATGTCGTACATCTCGCCCTTGGCCGCCTCGGCGGACCAGACCAGGGCCTTCATGCGGACCAGGTCGACGACGCCCTTGAAGTCCGCCTCGGCACCGATCGGCAGCTGCATGACGAGCGGCTGCGCGCCCAGGCGGTCCGAGATCATGTCCACGCAGCGGTGGAACTCGGCGCCCGTACGGTCGAGCTTGTTCACGAAGCAGATACGCGGAACGCCGTAGCGGTCCGCCTGACGCCACACGGTCTCGGACTGCGGCTCCACACCGGCCACACCGTCGAACACGGTCACGGCGCCGTCGAGGACGCGGAGCGAACGCTCCACCTCGACGGTGAAGTCGACGTGACCGGGGGTGTCGATGATGTTGATGGTGTGATCGACGTCCTCGAGCGACCAGTGACAGGTCGTCGCGGCGGACGTGATCGTGATGCCGCGCTCCTGCTCCTGCTCCATCCAGTCCATCGTGGCAGCGCCGTCGTGGACCTCACCGATCTTGTACGAAACACCGGTGTAGAAGAGGATGCGCTCGGTGGTGGTCGTCTTGCCCGCGTCGATGTGGGCCATGATCCCGATGTTGCGGACCTTGGCCAGGTCAAGCGAAGTGGTAGCCATAAGGCTTCAGTCTTCTCTCGGTCTCGATGTGGGTGCGACTACCAGCGGTAGTGCGCGAAGGCCTTGTTGGACTCGGCCATCTTGTGCGTGTCCTCGCGCTTCTTGACCGAGGCGCCGAGGCCGTTCGAGGCGTCCAGCAGCTCGTTCATCAGGCGCTCGGTCATGGTCTTCTCACGACGGGCGCGCGAGTAGCCCACGAGCCAGCGGAGAGCGAGGGTGGAGGCGCGACCGGGCTTGACCTCGATCGGCACCTGGTAGGTGGCACCACCGACGCGGCGGGACTTCACCTCGAGGGCCGGCTTGACGTTCTCGAGGGCGCGCTTCAGCGTGATGACCGGGTCCTGGCCGGTCTTCTCGCGAAGACCCTCCATCGCGCCGTAGACGATGCGCTCGGCGGTGGAACGCTTGCCGTTGAGCAGAATCTTGTTGATGAGCGAGGTCACCAGAGGAGAACCGTAAACCGGGTCGATGATGACCGGGCGCTTCGGGGCGGGGCCCTTACGAGGCATTCTTACTTCTCCTTCTTGGCGCCGTAGCGGCTGCGGGCCTGCTTGCGGTTCTTGACACCCTGGGTGTCGAGCGAGCCGCGGATGATCTTGTAGCGAACACCCGGCAGGTCCTTCACACGGCCACCACGCACGAGCACGATGGAGTGCTCCTGCAGGTTGTGTCCCTCACCCGGAATGTAAGCCGTGACCTCGATCCCGGAGGTCAGACGCACACGCGCGACCTTGCGGAGGGCCGAGTTCGGCTTCTTCGGGGTGGTCGTGAACACACGCGTGCAGACGCCGCGGCGCTGAGGGGAACCCTCGAGTGCGGGCGTCTTGTTCTTCTCGACCTTGTCCTGCCGGCCCTTCCGGACCAGCTGCTGGATCGTAGGCACTACTTCTCCGGTTTCTGTGTGCCGTGTAGTGAAGCTAACCTGGAACACCGCCCGACCCACGCGGTCGGGTGTGTCGAATACTGCGCGCTTCCACCGGGGGGCGGAAACGGGCGCAGATTGCGGTGGCCGTCGACGACTCGCCGTGCGGTTGAGGACACGCACAGGAGCCCAGGCACACCCCAGGCACAAGGTCTGAGCGTACCTACCGTACGGACCTGGGTCAAAACAAATGCCCTCGCCCCGGACGGGCCGGCGCACCGGTCCCCGAACGGGCGGGCGGCGCGGGAACGGCGGCCCCCTCAGCCGCGGTCCCCGGGGTGGTCCCCGGGGGGCTCCGACGGCCGGTCGGCCGATCGGTCGGCCGGCCGATCGGCGGGGTCCCGGCGGCGGGTGGTCAGGCGCGGGATGGTCGGGACCCTGGAGCCGCGGGACTTCGCGACCAGTCCGGGCGGCGCGCCCCCACTCCCCGTTCCGGCGCCGTCGCCGTTCGCGCCGCGGTGCCCGTCGCCACCCTCCGGGGCGGCGGGGGCGGGCCGGTCGGCGGGCGGGGGCGGGTCGGCGCGGCCCTCCGGGGCGGCGCGGCCCTCCGGGGCGGCGGGGTCCCGCGGGTCGGCGCGGTCGTGCCGGTCCGCCCCGCCGGTCCGCGCGGTACGGCCCTGCCGGCGCGTACGGCCGTCGCGGCCCTGGTCGGCCGGGTCCTGGCCTGCGGGGTCCTGACCCATGGGGTCCCGGTCGGCCGGGCCCCGGTCTGCGGGGCCCCGGTCGTCAGCGCTCCGGCCGGTGGGATCCCCGCCGGCACGGCCCCGGTCGGCGGGGGCGCGGTCGGCGCCGCCCGGCTCGACCCGGCGCGCGGGGGCCGGCCGGTCCGCCGGGGGGCGCCGGGGGGCGGGGCGGCGCGTACGGTCGCGGGTGGCCGCCCCTTCGGCGTCGGGGCCGCCCGGGCCGCGGGCGTCGTCGCGGGGGAACGGGATGACCGCGGCCTGGCCCGGCGTGCGGCCGACCAGGCGCAGCCGCCGGGTCTGGGCTATGCGGCGGGCCTCCTCCAGCACGGGTTCGTACTGGTCGGCGGCGTCGCGCCAGCCGTTGGCGTACGCCTGGAACTCGCGGCGCGCCATCTCCTCGCGCAGCACGACCACGACGTCCCCGGGCAGGTGGGTCTCCAGGTAGCGCCCGAGGGTGGAGAGGAGGTCCGGGAGGCCGTCCGCCGGCTCGGGGAGCCCCGGGACGGGGCCCCGCGCCCGGGGTGGCCGCGCGTCGTCGCGCGGGGCGCGTGGCGGCCGGGAGCACTCCTCGCCCTCTCCCATGACCCGCTCTCTTTCCCAACCAGACGCTGTCGTTTCCGCCGGTGACACCACGATCGGCGGGGCGTTCGGCCTGCGTGGGGGCAACAGGCCACAACAGCTTACGAGAAAGAGCAGTTCAGCCCCGGCGGGCACTCTTCGCCTCGGTCTCCGCCGCGCCCTCGCGGCCGGCGCGCGCCGGCGGTCCCCCGGGGAGGAACTGCCCGGCGACGCGGATGAACATGTCCCGCTGGTCGGACGGGATGCCGAGGCCGGCCGCGGCCTCCTCCAGCGTGAGCCGGGGTGCGGGCGCCTCCTCGGCGGCCGGGACGTCGTCCGGCAGGCCGGGCAGCGGCAGGTCGTCCTCGGTCAGCCGGCCGGACTTGATCAGCATGTCCCGCACCGGGACGCGGAGCACGTGGGCGAGCCGGCGCATGGTCTCCAGGTCCGGCGTGCTCTGGCCCTGGAGGAGCCGGGTGATGGCCGCCCGGTGGACGCCGGCCTCGTCGGCGAGCCGGGACTTCCCCCCGCCGCGGGGGCTGTCGATGTCGTATCCCTGCCGCCGGATCACCCCCTCGATCCAGGCGGTGAACTGTTCCAACTCGCTGGCGGACATCGGCAGCACTCTCCCTCCGAGGCGGGCACCAGACTATCGCGCTCGCACGCACGGAATTACCCGTTCCCCTGGCCCCAAACAGTGAAGATTGCCCCACAGAACGCTCACAGGCAGCCCCGATTCTAGTTGCGTGCACACTCGCAACATGTAAGTGTGCGAGCTCGCAACACTCGTGTCGCTCATTCGTTCGCACGCGTACCAGGGGGCCACCATGACCGCACCGTCCGCCGACACCGCTTCCGCCGCCACGACCGGAACCCCCGCCTGCGCCGGGCTGCCGCCCCACGTCGTGTTCGCCCGCAGGGCCGCCGACGCGGCACCGGCCCTGCGGGCCTGCGCCCGGTGCCCCGTGATCCGCCGGTGCGAGGAGGTCGTGGACCCGGCGCACACCTGGTTCGACGGCGTCAGCGCCGGGCGGCTGTGGCGCAACGGCCGGCCGGTCGACCTCGACCGGGGCCGGCGGCGCCGCGCCGGGAACCGCGGGGCCCGCGAGGGCCTGGCCGGAGCCCCGTCCCGCCCGGCCGCCTGAACCGTCCCGCACACCGCACCGGAGGGGAGCACCCCATGTCCGCCACCCAGTCCCCCGGCACCTCCCACACCCCCGACGCCTCCGCCGCCCCCGACGCCCTCGGGGCCGTGCGCGACGCCGCGCTGTGGACCGCCATGCTGATCCGCCAGTTCCCCGAACTGCTCACCGAGCTCGCCCCGGCCGCCGGCGCCGCCCCCCGGTCCGCCGACCGGACCTCCCCCGCCCCGGGCCCGGCGGAGCGCGCCGAGCGCGCGGCCCGCCTGCGCGCCGAGCGCGAGGAGGCGCTGCTCAACGAACAGCGACACGGCTTGTCCGTCCCCGGTCACACCGCCGCCCCCATCCGCCTGCACGTATCCGACGCGATCCGGGACATCACCGACGGCGTGAGCGAGCTGGAGGAGGCGGTGTACGACCGCCTCGGCCTCGGCCGGCCGCGCCGGGCCGACGTGCCCCGGCGGCTGGTCCGCCTCACCGGGCTGCTCGACCGCGTGGCCGCCGACGCGACCCTGGCCCGGCACGTACGGGACGAGGTGCGGCGCATGGCGCGGCGGTGCGCGCGGGCGCTGGGCGAAGTGGAGACGATGGTGCGGCTGCCCGGGCGCTGCCCGTGCTGCGACTCGGTGTCGCTGCGGGCCTTCCCGGCGAGCCGGACCGTCGTGTGCGTCAACCCGGGCTGCCGCTGCGGGGTGCCGGGCTGCGACTGCGCGACCGACCCGGCCTTCCGGCACCTGTGGGCGGAGGACGCCTGGCAGGAGCTGGCACAGTCCGTCGGCGTGGGGCAGGCGGAGATCGCCGTCCGGATGGAGGAGCGGGCGCCGGCGGGCGCGTCCGTCCGGCAGGACGAGGAGGGGGCCCGATGACCCCCGCGCGCGTCCCCGTGGGCCCGGCGCTCGTCACCGGGCGGCTGGCCGCGCAGGAGGCCGGTGTCCTGCCCGCCACCATCCGCAAGTGGGTGCAGCTCGGACGGCTGGCACCGGCGGGGCGGCAGGGCCGCGCCCAGCTCTTCCGGCTGGAGGACGTGTTCGCGGCGGAACGCTCGGCGCGCCGCGGGGGCTGACGCCGCGAGGCGGGCCGCCCCACCACGAAGGACGGCTCCGCCGAACGGCCCGGCCAGGCGACTCCGCCAGGCGACCCGACCAGGCGACTCCGCCGGACGGCTCGGCCGGGCGACCCGACCAGGCGACTCCACCGGACGACCCGGCCGGGCGACCCGACCAGGCGACTCCACTGGACGACCCGGCCGGACCGCTCCGCCGGACAAGTCGACAGCACGACGCACGCACGCGCCGGGGCGGCCACTCCCGTACGAGGAGTGGCCGCCCCGGCGCGTCGGTGCGTCCGTCAGGCGCGCTCCGCCGGGTCGGGCCGGACGGGCAGGTGGCGGACGGGGGCGGGGGCCGGAGCGGGGTGCTCCCCGGTCAGCGCGGCCACGGCCTCCTGCCAGCCGATGGAGAAGCCGCGCGACTCGGCGTCGACGGTGAGGCGGGCACCGACCTTGGCGATGACGGCGCTGAGCGCGCGCCCCACCCCTCCGGTGTACGTCCCGGCCTCGGCGCTCTCCGCCGCCACCTCGACCGCGGCGGCCGCGACATCGGCCAGTCGCTCCTGCGGACTGATCGTCATCGGCCCTCACCGCCCGCGGTCCGTCCGCTCCTCGTGCTCGTCTCCACGCCCCACCACTCCTTCGCCCCGTTGGGTGTGTCCGTACCTTCCGCGCCGCGCCTCGAAGACCCGCCCCGATGATTCGAATAGATGTTCGGATTAGGGAGCGTAGCGCAGACGGGCGATCGAGGACGGGTACGACGACGCCGGGGCGCACCGAAGTTGGTTGCGGGCGGCGGGCGCCCCGATCACACTTGGAGCAGCGGCAGAGCTGCGCCCTCGACCAGGGCGGCGGTCCTGCCGCTTCGTGTTTTCCGCACGTCAGCCGAACGCCTCTCGAAGGGAGCGTCCATGTGAGCCCTCTCGCCTTCCCCGACGTGGAACGACTCGTGGTCGACCACCTCAGGAACCGGCCGGAACTGACCGGGGTCGTGGTCGACAACCGGCCACCCGCCGGCTTCGACGGCACCCAGAAGGCGGTCCTCGTCTCCCGCGTCGGCGGCGCCTGGGTGGACGACCTCCACCTCGACCGGCCGCTGCTCGACCTGGAGGTCTACGGGCCGGACAAGACGGCCGCCCACACGGTCGCCCTGGCCGCCCGCGCCGCACTGCTCGAAGCCGCCGGCACGGTGTACGGCGGCGCCGCCGTCACCGAGGTGGTCGAGGCGGACGGACCGCGCTGGCTGCCCGACTACAACCGGCCCGCCGGCAACCGCTACCTCTCCACGGTCCGGTTGTCGATCCGGCCCGCGTAGATCCCCTCCGCACCCCTCACGCGCGGTTCACCCGCGCCCCCGAACAGGCCCCGCCGCACCCGCGACGGGGCCTTCGCCGCGTCCGCGGCACCCCGCAACGCCCTCACCACTCTCCGAAGGAGTCCCCATGCCCGCCAACAACGGCAACCAGATCCGCGTCGCCGGCACCGGCCGCATCCTCGTCGCCACCGCCGGCGCCACCGGCCCGGCCGCCCCGAAGCACACCGCCGACGAGTGGCCGACCGGCTGGACCGAGCTCGGCTACACCAGCACGGACGGCATCAAGTTCAACAAGAAGGACAAGATCGACCCGGTCGACACCTGGCAGTCGGTGAGCCCGGCGCGGTTCATCTACTCCGACCGCGACCTGACCGTGAAGTTCCAGCTCCTGCAGTTCAACAAGGACACGCTGCCGTTCTTCATGGGCGGCGGCACGGTCGGCGCGGTGACCGCCACCGGCGCGGTCGACACGTACACGTACGCGATGGGCGCCGAGCCGCAGAAGGACGAGCGCCAGCTGGGCATCGAGTTCAAGGACGGCGCGGACGTCACGTACCGCTTCATCATCCCGCGCGGCCAGGTGACCGAGACCGAGGAGATCTCGCTGACCCGCACGGGCGCGCTGAAGCTCGGCGTCACGTTCACCGCGCTGGCCGGCGAGGGCAGCTCCACGCTGGCGACCTGGATCATGAAGGACAAGTCGTACGCGTAAGGGCTCGGCGCCCCCGGCGCCCCGCCCCTCCCCCGCCGGTGTCCGGCGCGCGGCCCCTCGTGGTCGCGCGCCGGGCACCGGCGTCTTCGTCTCCCCCTGTCCCCTCCCGTTCCCCCTGTTCCCTCCCGCGCAAAGGAGCCCGCGCATGTCCTCCTTCAACGTCAACGCGGCCCGCGCCCAGCGCCTGGAAGCGCTCGGCCGGGCCTGGTCGTTCGAGCTCGACGACCAGACCTTCCAGCTCCCGACCGAGCTGTCCCGGGCCACCGCCCGCAAGCTGCGCGACCTCGACGACAACGACGTCGACGGGCTGCTGCGGCTCCTCCTGGGCGAGCAGCAGTACGCGCGCTTCGACCACCTGGAGGTCACGATGCAGGACGTCGCGGCGATCCTGGAGGCGTACGGCAAGGAGACGGGGCTCGGCCTGGGGGAAGGCTGAGCCTCGGCGTGCTCGTCGAGGAGCACGCCGAGGCCCTGGAGGCCGACCTGCTGCGCCACTACGGCGTGGACCTGCTCGACTGGCACCGCGGCCGGCTCTCCTCCCGCCGGCTCGCGGTGCTGGTCCGGCACATGCCCCGCGACAGCGCGCTCGCCCGCGCGGTGCACGGCGAGGCGGCGGAGTGGGCGGTGACGGACCACCTCCTGGCCGCCGCGGTGGACCACCTGGCCGAGGCCAACTGGATGTTCGCCACCGTCAACCAGGACGAGGACGCCGAGCCGCTGGAGTACCCGACCCCCGTACCGCGGCCGTCGGAGCCCACCGGGAGCGACGCCGACGCCGACGACGACACGGACGAGAGCGGGAGCGACGGTCCCGGCCCCGAGGAGCTCGGCCGCTTCTTCGCGTGAACCGGCCGGAAGCCCGCCGCGGCCCGGCGCCCTCCGCGGGTCACCGCTCGAACATCCCGACGGCCAGATAGGCGCCTCCGAGGATGCCGAGCACCAGTTGCACGAAGAGGTAGGTGCCGATGTTCACCCCCGCCCAGGGGACCGGGCGCCTCAGCTCGTACCGGGTGCGCGACCGCTCCGGGCGCCTGGGGTCGTAGACCACGGACACCGGCTGGCCCGGCTCGCGGATCGGCAGCGGATAGGGCTTCTGGGAGAAGTCGTAGTGCGATTCGCCCGCACTGTCGACATATCGATAGGCGCACACCCATCGCCCGTTCTTCCGATAGGCGTGGTCGCAGACGGCCTCCACGGGCACCCCCGCGCGGCGCAGGCGCAGATGCACGTGGAGCGAGGCCGCGGCCACGGGGCTCACGACCAGAGCAGGCGAGAGCAGCAGAAACCACGCGATCCACGGTCCGACGGACACGGTCCCTCCGGGAAGTAGCGGGCCGGGCTTGGCACCCTGCAATGGAAGTAGAGGAAAAATGTCGCAAACAGCAGCGAATGAACCCTTGATCGGCGCCCCGCCGTGGATCGATCCAAAAGAGGCGCTGCGCTACAAGGAGATGTACCGCGACCTCAGCCACAGCGTCAACGCCATCGCCACCAGCCTGACCGGGCTCAAGTTCGACATCACGGCCATCGCCCTCGGCCTCACCCTGGTGAAGGCGGATTTCACCCTCCTCAAGGTGGACGAGAAGGGGGTGACCCTCCGCGGCAAGCAGATCGCGACCTTCCGGTGGGCCGACCAGAAGAAGCACCTGGAGAACCGCATCGAACGCGCGGAGAGGAAGGGGGAGAAGGACCGCAAGAAACTGGCCGACGACGTCAAGGAACTGGAGAGGGTCAAGAAACTCGTCGCCGAGAAGAGCCAAGCGGCGAAGAACTCGAAGGACAAGACCTTCGTCTACGAGACCCGAGCCGAGCTGAGCAAGCTGATGAGAGACGCGGAGCGCATCGAGAAGCGCATCCGCGAAAAGGTTTCCAAGCTCAGCAGGTCGAATTCCTTGCAGGTCAAGCTGGACAGGATCAAGGAGAGCGAAAAGGAGGCGGAAAAGTCCCGCAAGAAGGTGGCTGAAGATGCCCGGAAGACCCGGGCGGAGATGAACGCGCTCCTGCGCGAGATGCGCTCGGTGCAAAGCGGCCTGCGCAGCTTCTCCAACGCCCTCTGATACGAAAGGTGGCACCCCCGTGTCATTGACGACCAAGCTCCGGAGCGCGGCTTCGGCGACCCAGCGGTTGTCGCAGGTCCTCGGGCAGGGCGGCCGCGCCGTCTCCGGCATGAAGACGGCCGCCGACCAGGGCACCGCCGCCGTGGCGAAACTGCGCGGCGGCGCCGACAAGGCCGGCTCCGCCGTCGGCAAGCTGCGCACCTCCGCCACCAACGGCAACAGCGCCCTGGGCCGGTTGCGGACCGGCCTCAACAACGCCAACACCTCGTTCGGCAAGGCCAAGGGCGGCACCGACAAGTTCAAGACCTCGCTCGACAAGCTCAAGGGCTCCGCCGACAAGGCCAAGAACGCCCTGCGCGACGTGAAGCGCCAGGCGGACGCCGTCGAGAAGTCGGTCGGGAAGGCCGGCAAGGGCGCCGACAAGACCGGCAGGACCATGGGCGGCGGGCTGTCCAAGGGCCTCAAGGGGGCGAGCCTCGCGCAGAAGGGCCTCAACCTGGCCATGGCGGCCAGCCCGTTCGGCCTGATCATGACGCTGCTGGCGCCGCTCATCGCCAAGTTCGTCAACGTCGACAAGATCGTGTCCGTGGTGACCAGGGGCTTCAAGTCGGGCATGAAGGCGATCCAGAACGCCGTGTCGACGGCGACCAGGGTCATCACCCCGATCCTCAAGGGCATCGGCAACGTGATGCTGGCCCCGTTCCGGGCCTTCGCCACCGCCGTCAACACCATCATCGGCGCCCTCAACGGCTTCAAGGTCTCGATCCCCGGCTGGGTCCCGGTCTTCGGCGGCAAGAGCTTCTCCATCAACCTGCCGAAGATCCCCATCCCCCACCTCGCCAAGGGCGGCATCGTCCAGCCCCGCAACGGCGGCACCCTCGCCCTCATCGGCGAGGCCGGCGAGCACGAGGCCGTCATCCCGCTCAGCAAGCTGGAACGCATGATCGGCCAGGGCGGCGGCCGCGCCCAGATCGCCCGGCTCGCCGAAGCGGTCGAGCGCCTCGCCGACCGGCCCGTGCACGTCCAGGTCGACGGCCAGACCATCGCCCGCGCCGTGATCGCCGGGCACCGGCAGCTCGCCCGCCGATAGCCAGCACCAAGGAAGGAGGCTCCCCATGGCACGAAACCTCTGGGTCGGCCTGCCCGGACAGCTCCGCGAGATCAGCCAGGCCGCCACCGGCTTCGAACGCGGTGCGGAACTCGGCGTCTCCCAGTTCACCTCACTGGGCGGCCAGGTCACCACGATCGCGCCCCGGCGCGCCCCCCGCAGGATCAAGCTCACCTTCGACCGGCTCGGCCAGGACGACGCCGCGCACCTCGACCGGCTGGCCCGGCGCGTCGACGGGCCCGGCCCCGTCGAGGTCCTCGACCCGGTGGCCCGCAACCTGCTCGACCCGCTGCAGGCGCAGGGACGCGTCGCGGCCGGCAGCCCGTACAACTCCTGGTACACCTCCGTCAGCGGCAGCGGCAAGCTGGAGGTGTCGACCGCCCCGGGCGCGCAGCCCCAGACGTACGTCTGGAAGGCGCTGACGACGACCGCCCAGCTCAGCTGGCACCGCAGGCCCCGCGCCGGCTTCCCCGTCGTCCCGGGCATGCGGGTGCGCTTCACCCTGCCCACGTCCTGGCGGGCGGGGCCGTGCGCGACCCGGCTGCACTGGCGGGACGCGAACGGCACCTACCTGACGTCCGCCGCCGACACCGGGCACACCCTCGTCGCGACCGTCCCCGAGGGCGCCGCGCTGGTCACCCCGTCGGGCGTCACCGGTGAGATCGGGACGTACGGGCTCGACGGCGCCGTCCTGACCATCGACGACGACCACGTGCCCACCGCCCCGGCGAACCTGCTCCCCGCCGAGCAGGCCGCGGGCAGGGGGGCGCTCACCCAGTGGTCGGCGACCGGCGTCACCCTGTCCACCGACGCGTCCGGCTACGCGGTGGCGTCCCTGGCCGCGTCCACGACCGGAACGCTGACCTTCGTGAACGGCGCCCAGAAGGGCCACGCGCTGCCGCCCGGCTCCGGCCTGGTCGGCCTGGTGCTGCCCGCCGCCGTGCGGACGAGGGCGGAGAACTGCGTGCTCGCGTTCCACGACGCCGCCGGCGCACAGCTCGCCGCGACGACCGGCTGGGCCCCGGCCACCGTGCCGGCCGGCGCCACCCACGTGTCCGCCACCGTGACCTTCGCCTCCGCCACCAGCGCGTTCCAGTCGCGGATCGGCCCGGCGAAGCTGCTGCACGTGGACCCCACGGTGACCGAACTGCCCGGTGACGGGTGCCCGGTCATGGCCGTGACCGGCTACACCGACTCCCCGGCCCGGCCCCTGCCGTACCGGAACATCTCGATCGACCTGGTGGAGGTGACCAGTGCGAGCCTCTGACGAGGAGCTGACCCGGACGCTGGAGTCCGGGTCGCGCACCACCGCCCACACCACCCGCCTCGGCGGCCGGGACGTGACCGAGCAGGTCCAGTCCTGGCAGCTCGAACGCAGCTACAGCACCGACCTGCCGGACGCCATGCGCGCGTTCTCCGGCAGCTCCGCGGCCCAGCTCCAGCTCCAGGTCTCCGGCACCGCGGGCGCCTCGGCACCCGCCCTGTACTCGCCGTGGGCGCCGCGCGCCACCGGCGACATCGCCCGCCCCGGCCAGTCCGTGGTCCACACGTACGGCACCGACGCCGGCACCCTGCCCGCCTTCCGCGGCACCGTGCGCAACCGCTCCGCCGCCTCCGGCACCGACACCGTGCAGCTCACCGCCCTGGACGGGGCCGAGCGGCTGCACGGGCCGGCGGAGCTGCCCAAGCCGTACGCCGGGTTCTACTGGCGGCGACCGGTGGCCACCGCCACCTGGTGCGTCGACGAGTTGCTGCGCCAGGCGGGGCTGCACTCCTCCCCGCCGCCGCGCTACCCGGAGTACAGCGCCGGCGCGCCGCTCACCCTCGTGTACGCCTCCCTGCACGGCGGGTTCGCCGCCACCTACGGGCAGCCCGAGATCGTCCCCGACGCCCGGCACTACGGCTGGAGCCGGGAGGGCGCCCCGCACGAGATGGCCCTGGTACCGCACGCCGCGGCACCCGACACACACGCGATGACGGCCACGTGGTTCCCGCGCAGCCGGGTCACCGTGCCGGGCAGCCGGCTGTTCGCCGAGGCGTGGGTGAACAGCGCGGTCGGCTTCGGCTCCACCGTCGCCCTGGAAGTGGACCTCAACCGCACCGGCACCCAGACCGGGCGGCTGCGCCTGGCGGTCGACTTCTCGCTCGGCCAGATCTTCATGCACTCCGGCACCCGCGAGGGCGGCGGCACGTACTTCTACTGGAACCTCTCGGCGCTCAAGGAGCAGCGGGGCGTCTGGCACATCGGCGGCCTGTTCGACACGACGCCGGCCGGCGGCTCCGTCCTGCCGACCGTCCAGCCCGTCCTCACCGGGCCGGACGGGAGGCACTACGCCTTCGGCGCGGCCACCTTCACCAACCCCTCCGCGGCGCAGCCCGCCGCCGAGCTGTACCAGCTACGGCTGGTGACCCAGCTCGCCACCGAGGCCGTGCAGCTCTCCAGCGGGCTGACCGCCTTCCCCACGAACGCCGAGTTCGCCCAGACGGGCGCCTGGACGAAGGAGGTGGAACTCGACGAGGCGATCCTGCCGCTCCACACGATCCCGCGCGTGTCCGGCTCGCAGTGGGAGGTGATCACCCAGATCGCCAAGGCGAGCATGTCCACCGCCGAGTTCGACGAGCGGGGCGTCTTCCACTGGCGCAACTACACGCGCTTCGCGAAGCAGCCCACGGCCGCCGACCTGACCCTGACGTCCCTGCGCGACATCGCCGCGCTCACCGTCACCGAGGAGATCGACGCCTGCCGCAACTACTGCGTGCAGCCGTACAAGGACTGGTCGTCGGTGAAGGTCGCCAACGGCACCTCCTACAACGACACCGTGGTGCGCGAGATACCCGGCGACTCGTCGGTGACGCTCAAGTACGTCCTCGCCGACGAGGAGTTCGACATCGGCCCGCCCAACGTCGACGACGACCAGAGCGTCGCGCCCGGCTTCTCGGTGCGCTTCGCGGCCGCCAACGCGGCCGGCGCGGACGCCGTCAAGGGCGCCGTGGACATCTTCGCCCGGCGGGAGGAGGGCCACCTGGTCCTGCGGTTCACCAACCGCACCTCCCGGCGGCTCTACACGGTCACGGAGGACGGCAAGCCCTCGGTGCACATCCAGACCCTGAAGCCGTCCACCGAGCCGGTCGAACGGCAGGCGACCTCCTGGGCCCCCGGCAGCACGAGCGAGAAGTACTACGGCCGCCAGGAGTACTGCGCCGAGGCCGGCGACTGGGTGCAGGACTACCGGGCGGCCCAGGACCTCGCCCACGCCATGCGGGCGGCGGGCCAGTACCCCGTGCCCGTCCTCGGCGAGGTGGAGGTGCTGTACGACCCGCGCATCCAGCTCGGGGACGTCGTCCGGGTCGTGGACTCCAGCGGCGCCGCGCTGGACACCCTCGCCTGGGTCGTCGGCATCAAGACCGCGTCGACGTCCCCCGGCACCGTCCAGCAGACCCTGACGCTGCGCGGCACCCGGACCAACGGGTTCCCCGCCGACAGCGACCTGACCCCCGACACCCCCTCCGACCGCGCCCCGCTGCCGGTCGGCACCACCTACGCGGCCGTCGCCGCCGCCCACCCCACCCTCGGGAGCCTCTCGGGCAGCGGTCTGACCTGGCGGCAGATCAAGGAGAGCGGCCTGTGAGCGACACCCCGTCCGCACCGGACCCGGTGGAGGTCACCACCGAGCCGCCGGGAGCCCCCGCGTACCCGGTCGAGGTGCTCCTGGAGGAGCACCCCGCCGCGCCCGTCCCACCGGCCCCCGTCCCCGAACCGCCCGTTCCCGGCACCCAGACCCCCGACACCGCCCCCGTCGTACCCGTCTCCGGCGGCGAACAGGAGGAGATCGCATGACCATCCAGTACACCCCCCTCAGCGGCCTGCCCTACCCGCAGCCGAGCGACCCGGCCGACCTGCCGGCGCACCTCCAGTCCCTGGCCCAGACCCTGGACGGGCGGACCGTACTGCGCTTCGGCACCGCCTCGGACCGCGACACCAAGATCCCCACGCCGGTGGCCGGCATGCTCGCGTGGATCGCCTCGCCGGGGCGCCTGATGTTCTACACCGGCTCGGCCTGGGCCCCGGTCGGACCCGTGCCGGTCTTCCGGGTCAACCTCGACGGCGGCAGCACCACCAGCACCGCGTGGGCGGAGACCCTGACCGACGCGGTGGGGGACCCGATGAACGCCGTGTTCACCGTGCCCGCCTCCGGCCAGGTCATCATCACCGTCGGCTGCTACATGCACTCCTCCGCCGCGAACGTCGGCTCGTACATGTCGGCGAACGTCCGCAACTCCGCCGGGGCCGTCGTCCTCGCCGCCTCCGACGACCGGGCCGCGCTGGTCAACACCCCGAACCGGTCCTCCGTGTCGACGCAGTTCCTGGTCGGCGGCCTCGCCGTGGGCACCACCCACACCGCCACCCCCGCCTACCGCACCGCCGCCACCACCAGCGCCGGCCACTTCGACACCCGGTTCATCCGCATCGACCCCGTGATGTGACCCGGTCCCCCCGCCCCGCCCCCGCGGGGTGACCCGTCCCGTACGCCCGGCCCGCCCGCGACCCGCCGTCGCGCGGCGGGCCGGGCGTTTCCGTACCCTTGACGAGGAGGCCCACCGATGGCAGCCCCCCTCTCCCCCGACCGGCTCCTCGCCGCCCTGCGCGCCGAGGGCGTCACCGTCGTCGAGCACCCCGGCTGGCGCACCCGCAACCGCAACCACACCGGAGCCTGGGGTCCCGTCGCCGGTGTGATGATCCACCACACCGTCACCAGCGGCACCGCCTCCTCCGTCGAGCTGTGCGCCCGGGGCCACGCCGGCCTGCCGGGCCCGCTGTGCCACGGCGTCATCGCCAAGGACGGCACCGTCCACCTCGTCGGCAACGGCCGCGCCAACCACGCCGGCGGCGGCGACCCGTCGGTCCTCCAGGCCGTGATCACCGAGACGTACCGGGACCGGCCGCCCGCCCCCCGCGCCCACCAGGGCAGCGCGAACGCCGTCGACGGCAACGCCCGCTTCTACGGCTTCGAGTGCGTCAACCTCGGCAACGGCGCCGACCCGTGGCCGGCCGCCCAGCTCGACGCCGTCGAGCGGGTGGGCGCCGCGCTGTGCCGGGCGCACGGCTGGGGCGCCAAGTCCGTCATCGGCCACCTGGAGTGGTCCGACCAGAAGGTCGACCCGCGCGGCTTCGCCATGGCCGGGATGCGCGAGCGGATCCACCAGCGGCTCGAAGCGGCCCCCTCGGCCCAGGAGCCGACCGCGCCCAAGCCCGCCGCCCCCCGCTACCAACCGTTCCCCGGCACCTCGTTCTTCCGGTCGAACCCCAGCTCGCCCATCGTCACCGCGATGGGCCGCCGGCTCGTCGCCGAAGGCTGCGGCCACTACCGCGTCGGCCCCGGCCCCCGCTGGTTGGAGGCCGACCGCCGGTCGTACGCCGCCTGGCAGCGCAAGCTCGGCTTCCGCGGCTCCGACGCCGACGGCTGGCCGGGCGCCGCCTCCTGGAACGTGCTGAAGGTCCCGTACACCCCGTAAAGGAGCACCCCGTGTCCGATGCCGCCAAGCGCACGGCCCGCACCGTCCTCCAGTCCGCCGTCGGCATCGCCGTCGTGCTTCCCGCGATCGTCGACGCCTCCGGCGTCCCGGCGACCCTGCCCTGGGTCGCCGGAGCACTGGCGGTCGCGGGCGCGCTCACCCGGGTCATGGCCCTCGACGCGGTCCAGCGCCTGCTACCGGCCTGGCTGCGCACCACCCCGGGGGGCGCCGATGCCCGAGTCTGACCAGACGAGCGACCCCGTGACCGTCGCCGTCGAGCTGGAACGGCTGCGGGGCACGCTGGAGGCCGGGTTCGCCCGCGTCGACGGCTCGCTCGCGCTGCTCGTCCAGCGCAGCGACCAGACCGACAAGCAGCTCGCCGACATGGAGACCCGGCTCGACGCCCTCGAACGCGCCCGCTGGCCGCTGGCCAGCATCGCCGCGCTGACGGCGAGCGCCGGCCTCGTGCTCGCCCTGTGGGAGCTGGCCGGGCGCTGACCGGAGCCGCCGCACGCCGAAGGGCGGCCACCCCTCGCGGGGTGACCGCCCTTCGGTCAGGCGACTCGCTTACTGGTTGTACGGACCGTAGTCGTAGTCCTCCAGCGGAACGGCCTGGCCGGAGCCCGTGCCGAACGGCGAGTAGTCGATGTCGTCGTAGCCGACGGCCGAGTACATCGCGGCCTTCGCCTCCTCGGTCGGCTCGACCCGGATGTTGCGGTAGCGGGACAGGCCCGTACCGGCCGGGATGAGCTTACCGATGATGACGTTCTCCTTGAGGCCGATCAGGGAGTCGGACTTGGCGTTGATCGCCGCGTCCGTCAGGACCCTGGTCGTCTCCTGGAAGGAGGCCGCGGACAGCCACGACTCCGTCGCCAGCGACGCCTTGGTGATACCCATCAGCTGCGGACGGCCGGAGGCCGGGTGGCCGCCTTCCTGGACCACGCGACGGTTCTCCTGCTCGAAGCGCGAGCGCTCCACGAGCTCGCCCGGCAGCAGCTCCGCGTCGCCGGACTCGATGATCGTCACACGGCGCAGCATCTGCCGGATGATGATCTCGATGTGCTTGTCGTGGATCGACACGCCCTGCGAGTTGTAGACCTTCTGCACCTCGCCGACCAGGTGGACCTGAACGGCCCGCTGACCGAGGATGCGCAGCACGTCGTGCGGGTTCTCGGTACCCACGGTGAGCTTCTGGCCCACCTCGACGTGGTCGCCCTCGCCGACCAGGACACGGGCGCGCTTCGAGATCGGGTACGCCGTCTCGTCGCTGCCGTCGTCCGGCGTGATGACGATCTTCTTGGTCTTCTCGGTCTCCTCGATCCGCACGCGGCCGGAGGCCTCGGCGATCGGCGCCATGCCCTTGGGGGAACGGGCCTCGAAGAGCTCGACGACACGCGGCAGACCCTGCGTGATGTCGTCACCGGCCACACCACCGGTGTGGAAGGTACGCATCGTGAGCTGGGTACCGGGCTCACCGATGGACTGGGCGGCGATGATGCCGACCGCCTCGCCGATGTCGACCAGCTTGCCGGTCGCGAGCGAACGGCCGTAGCAGTACGCGCACGTGCCGACCGCGGACTCGCAGGTGAGGACCGAGCGGGTCTTGACCTGCTCGACACCCGCCGCGATGAGCTGGTCGATGAGCACGTCGCCCAGGTCGACGTTGGCCGGCGCGATGACCTTGCCGTCCACGACGACGTCCTCGGCGAGCATCCGCGCGTACACGGACGTCTCGACGTCGTCCGCCTTGCGCAGGACGCCGTCCTCGCCGCGCACGCCGATCCGCAGCTTCAGACCGCGGTCGGTGCCGCAGTCCTCCTCGCGGATGATCACGTCCTGCGAGACGTCCACCAGACGACGGGTCAGGTAACCCGAGTCGGCGGTGCGCAGGGCCGTGTCGGCGAGACCCTTACGGGCACCGTGCGTGGAGATGAAGTACTCCAGCACGGACAGGCCCTCGCGGAAGGACGCCTTGATCGGACGCGGGATCGTCTCGTTCTTGGCGTTCGACACCAGACCGCGCATACCCGCGATCTGGCGCATCTGCATCATGTTTCCTCGCGCACCCGAGTTCACCATCATGAAGATCGGGTTCGTCTTCGGGAAGTTCTCGTTCATGGCCTCGGCGACCTCGTTGGTCGCCTTGGTCCAAATCGCGATGAGTTCCTGCGTGCGCTCGTCCTTGGTGATCAGACCGCGCTCGTACTGCTTCTGGACCTTCTCGTCCTGCGCCTCGTAGCCGCGGACGATCTCCTTCTTCGCCTCCGGGACGACGACGTCCGAGATGGCGACGGTGACGCCGGAGCGGGTGGCCCAGTAGAAGCCCGCCGCCTTCAGGTTGTCGAGCGTCGCCGCCACGATGACCTTCGGGTAGCGCTCGGCGAGGTCGTTGACGATCTCGGAGAGCTGCTTCTTGCCGACCGTGTAGTCGACGAACGGGTAGTCCTCGGGCAGCAGCTCGTTGAAGAGCGCGCGGCCCAGGGTGGTGCGCAGGCGGAAGCTGTCGCCCTGCTGCCACTCCGTCTCGCCGTCCTCGTTGACCGGGGGCGTCCAGCCGCGGGGCGGGACGGAACCGATCGGGAAGCGGATGTCGACCTTCGCCTGGAGCGACAGCTCCCGGGCGTCGAAGGCCATGATCGCCTCGGCGGTGGAGTTGAAGGCGCGGCCCTCGCCCCTGACCTCGCGCTCCTCCTCGTCCGTGGTGAGGAAGAAGAGGCCCAGCACCATGTCCTGGGTCGGCATGGTGACCGGACGGCCGTCGGCCGGCTTGAGGATGTTGTTCGAGGACAGCATCAGGATGCGCGCCTCGGCCTGCGCCTCCGCGGAGAGCGGCAGGTGGACGGCCATCTGGTCACCGTCGAAGTCCGCGTTGAACGCGGTGCAGACGAGCGGGTGGATCTGGATGGCCTTGCCCTCGACCAGCTGCGGTTCGAAGGCCTGGATGCCGAGGCGGTGCAGCGTGGGCGCACGGTTCAGCAGCACCGGGTGCTCGGCGATGACCTCTTCGAGCACGTCGTACACGACCGTGCGGCCGCGCTCGACCATGCGCTTGGCCGACTTGATGTTCTGCGCGTGGTTCAGGTCGACCAGGCGCTTCATCACGAACGGCTTGAAGAGCTCCAGCGCCATGGCCTTGGGCAGACCGCACTGGTGCAGCTTGAGCTGCGGGCCGACGACGATGACGGAACGCGCCGAGTAGTCGACTCGCTTGCCGAGCAGGTTCTGGCGGAACCGGCCCTGCTTGCCCTTGAGCATGTCGGACAGCGACTTCAGCGGACGGTTGCCGGGGCCCGTGACCGGGCGGCCGCGGCGGCCGTTGTCGAAGAGCGCGTCGACGGCCTCCTGGAGCATGCGCTTCTCGTTGTTCACGATGATCTCGGGCGCGCCGAGGTCGAGAAGCCGCTTCAGGCGGTTGTTGCGGTTGATGACGCGGCGGTACAGGTCGTTCAGGTCGGAGGTCGCGAAGCGGCCACCGTCCAGCTGCACCATCGGGCGCAGGTCCGGCGGGATCACCGGGACGCAGTCCAGCACCATGCCCTTGGGGCTGTTGCTGGTCTGCAGGAAGGCGGAGACGACCTTGAGGCGCTTGAGCGCGCGGGTCTTCTTCTGGCCCTTGCCGGTGCGGATGATCTCGCGGAGCTTCTCGGCCTCCTCCTCCAGGTCGAAGGACTCCAGGCGCTTCTGCAGCGCGGCGGCGCCCATCGAGCCGTCGAAGTAGGTGCCGAAGCGGTCGCGCAGCTCGCGGTAGAGCAGCTCGTCGCCCTCCAGGTCCTGGACCTTGAGGTTCTTGAAGCGGTTCCACACCTCGTCGAGGCGGTCGATCTCGCGCTGGGCGCGGTCGCGGAGCTGCTTCATCTCGCGCTCGGCGCCCTCGCGCACCTTGCGGCGCACGTCGGCCTTGGCGCCCTCGGACTCCAGCTCGGCCAGGTCGGTCTCGAGCTTCTTGGCGCGGGCCTCCAGGTCGGCGTCGCGGCGCTGCTCGATCTGCTGGCGCTCGACGGAGACGTGGGCCTCCAGCGACGGCAGGTCGCGCTGGCGGCGCTCCTCGTCGACGTACGTGATCATGTACGCCGCGAAGTAGATGACCTTCTCCAGGTCCTTCGGGGCGAGGTCCAGCAGGTAGCCCAGCCGGGACGGGACGCCCTTGAAGTACCAGATGTGGGTGACGGGGGCGGCGAGCTCGATGTGGCCCATCCGCTCGCGGCGCACCTTGGCGCGGGTGACCTCGACGCCACACCGCTCACAGATGATGCCCTTGAAGCGGACGCGCTTGTACTTGCCGCAGTAGCACTCCCAGTCCCGGGTCGGGCCGAAGATCTTCTCGCAGAAGAGGCCGTCCTTCTCGGGCTTCAGGGTGCGGTAGTTGATGGTCTCCGGCTTCTTGACCTCGCCGTGGGACCACTGCCGGATGTCGTCCGCGGTGGCCAGGCCGATCCGCAGCTCGTCGAAGAAGTTGACGTCGAGCACTATGCGTCAATCCCTCTCAGGGTTCGTGTCAATCAATGGTCTGTACGGGTCGCTGGGCGGGGCCGGCCGGATGGGGCATCCGGCCGGCCGACCCGTCAGACCTCTTCGACGCTGCTCGGCTCGCGCCGGGACAGGTCGATGCCGAGCTCCTCCGCCGCGCGGAAGACGTCCTCGTCGGTGTCGCGCATCTCGATGGACATGCCGTCCGAGGACAGCACCTCCACGTTGAGGCACAGGGACTGCATCTCCTTGATGAGCACCTTGAAGGACTCCGGGATGCCGGGCTCGGGGATGTTCTCGCCCTTGACGATGGCCTCGTAGACCTTCACGCGGCCGGTGACATCGTCGGACTTGATGGTCAGCAGCTCCTGGAGGGCGTACGCGGCGCCATAAGCCTCCAGCGCCCACACCTCCATCTCACCGAAGCGCTGGCCACCGAACTGAGCCTTACCACCCAGCGGCTGCTGGGTGATCATCGAGTACGGACCGGTCGAACGGGCGTGCAGCTTGTCGTCGACCAGGTGGTGGAGCTTGAGGATGTACATGTACCCGACCGAGATCGGGTCCGGGAACGGCTCGCCGGAGCGGCCGTCGAACAGGCGCGCCTTGCCGGACGGCAGCATCAGGCGGTCGCCGTCGCGGTTGGGGAGGGTGTGCTCCAGCAGACCGGCCAGCTCGTCCTCGCGGGCACCGTCGAAGACCGGGGTCGCGACGTTGGTGCGGGGCTCGACCTGGTCGGCGCCGATGGTCTGGAGCCGCTTGGCCCAGTCGTCGGCGAGTCCGGAGACGTCCCAGCCCTGGCTGGCGAGCCAGCCGAGGTGGATCTCCAGGACCTGTCCCGGGTTCATTCGGGACGGCACGCCGAGCGGGTTGAGGATGATGTCGACCGGGGTGCCGTCCTCAAGGAACGGCATGTCCTCGATCGGGAGGATCTTGGAGATGACACCCTTGTTGCCGTGGCGGCCGGCGAGCTTGTCACCGTCGGTGATCTTGCGCTTCTGCGCCACGTAGACGCGGACCAGCTGGTTCACGCCCGGCGGCAGCTCGTCGCCCTCCTCGCGGTCGAAGACGCGCACGCCGATGACCTTGCCGGTCTCGCCGTGCGGCACCTTCAGCGAGGTGTCGCGGACCTCACGGGCCTTCTCGCCGAAGATCGCGCGGAGCAGGCGCTCCTCCGGGGTCAGCTCGGTCTCGCCCTTCGGGGTGACCTTGCCGACCAGGATGTCGCCGGCGACGACCTCGGCACCGATGCGGATGATGCCGCGGTCGTCGAGGTCGGCGAGGACCTCCTCGGAGACGTTCGGGATGTCCCGGGTGATCTCCTCGGGGCCCAGCTTGGTGTCACGGGCGTCGACCTCGTGCTCCTCGATGTGGATCGAGGAGAGGACGTCGTCCTGGACGAGGCGCTGCGACAGGATGATCGCGTCCTCGTAGTTGTGGCCCTCCCACGGCATGAACGCCACGAGGAGGTTCTTGCCGAGCGCCATCTCGCCGTTCTGGGTGGCCGGGCCGTCGGCCAGGACCTGGCCCTCGATGACGCGGTCGCCCTCGGCGACGATGACCTTCTGGTTGACCGAGGTGCCCTGGTTGGAGCGGGCGAACTTGGCCAGGCGGTACGTGATGTACGTGCCGTCGTCGTTGGCCACGGTGATGTAGTCCGCGGAGAGCTCCTGGACCACACCGTCCTTCTCGGCCTTGACCACGTCGCCGGCGTCGACGGCGGAGCGGTACTCCATGCCGGTGCCGACGAGCGGGGACTCCGACTTGATCAGCGGCACGGCCTGGCGCATCATGTTCGCGCCCATGAGGGCGCGGTTGGCGTCGTCGTGCTCGAGGAACGGGATCATGGCGGTCGCGACCGACACCATCTGGCGCGGCGAGACGTCCATGTAGTCCACGTCGTCCGGACCGACGTAGTCGACCTCGCCGCCGCGGCGGCGGACCAGGACGCGGTTCTCGGCGAACCGGAGCTCCTCGGTCAGCGGCGCGTTGGCCTGGGCGATGACGAAGCGGTCCTCCTCGTCGGCGGTCAGGTAGTCCACCTCGTCGGTGACCTGGCCGTCGACGACCTTGCGGTACGGCGTCTCGACGAAGCCGAACGCGTTGACGCGGCCGTACGAGGCGAGCGAGCCGATCAGACCGATGTTCGGGCCTTCGGGCGTCTCGATCGGGCACATGCGTCCGTAGTGGGACGGGTGCACGTCTCGGACCTCGAAGCCGGCCCGCTCACGGGAGAGACCACCCGGGCCGAGCGCGGACAGACGACGCTTGTGCGTCAGCCCGGACAGCGGGTTGTTCTGGTCCATGAACTGCGAGAGCTGGCTGGTGCCGAAGAACTCCTTGATGGAGGCGACGACCGGCCGGATGTTGATCAGGGTCTGCGGCGTGATCGCCTCGACGTCCTGGGTGGTCATGCGCTCGCGCACGACGCGCTCCATCCGGGCCAGACCCGTGCGGACCTGGTTCTGGATGAGCTCGCCGACGTTGCGCAGGCGGCGGTTGCCGAAGTGGTCGATGTCGTCGGTCTCGACGACGATCGTCGAGCCGTTCTCACCGACGGTCTCGGTCTCGCCCGCGTGGAGCTTCACCAGGTACTTGATCGTCGCGATGATGTCGTCGACGGTCAGGACCCCGGCGTCGAGCGGCTCGTCGGCGCCGAGCTTCTTGTTGACCTTGTAGCGGCCGACCTTGGCCAGGTCGTAGCGCTTCGGGTTGAAGTAGAGGTTCTCCAGCAGCGTCTGGGCGGCCTCACGCGTCGGGGGCTCGCCCGGACGGAGCTTGCGGTAGATGTCGAGCAGCGCGTCGTCCTGGCCCTGGGTGTGGTCCTTCTCCAGGGTGGCGCGCATGGACTCGTACTCGCCGAACTCCTGCAGGATCTGCTCGGTGGTCCAGCCGAGCGCCTTGAGGAGGACGGTCACGGACTGCTTGCGCTTGCGGTCGATGCGGACACCGACCATGTCGCGCTTGTCGATCTCCATCTCCAGCCAGGCGCCCCGGGAGGGGATGATCTTGGCGGAGAAGATGTCCTTGTCGGACGTCTTGTCGATGGAGGAGTCGAAGTACACACCCGGCGAGCGGACGAGCTGCGACACCACGACACGCTCGGTGCCGTTGATGACGAAGGTGCCCTTGTTCGTCATGAGCGGGAAGTCGCCCATGAAGACGGTCTGGGACTTGATCTCGCCGGTCTCGTTGTTGGTGAACTCGGCCGTGACGAAGAGCGGCGCGGCGTAGGTGAAGTCGCGCTCCTTGCACTCGTCGATGGAGTTCTTCGGGGGCTCGAAGCGGTGGTCGCGGAAGGTCAGCGACATCGACCCGGAGAAGTCCTCGATCGGCGAGATCTCCTCGAAGATCTCTTCCAGACCGGACTTGGTGGGGACGTCCTGTCCGTTCTCGAGAGCCGCCTCGACACGAGCCTTCCACGCGGCGTTGCCGAGCAGCCAGTCAAAGCTCTCGGTCTGCAGCGCGAGAAGGTTCGGAACCTCGAGGGGCTCCTTGATCTTTGCAAAGGAGATGCGCAGCGGGGCGGTGCTTGCGCCGTTGTTCGTATTCGCGGTCGAGGCGTTGCGCGAGGCGGCCAAGAGGGGGTCCTTCCGAGGGCTCGGACTCACTACGCGCGTACCGGTCCCAAGCCGAGCAGGAGACTCGAAATCCCAGGTCAGGGCATTCGGTCAACGGTGCTCTTGCGAGGGGATGCCCCTGGTGACGGGCAGGGAGCAGTTAACAGGCAGCGCAAAGGGTCAGTGTAGCCACTTGGCCCACTGATGTCCAGGGCGAGTAATTCGCAACCCTCGTTCTTCTCATCTCCGCGGTACCCCGCGCCTCGACGCACATCGATACTGCCCGTTCGGTCGTCGATCCATGCCTCGGTTCCGGATCGTTGTGACGACGCGTCCTGAGAATTGCGCGCGGCGTGCGGTTCGTCAAGGCCCCCGGCCCCGCGGGCGCACGGCGAAGATCACCTTACTCCGTCCGCGTCCGGGCGTACGACAGGCGCCGCGGGAACGCCGAAGGGCGACCACCCGGTTGGGTGATCGCCCTTGGAAACGCCCTCAGAGGGCGTCAGCGCGAGTCAGGAGACCCGCAAGGAGGTCACTTGACCTCGACGGCCGCGCCGGCGCCCTTGAGGGCCTCGGCAGCCTTGTCGGCGGTCTCCTTGTTGACCTTCTCGAGGACCGGCTTCGGGGTGCCGTCGACGAGGTCCTTGGCCTCCTTCAGGCCCAGGGAGGTCAGCTCACGGACGACCTTGATGACCTGGATCTTCTTGTCACCGGCGCCGGTGAGGATGACGTCGAACTCGTCCTTCTCCTCGACGGCCTCGGCGGCCGGGGCACCCGGGACACCGGCGGCGACGGCGACCGGAGCGGCGGCGGTGACGTCGAACTTCTCCTCGAACGCCTTCACGAACTCGGCGAGCTCGATGAGGGTCATCTCCTCGAACTGCGCGAGCAGGTCTTCCTGAGACAGCTTCGCCATGATGGCGGTCCTTCCACTAATTCGGCTGGTGCCGGATGTACATGTGTGGCGGGCGTACGTTGGGCCCGCGGTGACCGTCGCCCGTCAGGCGGCGGTCAATGTGCGAGCCGAATTACTCGGCACCGCCCTGCTCGGCCTGCTTGGCGCGCAGCGCGTCCACGGTGCGGACGAGCTTCGACGGGAGCGCCTGGAAGAGCGCGGCAGTCTGGGACTGCTTGCCCTTCATGGCACCCGCCAGCTTGGCGAGCAGAACCTCGCGGGACTCGAGGTCCGCAAGCTTCTTGATCTCATCGGCGGACAGCGCCTTGCCGTCAAGGACACCGCCCTTGATGATCAGGTTCGGGTTGTCCTTGGCGAAGTCACGAAGACCCTTCGCCGACTCCACCGGGTCACCGGTGATGAAGGCGACCGCCGTCGGACCAGTGAACTGGTCGTCCAGCGACGTGATCCCGGCCTCGTTGGCCGCAATCTTGGTCAGCGTGTTCTTCACCACGGCGTACTGGGCGTTCTCACCGAGCGAACGGCGCAGCTGCTTGAGCTGTGCCACGGTGAGACCGCGGTACTCGGTCAGCACGGCGGCGTTCGAGCTGCGGAACTTGTCCGTCAGCTCGGCAACCGCAGCAGACTTGTCGGGCCTCGCCATGAGCCTCGGCCTCCTTCCGGGTGATTCGGACCGCGATGGCTGAAGGAAGGAGACTGGGCAAAACGAAACGCCCCGGCGCAGGCGCACGGGGCGTGACTCGACCGGACGACATGCCCGGGAGTACATCCACTGTCACCTGCGCAGGCCGTCCGTAGCTAGCGGATCCTTCGGCGGCTGCACCCCTACGGGCACAGCTACGACCAGCGGTCTTTGGCTTCTGTGGAAGAGTACGGGACCGGGCGGCCGTCAAGCAAATCGGCCGGGAAGTCCGGATCAGGCGGTCGCGCCCCCGGGGCCGTCGGCGCCCTCCAGCGCGCCGGCGAGCTTCTCCATCATCTCCATGAAGTCGAAGGTCTGCCCGGCCGGCGGGGCCTGGACGGCGGCCTTGGTGCCGTAGTCCGAGTAGGTCGCGGACACCTCGACCTGGCCGCCGGGGGTCTCCATGCCGACGTCCATCCTGACGGGGTAGCCGTCCCCGTTGACCCAGACCTCCGTGTCGTACGCCTTCAGGCCGCCCTCCTTCATCTTGGCGACCAGTTCCTCGCGCTCCTTCTCGGAGAGCACGGACAGCGACTTGTTGGAGGCGACCATCTCGTCGACCGTGAGCGTGCCCTTGTAGTGCTGCGTGTCGACGCCGTCGACCTTCTCCGGGCCGACGTGCTTCAGGTTGGGCGAGTCGAGCAGCAGGGCGAGCTGCGCGGCCGGGTCCTGGTTCATGTTCTCCAGGCTGCCGGTGAGCTGCTTCTGGAGGGCCGCGTCACCGGTCTTCTCGCCGAGCGCCTTGAAGTCGAGCTTCATCCAGCGCTTGCCGCCCAGCTCGGCGGGGGCCTTGTCCCCCATGTCCATGTACATGACGTCATCGACCATGACCATGCGGAAGTCGCCCGAGTCGGCCGCCCCCTCACCGCCGCCCAACGGGCCGCCGCCGGTGACGGCGATGTCCATCGTGCCGGGGTCCCAGCCCAGGACACCGGTCATCTCCATCTTGCCGGCACCCGCCGCGGCGCCCCCCATGCCTTCGGGCAGGGTCATCGTCATCCGCACCTTGGCGGACTTCGCGGCGGCGGTCTTCTCGTACGCCGTCTGGATGACCTGCGCCGCCGAGGACCACTGCGGCTGGCCGGCCGGCGCGTCCGCGGCCTTCTTCCCGTCACCGCCCTGGCAGCCGGCCGCGCCGGCGAGCACCGCCACGGCCACCGCCGGGACCCCCAGGCGCTTGCGTACGGAGACCTTCATGCCCCACCCCCACAGATGTGCGATCTTCAATCTCTTCGAAACGCTAACGCACGCCACTGACAGACGCGTACGAAAAACCGGTCCCCGCCCCTCCGGAGAGGCGCGGGGACCGGTTCGCGTCGACCGTGCGAGCCGTCAGGCTCAGACCGCGGCCGGGTCCTCCTCGGCGAGGAGGTTCCGAGTGCGGTTGGCGTCCAGCGGGATGCCGGGGCCCATGGTGGTGGACAGGGTCGCCTTCTTGATGTAGCGGCCCTTCGCGGCGGACGGCTTCAGACGGAGGATCTCCTCCAGCGCCGCGGCGTAGTTCTCGACCAGCTTGGTCTCGTCGAACGACACCTTGCCGATGATGAAGTGCAGGTTCGCGTGCTTGTCGACACGGAACTCGATCTTGCCGCCCTTGATGTCCGTCACGGCCTTGGCGACGTCCATCGTGACCGTGCCGGTCTTCGGGTTCGGCATCAGACCACGGGGGCCGAGGAAGCGGCCGAGGCGGCCGACCTTGCCCATGAGGTCCGGGGTGGCGACGACGGCGTCGAAGTCCAGACGGCCCTTCGCGACCTCGTCGATCAGTTCGTCGGAGCCGACGATGTCGGCGCCCGCGGCCTCCGCGGCCGCAGCACGGTCACCGGTCGCGAAGACCAGGACCCGGGCGGTCTTACCGGTGCCGTGCGGAAGGTTCACGGTGCCACGGACCATCTGGTCGGCCTTGCGCGGGTCGACACCCAGGCGGAAGGCGACCTCGACGGTGCCGTCGAACTTGGTGGTGGCGGTGTCCTTGGCGAGACGGACGGCCTCGAGGGGGGCGTAGATGCGCTCCTGGTCGACCTTGGCGTCCGCGCCGCGGAGAGCCTTGCTGCGCTTCACTTCTTCTCCTGCTTTCAGGTATGGAGTCGTGGTCCGGGCCAGCGCGTGGCCCTTCCACAGAGGTTCAGACGGGGGCTGTTCAGCCCTCGATCGTGATGCCCATGGAACGGGCGGTGCCGGCGATGATCTTCTCGGCGGCGTCCAGGTCGTTCGCGTTGAGGTCGGGCAGCTTGGTCGTGGCGATCTCGCGGACCTGGGCGCTCGTCAGCTTGGCGACCTTGGTCTTGTGCGGCTCGCCGGAGCCCTTCTCCACACCCGCGGCCTTGAGGATCATCCTCGACGCCGGCGGGGTCTTGGTGATGAAGGTGAAGGAACGGTCCTCGTAGACCGTGATCTCCACCGGGATGACCCAACCGCGCTGCGACTCGGTCGCGGCGTTGTAGGCCTTGCAGAACTCCATGATGTTGACGCCGTGCTGACCCAGCGCGGGGCCGACCGGCGGGGCCGGGTTGGCGGCACCGGCCTGGATCTGGAGCTTGATAAGCCCCGTGACCTTCTTCTTCTTGGGAGGCATAGCTCTCTCCGGGTCCTAGTGAGAGTGTTCGGCCACCATCCGGTGTCGTACGACACCATCCGGATGGAGGCATACCGCACAACGATAACGGGTATAGCGGTGCGTCCAAAAACCGAGCAGGTCAGAGGGCGGGAGACGCCACTCTGACCTGCTCGATGACTGACGGGGAACCGACCGGGGTCAGTTCTTCTGGATCTGGTCGAAGCTGAGCTCGACCGGGGTCTCGCGGCCGAAGATCTCGACGAGGCCCTTGACCTTCTTCGAGTCGGCGTTGATCTCGTTGATCGTGGCCTGCAGCGTCGCGAACGGGCCGTCGGTGACGGTGACGGAGTCGCCGACTTCGAAGTCCAGGACCTGCACCTCGACCTTGCGGGCGGGCGCGGGCCTGCCCTCGGCCTCGGCGGCCTCGCGGGCGGCCTTCTCCTCGGCCTCCGGGGCGAGCATCTTGACGATCTCGTCCAGCGTCAGCGGGTACGGGTCGTAGGCGTTGCCCACGAAGCCGGTGACACCGGGCGTGTTGCGCACGACGCCCCAGGACTCGTTCGTCAGGTCCATGCGGACGAGCACGTAGCCGGGCAGCTTGTTCTGCCGGACGTTCTTGCGCTCGCCGTTCTTGATCTGGACGATCTCTTCCTCGGGGACCTCGGCCTGGTAGATGAAGTCCTCGACGTTCAACGAGACGGCGCGCTGCTCCAGGTTGGCCTTCACGCGCTTCTCGTAGCCCGCGTAGGTGTGGATCACGTACCACTCGCCGGGGAGGCCGCGCAGCTCCTCGCGGAGCGCGGCGACCGGGTCGACGGGAGCGGCCGGCTCGGCCTCCTCCTCGTCACCCTCGGTCTCGTCCTCGACCTCGGCGGTCTCGTCGCCCTCGACCTCGACCTCGGCGTCCTGGACGTCGCCCTCGGTGTCCGCGTCCTCGGCGGTCTCGTCGTCCTCGTCCTGGACGGTCTCGACGTCCTCGGCGGCCTCGCCGACAGCGGCGTCCGCAGCTTCCGCCTGGTCCTCGTCGGCCGCCTCGACGACGTCGAGCTCGTCCTGGGCGGACTCGTTCAGGTTCGGGTCAGACACGGTGGCTGCTTCTTCCTGGATACAGATGGGGTGGAACATGCGAAAAGGGGCGCCGGGGTGGGCGCCCTCCGCGGGAATCAGCCGAAGACGTACTTGACTGCTTCCTGGAAGCCGAAGTCGATGCCGGTCACCATGCCGATCATGATGACGACGAAGATGATCACGACCGTCGTGTACGTGGTCAGCTGGTTACGAGTGGGCCAGACGACCTTGCGCAGCTCGGCGACGATCTGACGGTAGAACAACGCGAGACGGCCCAGCGGGCCCTTCTTGGCCCGCTTGCCACCCTTGCGGTTCTTCTTCTTGGACTCCGGCGCTTCGTCCTCAGCATCAGGCATGTCGATGGAGCCTACGGCGTCCGTCACGTATCTCACCTGATTCCGGGTCGGCCGTGCCGCGCCCGGGTGGAGCCGCACGGCGGTGCAATGAAGTACATACCTGCGCACACAACCTGGCGGTGTGTGTAGCAGGGCCGGAGGGACTTGAACCCCCAACCGCTGGTTTTGGAGACCAGTGCTCTACCAATTGAGCTACGACCCTTTGTCGTTCTCCCCCAACCTACCGCATCCCGAGCGGTGCTCACGGTGTGGTCGGCGGGGGCCAACGAGCAGAGAGTGTACGTGCTCGGCGCCCCCGCGTCGAACAGATAGCCCCGGCGGACTTCGTGCCGCCCTCCCGCACCCGCCGCTCCCCGCCCTCCGCGGGGGCCTTCCGGGCCCCGCGCGAACAGGTGGTCGACGCCGTCGTCCGCTGGGCGAAACCTGTGTGCCCGGCCCCGGCGGGGTCTGGGACGATGGGCCGTATGAGCGCTGCAACTCCTCCGACCGAACGCCGGGTCTCCGCCCGCATCGGCGCGATCTCCGAGTCCGCGACCCTCGCCGTCGACGCCAAGGCCAAGGCCCTCAAGGCCGCCGGGCGCCCGGTGATCGGCTTCGGCGCGGGCGAGCCCGACTTCCCGACCCCCGACTACATCGTCGAGGCGGCCGTGGAAGCCTGCCGCAACCCGAAGTACCACCGCTACACGCCGGCCGGCGGCCTCCCCGAGCTGAAGGCCGCGATCGCCGCCAAGACGCTGCGGGACTCCGGGTACGAGGTGGACCCCTCCCAGATCCTGGTCACCAACGGCGGCAAGCAGGCGATCTACGAGGCGTTCGCCGCGATCCTGGACCCGGGCGACGAGGTCATCGTCCCCGCCCCGTACTGGACGACGTACCCGGAGTCGATCCGGCTGGCCGGCGGCGTCCCCGTGGAGGTCGTCGCCGACGAGACGACCGGCTACCGCGTCTCCGTCGAGCAGCTGGAGGCGGCCCGCACCGAGCGGACCAAGGTCGTCCTGTTCGTGTCCCCGTCCAACCCGACCGGCGCCGTCTACGCGCGCGAGGACGCCGAGGCGATCGGCCGCTGGGCCGTCGAGCACGGCCTGTGGGTCCTGACGGACGAGATCTACGAGCACCTCGTGTACGGCGACGCGACCTTCACCTCGCTGCCGGCGCTCGTCCCCGAGCTGCGCGAGAAGTGCCTCGTGGTCAACGGCGTGGCCAAGACGTACGCCATGACGGGCTGGCGCGTCGGGTGGATCCTCGGCCCGAAGGACGTCGTGAAGGCCGCGACGAACCTCCAGTCGCACGCCACGTCGAACGTCTCGAACGTCGCCCAGGTGGCCGCGCTCGCCGCCGTCTCCGGCGACCTCTCCGCGGTCGCGGAGATGCGCACGGCGTTCGACCGGCGCCGCCAGACGATCGTGCGGATGCTGAACGAGATCGACGGCGTGGTCTGCCCGACGCCGGAGGGCGCCTTCTACGCGTACCCCTCGGTGAAGGGGCTCCTGGGCAAGGAGATCCGGGGGAAGCGCCCCCAGTCGTCCATCGAGCTGGCGGCGCTGATCCTGGACGAGGTCGAGGTCGCCGTGGTCCCGGGCGAGGCCTTCGGCACGCCGGGCTACCTGCGCCTGTCGTACGCGCTGGGCGACGAGGACCTGGCCGAGGGCGTGTCGCGGATCCAGAAGCTGCTGGCGGAGGCGCGCGACTAGGCGCACGCCGGTTCCGGTGGACGGGCCCCGGCCGGGCTTCCCGGCCGGGGCCCGTTTTTCCGTTCCCGCGGGTACCCGTTCGGAGAAAGGGGCTGTTTCGGGGCGCGGGTCTGCGGCAGGATCCCCTGATGGAGCACGTCCGCGATCTGAAACTGTTGCCGAAGGCCCATCTGCACCTGCACTTCACGGGCTCGATGCGGCCCTCCACCCTGCTGGAGCTGGCCGACAAGTACGGCGTCCACCTGCCCGAGGCGCTGACCGGCGGGGAGCCGCCGAGACTGCGGGCCACCGACGAGCGCGGCTGGTTCCGGTTCCAGCGGCTGTACGACATCGCCCGGTCGTGCCTGCGGGAGCCGGAGGACATCCGGCGGCTGGTGCTGGAGGCCGCCGAGGAGGACGTGCGGGACGGGTCGGGCTGGCTGGAGATCCAGGTGGACCCCACGTCGTACGCGCCGCGGCTGGGGGGCCTGATCCCGGCGCTGGAGGTCATCCTGGACGCGGTGGCGGCGGCCTCGCGGGACACGGGCCTGGAGATCCGCGTCGTGGTGGCGGCGAACCGGATGAAGCACCCGCTGGACGCGCGCACGCTGGCCCGGCTGGCGGTGCGGTACGCGGACCGGGGCGTCGTCGGGTTCGGGCTGTCGAACGACGAGCGGCGCGGGATGGCGCGGGACTTCGACCGGGCGTTCGCGATCGCGCGGGAGGGCGGGCTGCTGGCGGCGCCGCACGGCGGCGAGCTGACGGGTCCGGCGTCGGTCCGGCACTGCCTGGACGACCTGCGGGCGTCGCGCATCGGCCACGGCGTACGGGCCGTGGAGGACCCGCGGCTGCTGCGGAAGCTGGCCGAGAAGGGCGTGACGTGCGAGGTGTGCCCGGCGTCGAACGTGGCGCTGGGGGTGTACGAGAAGCCCGAACACGTACCGCTGCGGACGTTCTTCGAGGCGGGTGTGCCGATGGCGCTGGGCGCGGACGACCCGCTGCTGTTCGGGGCGCGGCTGGCGGACCAGTACGAGATCGCCCGGCACCACCACGGCTTCACGGACGCCGAGCTGGCGGAGCTGGCGCGGCAGTCGGTGCGGGCGTCGGTGGCCCCGGAGGACACGCGCGCGAAGCTGCTGTCGGGGATCGACGCGTGGCTGGCGGACGGGTGAGGCCGCGCCGGGTGCCCGCCCGCTCAGGCCAGGCCGGCAAACGCCGACCTGCGGGCCGTGGAGGCCGCCCTGCGGGACAGTGCCGCGGACTGGACGTCGCTCCGGCCGCCGCGGCTCGTGGACGCCCCGCTGACGGGGCGGTACCGCACGGCGGTCGACGCCAACCCGCGCGGCGGCGCCAGGATCGCGCGGGCCGACGTGGCCCGCGCGACGCCGGCGCTGACGACCGACCCGGCGGCGGTGCGACGGGCGGGCGGGGGCGGCGTACTAGGAGGCCGTCTCCCGGGCGATGCGCTCGAGCTGGTCGAGCACGTCCGGGCACCGGGCGCGGTCCTCGTCGTCGATCCGGTCCGCGGGGAGGTACGTCCAGGTCATGGGCGTGGCCTCGATCAGCGGACTCTCGACCGTCATCAGGACCCGCCCGCCCATGAGGCGGGCCTGGGCGGCCGTCGGCAGGTCGTGGACCAGGTCCTCGAGCGTCCCCGGCGGGAACCCCTCGGCCTCCCACAGCCGTCCGCCGAACACGAGGTACCGCTTGTCGCAGCCCGTGGGCCAGTCGTACGGGTACTGGGCGTCGTCCACGGGCTTCGCCGGGCCGACCGTGGCGGCGGGCGCGTCGGAGTACCCGCGCGGGGGCTCCTCGGCGAGGCAGCCGGCCCGCGTCTCGTCGGCCAGGGGCCGGAAGACGATCGTCCGCGGGTTCGGGGCGTCGAACTCGAAGACGGCGACGGGCGTCTTGACCCCCGGGTCGTCCACCAGGCGCATGAACCCGTGGGCGCGGTCCGAGACCCACGAGGAGAAGGAGGGGACCTTCTCCGCCTCCCACACGCGCCCGCCGAAGACGGCGTACCGCAGGCCGCAGATCGGCGACAGGTCGTAGCGGTATCGGACGTTCTCGACGGGAGAGCGCGGTCCGGTGTCCAGGGGTTCGCCCTCCTTAGACCGCGGCTGCGGCGGGTAGACCTCCCAGCCGACCGGACGTGGACGGGACGGATCGCCGCCCCGGGAGGAGGCCGCTGTGTCACCGGACCCCGTGACGGCCGCCACGGAGTCCGGGGAGGGGGCGGGGCCGCCCGTCCAGCGCACCCCCAGCACCGACCCCGCCGCCACCAGCGCCGTGGCCGCCCCGGCGGCCAGCGCGCGCCGCCGGTGGCGGGTGCGGCGGCCGAGGGCCACCACCGCGCCGGCCGGCGGCACCGCGCCGGCCGTTCCGTCCGTGTCGGCGAGCTCCCTCAGCCCCCGCCGCAGCTCGTCCTCGTCGATGTGGGTCATCGCGTGCCCCTTCCCGCGTAACCGGCGAGCGCGCCCGCGGCGCGCAGCCGCTCCAAGGCCCTGTTGGTCCGGCTCTTGACCGTCCCGGGCGAACAGCCGAGCAGTTCGGCCGTCTCCTCCACCGACAGGTCCTCGTAGAAGCGGAGCACCACCACGGCGCGCTGGGCGCGGGGCAGGGCGCCGAGGGCGCGGGCCAGTTCCAGCCGCGTCTCGGCGCCGCCCGCCATGTCCCGGCCGTCCGTCACGGCGGCGCCCTCGCCGTCGGGGTGGGCGGTCTCGGTGTGCCAGCGGCGACGGCGCCAGGTCGCGTACAGGTTGACGACGACCTTGCGCGCGTACGCCTGCGGGGACGCCCAGCTCCCGGACCTCCCCCAGTGCAGGTACACCTTCACCAGCGCGGCCTGCACGAGGTCCTCGGCGGCGTGCCGGTCGCCCGTCAGGAGACGGGCGGTGCGCAGCAGCGACGCGTACGACGCCTCGGTGAACCGCGTGAAGTCCTGATCGTGCGCCGTGGGCGAACCCGTCCTCACCGATGATCCCCTCGATCAGCGGATGGCGGTCCCGGTTCGTGCTCCGAGGGACCCTGTCACCCACTCGACAACCTGGGGGACCCGGCGGGTTCCCTCCCGTTTCCGGGCCGGGTCAGAGGCTGACGCCGACCGTCACCGGCTCGTTGACCAGCGTGACGCCGAACGCGTCCCGCACACCGGCGACGACTTCGCGCGCGAGGGCGAGGAGGTCCTCGGTGGTGGCGTCGCCGCGGTTGGTGAGGGCGAGGGTGTGCTTGGTGGAGATGCGGGCGGGCCCGGCGCCGTACCCCTTGGTGAACCCGGCCCTGTCGATCAGCCAGGCCGCCGACGTCTTGGTCCGGCCGTCGCCCGCGGGGTAGGCGGGCGGGGTCGTGTCGGGGCCGAGGCGGTCGCGCACGCGGTCGAGGAACGCGGCGTACTCGGCGTCGCTCAGGATCGGGTTGGTGAAGAACGACCCGGCGGACCAGGTGTCGTGGTCGTCGGGGTCGAGGACCATGCCCTTGCCGGCGCGCAGGGCGAGGACGGCCTCGCGGGCGGCGGCCACGGGGACGCGGTCGCCGGGCTCGACGCCGAGGGCGCGGGCGGTCTCCGCGTACCGGACGGGGGCGCTCATCCCCCCGGCGTCCTCCAGCCCGAACCGGACGCGCAGGACGACGAACCGGTCGGGGTCCGCCTTGAAGCGGCTGTGCCGGTAGGAGAAGGCGCAGTCGGCGCCGGAGAGGGTGACGACCTCCTCGGCTCGGCGGTCGTACGCCACGACCTCGGTGAGCGTGGCGGCGACCTCTTGGCCGTACGCGCCGACGTTCTGGATCGGGGTGGCGCCGGCCGAGCCGGGGATGCCGGCCAGGCACTCGATGCCGGCGAGCCCGGCCTCGACGGTGCGGGCGACGGCGTCGGACCACACCTCGCCGGCGGCCAGCTCCAGCCGCGTGCCGTCGAGGGCGAAGCCGCGGGTGGCGATGCGCAGGGCGGTGCCGTCGAAGCCCTTGTCGCCGATGACCAGGTTGGACCCGCCGCCGATGACGAGCAGCGGCGTGCCGGCCCGGTCGGCCTCGCGCACGGCGGCGACGACCTCGTCGTCGGTACGGGCGGTGATCAGCCGCCTGGCGGGCCCCCCGAGCCGGAACGTGGTCAGCGGGGCGAGCGGAGCGTCATGGGTAACCTGCACCCGCCCAGCCTACGGTGCGCCCGGCACGGGCCCGGGACCACCGCGGCGGCGGTGCGCGCCGGGCCCGCACCGGCCGGCGGCGGGGGCTCAGGCGAGCCGGACCACCGCGCGGGACATGCCCAGGACCTTCTGGCCCTCGCTCGTGGCCGTCAGGTCGACGCGGACGCGGCGGTCGTCGAGCTTGGCCGCGACCTTGGCGGTGACCTGGATCACCGCGCCCCGGTCGTCGTCCGGGACGACGACGGGCTTCGTGAAGCGGACGCCGTACTCGACGACCGCGCCCGGGTCGCCCGCCCAGTCCGTGACGACGCGCGCGGCCTCGGCCATCGTGAACATGCCGTGCGCGATGACGTCCGGCAGGCCGACCTCGCGGGCGAACCTCTCGTTCCAGTGGATGGGGTTGAAGTCGCCGGACGCGCCCGCGTACCGCACCAGCGTGGCGCGCGTCACGGGGAATTCCCGCGGCGGCAGTTCCGTGCCGACCTCGACCTCGTCGAAAGAGACCTTCGCGGTCATGGTGTTCCTCACGCCTCCTCTGCCGCGCGCGCCACGAGCTTCGTCCACGCCGTCACGACGTGCTCGCCCGTCTCGTCGCGGACCTCGCCCCGGATGTCGAGGATGTCGTTGCCGGCGAGCGACTTGATCGCCTCGATGGTGGAGGTGACCGTCAACCGGTCCCCCGCCCGTACGGGCCGGCTGTACGCGAATTTCTGGTCGCCGTGCACGACCCGGCTGTAGTCGAGCCCGAGCTGCGGGTCGGAGATCACCTGGCCCGCCGCCTTGAAGGTGATGGCGAACACGAAAGTCGGCGGGGCGATCACATCGGGGTACCCGAGCGCTTTCGCGGCCTCCATGTCGGTGAAGACCGGGTTCGCGTCCCCGATGGCCTCGGCGAACTCGCGGATCTTTTCCCGGCCGACCTCGTACGGCGCGGTGGGCGGATAGCTCCGCCCGACGAAGGACTGGTCGAGCGCCATGTGCCCGGTACCTCCTGGTGTCCTTGCTCTGTGGTGGGCTTGCTGGGGAAACGACACGAGGCCGCCCCCGGTGGGGACGGCCTCGTGTACGAGCCTGTTTTTAGCGCGTTTCGCGGTGCGCAGTGTGCGCGTTGCAGCGCGGGCAGTGCTTCTTCATCTCAAGACGGTCCGGGTTGTTACGCCGGTTCTTCTTGGTGATGTAGTTCCGCTCCTTGCACTCCACGCAGGCCAGCGTGATCTTCGGGCGGACGTCGGTGGCAGCCACGTGAGTGCTCCTTGACGGACGGATGGACGGATGGAACGCAGAAAAGAGTAGCCGATCGAAGGACCGACCCCACAATCGGCTACTGGGAGTAGCGGTGACCGGACTTGAACCGGTGACACAGCGATTATGAGCCGCTTGCTCTACCGACTGAGCTACACCGCTTTGATGTATGGATCACCTCACCCGAAGGTGAGGATCTCCCCACACCAGAGCCCCAATACGGAATCGAACCGTAGACCTTCTCCTTACCATGGAGACGCTCTGCCGACTGAGCTATTGGGGCGAGCGATGAAGACATTACACGGTCCGCGGCCGTTCACCCAAATCCGTTTGGCCGGGCTCGCCGGCCGCGCCGTTGCCGGCGCCCCGGAGACCCCGCGAACGGCACCCGGAGGGCGGCGGGGACGCCCCGGACGACACCGGGGCCGGCGCCCCGCGCGGCGCCCGCGGCCCACGCCCGGTACGACTATTGCGCTCCTCCTCGAAGCCCGGACGGCGGCGCCCTAGGCTCGGCTCACGCCGCGCGATCTTGCCCCGCAGACGCCCGGCACCCCCCGTGACCTCCCCAGGAGCCCGATGTCCTCTGACAGCCAGCAGCCGTGGCCGCCCGAGGGCGCCACCACCGACACGACCACGCTGCTGCTGTGCGGCGCCCGCCTCACCGACGGGAGGACCGTCGACGTACGGCTCAGCGGGGGGCGGATCGAGGCCGTCGGCACGCCCGGCAGCCTCGGCTCCCACGGCGCCCGCGTCGACCTCGCCGGGTACCTCCTGCTGCCGGCTCCCGCCGAGCCGCACGCCCACGCCGACACGGCGCTCGGCGGTGACGCGGCCGGCCCCGTCTCGTACGCCGCCGAGGACGTCCAGCGGCGCGCCACGGAGGCGGCGCTGCTCCAGCTGGGCCACGGGGCGACGGCGCTGCGCGCGCACGTGCGGATCGGGGACGTGCAGGGGCTGGCACCGCTGGAGGCCGTACTGCAGGCGCGTCGTTCGCTGCGCGGGCTGGCCGACCTGGCGACGGTGGCGGTGCCCCGGCTGCTGACGGGCGTGGCGGGGGCGGACGGGCTGGCGATGCTGCGGGACGCGGTGAGGATGGGCGCGTCGGTGGTGGGCGGCTGCCCGGACCTCGACCCGGACCCGGCGGGGTACGCGGAGGCGGTGCTGGAGGTGGCGGCGGAGCACGGCTGCCCGGTGGACCTGCACACGGACGGTGACGACCCGGCGCGGCTGGCGCGGCTGGCGGCGATGGCGGGCGGGCTGCGGCCGGGGGTGGTGATCGGTCCGTGCGGGGCGCTGGCGCGGCTGCCGGTGGACGCGCGGACGCGGGTGGCGGACCGACTGGCGGCGGCCGGGGTGACGGTGACGTGCCTGCCGCAGGGCGGATGCGCGGGTACGGAGGTGCGGGGCGTGGCGCCGGTGCGGCTGCTGCGTTCGGCGGGCGTGCGGATCGCGGCGGGCAGCGGTGCGCTGCGGGACCTGGCGAACCCGGTGGGGCGCGGTGATCCGCTGGAGGCGGCGTACCTGCTGGTGTCGCAGTGCGGGCTGCGGCCGACGGAGGCGTACGGGGCGGTGAGCGAGGCCGCGCGGGAGGCGATGGGGCTGCCGCCCGTGCGGGTGGAGGCGGGGTTCCCGGCGGAGCTGCTGGCGGTGCGCGGGGAGCGGCTGGCCGGGGTGCTGTCGCTGGCGTACAGCCGGATCGTGGTGCACCGGGGACGGGTGGTGGCGCGCACGAGCGCGGTGCGGGAGTACTGCGACTCGGCGGCGCCGGAGCTGCCCCGGCAGGCCCGGCCGGACGTGCGTCCGTGAGCGCTACGCGCGCGTGGGCCGTTGGGCCGTACCACGGCTTGCTCCGGCCGGAGAGATCCTGCTGGATGAGCGCTACGCGCGTGGGCCGTATCTGTCCCTCTGCGGCACCCCTGGCCCCCCGATGGTGAGCGCTACGCGCGCGTGGGCCGTACGGTCGTGAGCATGCGCATTGTCATCGCTGGAGGACACGGCCAGATCGCGCGGCGCCTGGAGCGCCTGCTGGCGGCGGCCGGGCACGAGGTCGCGGGCATCATCCGGAAGCCGGAGCAGACGGACGCCCTGCGCGAGGCGGGCGCCGAACCGGTGCTCCTGGACATGGAGTCGGCGTCCCTGGAAATGGTCGCGGCGGTCCTGCAGGGGGCGGACGCGGCGGTCTTCGCGGCGGGCGCGGGGCCGGGCAGCGGAGCGGCCCGCAAGGAGACGGTGGACCGGGACGCGGCGATCCTGTTCGCCGACGCGGCGGAGCGGGCGGGGGTGCGGCGGCACGTGGTGGTGTCGTCGATGGGCGCGGACCCGGCGCACGAGGGCGACGAGGTGTTCGACGCGTACCTGCGCGCGAAGGGCGCGGCGGACGCGTACGTACGCGCCAAGGACGCCCTGGACTGGACGATCCTGCGCCCGGGCGCGCTGACGGACGACGCGGGCACGGGCCTGGTCCGCCTGGAGGCGACGACGGGCCGCGGCCCGGTCCCCCGCGACGACGTGGCGGCGGTCCTGGCCGAACTGCTGGAGACCCCGGCGACGGCGGGCCTGACCCTGGAACTCGTCTCGGGCCGGACCCCGATCCCGGTGGCGGTGAGAGCCGTGACCGGCAACTGACCCGACCGCCCTCGTCCCCCGGCGCTCACCGCCCCGAGCGCCGGGCGGCGACGCCGGTTCCGGGTCGGGGGCCTTCGTCCGCCCCGGGTGTGCGCCGCACGTCCGGCCACTGTTGACGTACGCGCCAAGAGCCCTGGGCAGCAGCGGTTTTCAGGGAGCCGTCCCTCCAGAACCAGCCTGCTCTTCAGCCGTCTCCCGGCGGATCCGGCTCCCGGGCGGCTCCGGAACGCGTGGGGCTCCGGAACGCCTGGGGCTCCGGAACGCGTGGGGGTGAAAGCCGGCCCACCGTGACTTCCGGAGCAGGGAATTCGGCGAACGGCACCGGCTGTGAACCGTCGCCCCACCCGCTGCGCGACGTGGAAGGATCGGGCCATGGCCGACTTCCTGACATCCCAGCAGCTCACCCGACGCACCTCGGCTGCGGTCGACGCGGCTGTCGGAGCGGGGCGCGGGCTCGGTCTCACCGTGACCGATGCCACGGTGCTCCACGACCTGTTCTCCGTCGTGGTCCACCTTGCGCCCTCCCCGGTCGTGGCCCGGGTTCCCACCGTCCTGCCGCCCTGCACGGATCTCGATTCCCTGACGCGCCGCCAGCAGACGGAACTGGACGTGACACGGTGGCTCGCGGACCGGGGGACCCCCGTGATCCCGCCCAGTCCCCTCGTGCCACGGGAACCCGTTCAGCGCGACGGGTTCTCGATGACGTTCTGGCAGTTCGTCGAGGAGGACCGGAACAAGGAGCCCGACTACGCGGCGAACTCCGAGAGCGTCGCCGATCTGCACGCCGCGATGCGCGCGTACCCGGGCCGGCTGGCGTTCCTGTCCGCGGCCGAGCCGCGGTTCGTCGAGGAAAGCCTCGCTCTGCTCGCAGAGCGCCCCGATCTCATCGGCCCGGGCGATCTGGACCGTGCACGTCGCGAGTGGCAGGTCCTGGAGCCCCTGGTGCGTTCACGCGCCGTGTTCGAGGAAGCGTTCCCGGGGATCGACCTCCAGCCCGTCCACGGCGACTGTCCGCCCGTGAACATCTTCTCCGGAGTGGACGGGGACCTCTACTCCGACTTCGAGCTGGTCACGTTGGGCCCCGTCGAGTGGGACCTGGCCGCCCTCGGACCCGACTCCGAATCGGCCTACAACCGCGGTGCGCGGCGCAACGGCATGAGGCCGCTGGACGAGGACGTTCTCGGCTTCGTGAACGCCGTGGGGATGTTGCGGGTCATCGCCTGCCTCGCACTCGCGCCGCAGCTTCCCCCGTTGGCGGAGTACGTGAAGCCGTCGATCGACCGATGGCGGACGATGCCGTTCGCCGGCGGCGTGGCCGGCTGACCAGTACGCGGCAGCCGCCGGCCTCCCCACCCCGGCGGCTGGACGGCACGGCCCCCTCCGGTTCGGTCACCGCCCGGGAGCGGGCCGTCTTCCACCAGGCCCTCGGCTTCGCCATGGACGCCGAGCTGCTCGTGGAGAACCCGCTCCCCGTCCGTGCGCTGGAAGGCACGGAGAAGGCACGTAGGAGGCGCGGAGGAGGAGGACCCACAGGTCGTACCGGAACCCGTCCAGGCCGCCGCGCCCCTCACCGCCGTACGGAAGCAGGGCAATCGCGGCAGGCGCCCGGAGGCGTTCTTCGGCTGCGTCTCCTACTCGGCCGCGCACCCCGGCGAACTGCGGGGCTCCGGCTCCAGGGCTGCGAGCTCCCCCGCCGCGGGTGGGGCGTGACCCGGCTACGGGAGAGCCGGGCGCGCTCCGGGAGTTCCTGGACGGACACCGGCGAGTCCCACGACCGCCGGGCCTCAAGCACCGACCGCGCCCGCAGGACGGTCCGCCACGTTCCGATGCCGCCGGAACCGGTGGCCCTGCTCCGCCGGCACGTCACCCTGTACGGCCCCGCCGGCGACGGCCGCCTCTTCCGCACGACGCGCGGCGCGCGGCGGCATGGTCCAGGAGAGCGGATACGGGGCGGTCCGGGCCCGCGCCCGGGAAGACGCCCTCCCTCTTGCCCGAGCGGGAAACCAAGCCGACCGAGCAGTCATATGATCTTCGTCACGCCTCCGTGTCCACGTGGCTCAGCTCCGGCGTGGGGCTCCGGCTCATCGCCCAGTGCGCCGGCCGCAGCACGGCCGTCCCTTCCGGGTGTGCGCGGAGTTCCTGAAGGGCGGCGACGAGGCAGCCAACGCCAAGGTCTCCGCCCGGCTCAACCCGCACCGCGAAGGCGGCACGGCGTAGCCGAGGCGGTCTGCCCGTAGGCCGAAAGCAGGCGGCGGCTGGACCCGTCCACGCCCCGTCCAGACACGCCGGTACGAGGCGGGATGCAGCGAGACAGTCCGGGACGCCCAGCCGGCCGCCCCAACCAAAACGAACGGCCCCCGACCAACGTTTCTGCTGGTCGGGGGCCGATCACTTCCAGTGGCGGCGCCAGGATTCGAACCTGGGTAGGCTAAGCCGACGGATTTACAGTCCGCTCCCATTGGCCACTCGGGCACACCGCCATGGGATGCCGCCTTGAAGCTCCTCCTCGCGGGGGTGCTCCCTGGCAACGACGTAAACAATACCCGATCCCCAGGGGTGGTCCGCCACCGGATTTGATCAGCGCCCGGGGTGGGTGGGGTGACTAGGCTTGGGGTGGCGGTCGGCGCTGGGCCGCCGCTCTCCCACCACCCGATGCAAGGAGCCACAGGACATGGCCGACTCCAGTTTCGACATCGTCTCGAAGGTCGAGCGGCAGGAGGTCGACAACGCCCTCAACCAGGCGGCGAAGGAGATCTCCCAGCGCTACGACTTCAAGAACGTCGGGGCGTCGATCTCCTGGTCCGGCGACAAGATCCTGATGCAGGCGAACTCCGAGGACCGGGTCAAGGCGATCCTCGACGTGTTCGAGACCAAGCTGGTGAAGCGGGGGATCTCGCTGAAGTCGCTGGAGGCCGGCGAGCCGCAGCTGTCCGGCAAGGAGTACAAGATCTTCGCGACGATCCAGGAGGGCATCTCCCAGGAGAACGCCAAGAAGGTCGCCAAGATCATCCGCGATGAGGGGCCCAAGGGCGTCAAGGCCCAGGTGCAGGGCGACGAGCTGCGGGTCAGCTCCAAGAGCCGGGACGACCTGCAGGCCGTGATCGCGCTGCTGAAGGGCAAGGACTTCGACTTCGCGTTGCAGTTCGTGAACTACCGCTGAGCAAGCCTCTGCCCTGCTGAGACCCTGCTGGACCCTGTCGTTGAAGGGTTTGTGGGGTGTGGATCGTGGCGGGGTGACACGCCGCCGTGAACCGTCCGGCGCAGAGTTGAGGTCTGATACGACCGTTGCTGCCCCGGCCCGCGCTGGGGCGGCCACGGCTGGACGACCGGATGGTCCTCAACGGGATCCCGTGGAAGGTACGCACCGGGGTCGCGTGGAAGGTCCGCACCGGGGTCGCCCGGCGGGACGTACCCGAACGGTACGGGTCGTGGACCACGCTCCACACCCGTTTCCGCAGGTGGGCGGCGGACGGCACGTTCGAACGGATGCTGCGGGCCGCGCAGGCGAAGGCGTACGCCGCGGGCGACATCGACTGGCCGGTCGATCGACTCCACCCTCGTCCGCGCCCACCAGCACGCCGCCAGGGCCGAAAAGGGGGCTCCACGCCCCGGCGCCCGGCCGGTCCAAGGGCGGCCCGACCTGCACGATTCATCTGGTCTGCGACGGGTTCGGACGCCCGCTCCCGTTCGCCCTGACCGGCGGGAACACAGGCGACTGCCCCCAGTTCACCACCCTGATGGGCGCCATCCGCGTGTCCCGTACCGGGACGGCCCTGGAGACGACCCGATCACGTCATCGGCGACAAGGGGCTGCGGCTCGAAGGCGATCCGCACCTGGCCCCGCCCGGCGGGGCGTCGCCCACACGATCCGCGAGCGGGCCGACCAGGTCCGCAACCGGGCCCGGAAGGGCAGCCTCGGCGGGCGGCCTTCGACCGTGACGTCCACAAACACCGCAACGTCGTGGAACGGTGCTTCGACCGCCCCAAGCAGTGGCGCGGCACCGCCACCCGGTACGACAGGACCGCCCCACTCCTGCCAGGCAGCCGCCACCCTCGCATCGCTCCTGATGTAGGCCTGACACTTTGACGGCCGCTCCTGGGAGAGCGCCACCGGGCACACCCGAGCCGCGTGCGCGTGAGCCGCAAACCATCCCTCCCCTTCGACCGGAGGGGTGATCCCGCCGCGCCCGGCTGCCCTGTCGGTGGTGCCTCCTACGCTTTCCGCATGGCCACGAACCGCACCAAGGTGCCTCGCCCGTTAGCCCGACAGCTCTTGGTCGAAGCCGGCCACCGGTGCGCGATACCGACGTGCCGCGCGACCCCTCTGGAGATCGCACACATCGTGCCCTGGCACCGCGTCCAGAGGCACGATTTCCACAACATGATCGTCCTGTGCCCGAACTGCCACACCCGCTTCGATCGCGGAGACATCGACCGCCAGGCCATGTTCCGCTACAAGGAGCTGCTGCGGCTCTCGGACCCCAACCGCGTGGCACCCGAAGATCCTTCCCCGAGAGCGGGTCTCATCCGGGCGTACCGGCTGTTCCAGAACGAGATGACCAGGTGGCACAAGTCCATCTCCGATCTGGTCGCGGCGGTGGTGCTCTCCTCCACCGGCTTTCCGATCGAAAACCTGAGGAGGTGCCGCAGCGCGGCGTCCGTCGCCCGCGCGGCCACCGACAAGCTGGGCGAGCTGGGGGATGAGGGCGTCGCCGAGGCGGCGAACCACGTCTTCGACTGGTTCCGACACTGGGCGGACGACGTGTTCGACCTCAAACCTTCCGTCTTCAGCAGGAGCGGGGACGACTACGAGGAGTGGAAACAGGAGAGGTTCATGGCCTTCGTCGTGCTCCACGAGGAGGTCTGCGCGGCTCTGGACCTGGACCCCACGGAGCTGGACTTCTTCGAGGCCGAGAGAGACGGCCAGGAGCTCCCCCAGGTCTCCCTCGGCACCCGCGGCTTGTGGGAGACGGATGAGTGACCGCGCGCGGCGTGTCGCTCCCGGGGCCTTCAGGGCCGTGTCCGAAAGTCTCCGGTCGGTGGGCGGCGGGGGTCACGCACTGGAGTCATGGGCGACATCGCCGCGAACGCGTACGTCGACGGCCCCGGGCGTACGTCGACGGCCCCGGGCGAGACGCTGCTTGTCGGGCGGCTCACCGAAGGGGGCCGTGCCGGGCGGTGCTCACTGTCCCTGCCGAGCAGGAGGGTGCCGACGAGGTCGAGGAAGGGAGCCTTGGCGCCGGGGCCTTCACCGAGATCGCCGGGCGACACGGTGAGTACTTCGCCGGGCGGCGCCGCTCGCGTCACAGGCCGTGGACCACTTCCGAGGAGCGGACGCGAGAGGGCGTACGCGCGGGCGCACGACCACGAGCAACGCCGTCAGACGGCGGCAATCACTGATCGTGGTACCCGCACGTCACCTTCCCTTTCCGGGTTCAGTGCGGGCCAGAAACGAGTGCGGGCGGTACGTGCACCACCGCTGGCCCTGTCGGTGGGCGGGGCGGGAGCGGACGCGGCCCGGTGGCCGGTCCGCCCCCGACTCGTGGGGCCTCGTGTCGGAATTCCGCCAGCGGCGGGTGTGCGGCCGGGTCAGACTGGGGACATGACTGTGTACGCGCGGGTCGACGGGCCTCTGGGCAGCATGTTGTTGACGGGCGAGGAGACCCCGGACGGGGCCGTGGCGCTGGCGTCGTTGTCCCTGCCGGAGCAGAAGGGCGCCGTCACCGTGCGGGAGGGGTGGCGGCACGCACCGGAGGCGTTCACACGCGTCGCCGAGCAGTTGGAGGAGTACTTCGCGGGGAGGACCAAGGCGTTCGACCTCCCGTTGGCCCCGGAGGGTGTGGGGACGCCGTTCCAGCGGCGGGTCTGGCGGGTGCTGGACGACATCCCGTACGGCATGACCACCACGTACGGGGAGATCGCGGCGCGCGTGGGCGTCTCCGGTGCCGGGGTGCGGGCCGTGGGGACGGCCATCGGGCGCAATCCGCTGCTGGTCGTACGGCCCTGTCACCGGGTGATCGGGGCGGACGGTTCGCTGCGGGGGTACGCGGCGGGGCCGGAGCGCAAGGAGCGGCTGCTCGGCCTGGAGGGTGCGCTCGTACGGTGACGGGCGCGCTGTTCCCGCTGGGGCGCGGGCGGGTGGAGGTCGCGCCCGGCGCGGTGCACGTGCCGGGGTGGCTGTCCCCGCAGCGGCAGCGGGAACTGGTCGAGGCGTGCCGGGCGTGGGCGCGCGGGCCGGTGCCGATCCGGCACACCGTGCTGCCGGGCGGTGGGGTGATGTCGGTGCGGACCGTGTGCCTGGGCTGGCACTGGCTGCCGTACCGGTACTCGCGGACCGCCGACGACGTGAACGGGGCGCCCGTCGCGGCCTTCCCCGGCTGGCTCGGGGACCTCGGGCGGGAGGCCGTCGCCGCGGCGTACGGGGAGGACGACGGGTACCGGCCCGACGCGGCGCTGATCAACTTCTATGACGGGGACGCGCGCATGGGCATGCACCAGGACCGCGAGGAGCGGTCGGCGGCTCCCGTCGTGTCACTGAGCATCGGCGACGGCTGCCTCTTCCGGTTCGGCAACGCGGAGGGGCGGGGGCGGCCGTACACCGATGTGCGGCTGGAATCGGGGGACCTGTTCGTCTTCGGCGGACCGTCGCGGTTCGCGTACCACGGCGTGCCGAAGGTGTATCCGGGCACGGGCGACCCCGCGGTGGGCCCGCGTACCGGACGGTTGAACATCACCCTGCGGGAGACCGGGCTCGCCGGTGGCGGGTAGGTCCCTTCGGGTGCCGGCGTCCGTCCTCCCTTCCGGTGCCGTGCGGCCGGCCGCCGCCGGTGGGGCGGGGGGCGGGCCTCAGTAGGGTGCCGCTCATGGCTGAGGCGTTGCGGCGGTCGCTCGGGGTGTTCGACGCGGTTGTCATCGGATTGGGGTCGATGGTGGGCGCCGGCGTCTTCGCGGCACTCGGGCCTGCCGCCGCGTCCGCCGGGACGTGGCTCCTCGTCGGTCTGGCGCTGGCGGGGGCCGTCGCGTACTGCAACGCGATGGCGTCGGCGCGGTTGGCCGCGCGCTACCCGGCGTCGGGCGGCACGTATGTGTACGGGCGTGAGCGGCTGGGTCCTTTCTGGGGGTACCTGGCGGGCTGGGCGTTCGTCGTCGGCAAGACGGCGTCGTGTGCGGCGATGGCGCTGACGGTGGGGGCGTACGTCTGGCCGGGGCAGGCGCACGCGGTGGCGGTGGCCGCCGTGGTGGCGCTGACGGCCGTGAACTACGGGGGTGTGCGGAAGTCGGCGCTGGTGACGCGGTCGATCGTGGTGGTCGTCCTGACGGTGCTGGCGGCCGTGGTGGTCTCCTCCCTCGGGTCGGGCGTGGCGGACGCGGGACGGCTGGAACTGGGCGGCGGCGCCTCGCCGGGCGGCGTGCTGCAGGCGGCGGGGCTGCTGTTCTTCGCGTTCGCCGGGTACGCGCGGATCGCGACGCTCGGGGAGGAGGTCAGGGACCCGGAGAGGACGATCCCGCGGGCGATCCCGCTGGCGCTGGGTATCGCGCTGGTGGTGTACGCGTGCGTGGCGCTCTCCGTCCTGTCGGTGCTGGGCGCGGACCGGCTGGGTGGGTCGACGGCGCCGGTCGCGGACGCGGTGCGGGCGGCGGGCGTCGACTGGATGGTTCCGGTGGTGCGGGTGGGCGCCGCGGTGGCGGCGCTCGGCTCGCTGCTGGCGCTGATCCTCGGGGTGTCCCGGACGACGCTGGCGATGGCGCGGGACGGCCACCTGCCCCGTACGCTCGCCGCCGTCCACCCGCGGTTCGGGGTGCCGCACCATGCCGAGCCGGTGGTGGGTCTGGTCGTCGCGGTGGTGGCGGCGACCGCGGACCTGCGGGGCGCGATCGGGTTCTCGTCGTTCGGCGTGCTGGTCTACTACGCGGTCGCCAACGCCTCCGCGTGGACGCTCGGCACCCGGCTGTCGCCGGTCCGGCTCCTGGCGGGCTGCGGCCTGGCCGGGTGTCTGGTGCTGGCCTTCTCCCTGCCGCCGTCGTCGGTCCTGGCGGGCGCGGGGGTGCTGGCGGCGGGAGCGGCCCTCTACGCCGTGCGCGCCCGGTCGGGGCAGGGGCGGGGACGGGTGCGCGGACGTTAGCGGGCGGGCGGCGGGCGGCCGGGGGTGGCGCCGGCGGCCTCGACACCAGGGGCGGGGCCGGGGATGGCCGGGCCGGTGGGCGCCGGGGCCTGCCAGCCCGGGAGAGCACGTCGTCGGCCGCGACGGCCACACCCCAGGAAAGTAACTCTTCGTAGTCGTTCATGCGTCCATGGTGACTCACGCCACCGACATTCGGCTCAGCCTGTGGACAACCGGCTACCAGCGGCTCGTGAAGGGCCGGTCGCTGGGGACGATCTCCTTGCCCAGGGGCAGCAGGGACACGGGGATCAGCTTGAAGTTGGCGATGCCGAGCGGGATGCCGATGATCGTGACGCACTGGGCGATGCCCGTGACGACGTGGCCGAGGGCGAGCCACCAGCCGGCGAGGAGCAGCCACAGCACGTTGCCGACGAAGGACGGGGCTCCCGAGCTCCGGCGGTCGACGACCGTGCGGCCGAACGGCCAGAGCGCGTACCCGCCGATGCGGAAGGCGGCCACGCCGAACGGGATGCCGATGACGGTGACGCACAGCAGGAGTCCGGCGAGCACGTAGCCGAGGAACAGCCACAGGCCGGCGAGGAGCAGCCAGATGATGTTGAGGATCGTCTTCATGGGCGGTGCCCCGCCATCCGTTCGAGCCGGGCGATGCGTTCCGCCATCGGCGGGTGGGTGGAGAACATCCGGGCCATGCCCTGGCCGGGCCGGAACGGGTTGGCGATCATCATGTGGCTCGCGGTCTCGATGCGCGGCTCGGGCGGCAGCGGCAACCGCTGCGTCCCCGCTTCCAGCTTGCGCAGGGCGCTCGCGAGGGCCAGCGGGTCGCCGGTGAGCCGGGCTCCGGAGTCGTCCGCCTCGTACTCCCGGGAGCGGCTGATCGCCAACTGGATGACCGAGGCGGCGACCGGGCCGAGAATCATGATCAGGAGCATGCCGAGGAGGCCGGGGCCCTCGTCGTCGTCGGAGCGGCCGATCGGGATGAGCCACGCGAAGTTCACCAGGAACACGATCACGGAGGCGAGGGCGCCGGCGACCGACGAGATCAGGATGTCCCGGTTGTAGACGTGGCTGAGCTCGTGCCCGATGACGCCGCGCAGCTCACGCTCGTCGAGGAGCCGCAGGATGCCCTCCGTGCAGCACACCGCGGCGTTGCGCGGGTTGCGGCCGGTCGCGAAGGCGTTGGGGGCCTGCGTCGGCGAGATGTACAGCCGGGGCATCGGCTGCCGGGCCTGCGTGGACAGCTCGCGGACCATCCGGTAGAGCTGCGGTGCTTCGAACTCGCTGACCGGGCGGGCCCGCATCGCGCGCAGGGCCAGCTTGTCGCTGTTCCAGTACGCGTAGGCGTTCGTCCCGAGGGCGACGAGGACGGCGACGACCAGGCCCGTGCGCCCGAAGAAACCGCCGATCAGGATGATCAGCGCGGACAGTCCTCCGAGGAGTACGGCGGTCCTGAGCCCGTTGTGCCGGCGGTGCACGGTACGCCCTCCAAGTGGTGCGGCAGGGGAACCCTTCGCTGATGTCTCTCCACTCTCCAGTGGACGCTCCCGTACTGGTCAACGCCAGGCGGGAGTGGTGGGTTCCCTGCCGCGCGCCGGGCGGGCGCTGGGCCGTTCGGGTGATGCGGTGGGCGTGCCGTCAGAAGAGGGTGGTCGCCGCGAAGCGGAGGACCCCCTGGGGGTAGCCGGACAGCAGCACGCCGGCGACGGCGGTCAGTGCGATCGCCGCGGCCAGGGGGGCGGGCGCGCGGTGCCGTACGGGGGCCTCGCCGGCGGCGCCCTCCGGGGCGCGGAACAGGACGGCCGTCCAGCGCAGGTAGTAGTACAGGGCGGCCACCACGTTCACGCCCATGACCACGGCCAGCCAGCCGAGCCCCGCGTCGACGGCGGCGGAGAAGACGACGACCTTGGCGAACAGGCCGATGACGCCGGGCGGCAGCCCGGCCAGGCACAGCAGGAAGAAGCCCATGGCGAGGGCGGTGACCGGCCGGGTGGCGTACAGGCCCCGGTAGTCGGCGATCCGGTTCGCCGGGTGCGTACGGGCGACGAGGGCGGCGACCGCGAAGGCGCCCAGGTTCACGACGGCGTACATCAGGGCGTACGCGACGGTGGCGCCGATCCGGTCGTCGCTGGAGTACGCGGCGGCGGCGATCGGCACCAGGAGGTAGCCGGCCTGGCCCACGGACGACCAGGCGAGGAGGCGGACCGCGCTCCGCGCGCGCGTGGGGACCTGCCGCAGCGCGGCGACGTTGCCCACGGTCATGGTGAGCGCGGCGAGCACGGCGAGGGCCGGGCCCCACACGTCCGCGTACGACGGGAAGGCGACGACGGTCACGAGGACGAGGCCGGTGAAGCCGACGGCCTTGCCGACGACGGACAGGTACGCGGCGACGGGCAGCGGCGCGCCGACGTACGTGTCGGGCACCCAGAAGTGGAAGGGCGCGGCGGCCGTCTTGAAGGCGAAACCGACCAGGGTGAGGGCGACGCCCGCCTCGGCGAGGGTGCCGAGCTGCGCGGGGACGTCGTCGAGCTGCCGGGCGATCTCCGTGAGGTGGAGGGTGCCCGTCGAGGCGTACACGAAGCTGACGCCGAGGAGGGTGACGGCGGTCGCGGTGACGGAGGAGAGGAAGAACTTCAGCGCCGCCTCGCCGGACATGCGGTCGCCGCGCTTGAGGCCCACGAGCGCGAAGGCGGGGAGGGAGGCGACCTCCAGGGCGACCACGAGGGTGGCGAGGTCGCGGGAGGCGGGCAGCAGGGCGGCGCCGGCCGCGGAGGACAGCAGCAGGAACCAGAACTCGCCGGCGGGGAGCTCCTCCCTGGTGTTCGTGACGGACAGCAGGGCGGTGAGGAGGGCCCCGCCGAGGACGAGGAGCTGGATGGCGAGGGTGAAGTGGTCGGCGGTGTAGCTGCACGCGCCGGGGTTCCCGGTCAGGCAGAACGTCGAGCGGTCGCCGGAGCGGAGCGGTACGAGCGCGAGGAGCGCGGCGGCGAGGCTGGCCGTGGCCACCTGGGCGAGGAGCTGCTTGCGGGCCTGCGGGAGGAACAGGTCGGCGACGAGGACGGCCAGGGCGACGACCGCGGCGATGGTCGGCGGGGCGATGGCGGCCCAGTCGACGGTCTGCACGAGGTCGCCGCTCGCGGGCGCCGCGGCCAGGGTGGCGGGGGCGGCGGTCACGGCTGCGGCGGTCACGACTTGCCTCCTGCGAGAAGCTGCTGCACGGCCGGGTCGGTGAGGCCGAGGAGGACCGCGGGCCAGAGTCCGGCGAGGACGGTGAGGGCCGCCAGCGGGGTCCAGGCGGCGAACTCGTACGGCTGGACGTCGGCGAGCGGCGGCCGGTCGGCGGCGGGTCCGGCGCCCATGCAGACGCGGCGTACGACGACGAGGAAGTACGCGGCGGTGAGCAGCGTGCCGAAGCCGGCGACGGCCATGTAGGTGAGGAACGCGGGCCGGCTGAGGCCCTCGGCGGGCCGGAACGCTCCGAACATGGCGAGCATCTCGCCCCAGAACCCGGCGAGTCCGGGCAGGCCGAGGGAGGCGGCGGCGGCGAAGGCGAGCAACCCGCCGAGGCGGGGCGCGCGGCCGTACAGGGCGGCGCCGGTCGCGCCGGCGAGGGTGTCGAGGTCCGCCGTGCCGCAGCGGTCCTTGATCGCGCCGACGAGGAAGAAGAGGAGGCCGGTGATCAGGCCGTGGGCGATGTTGGCGAACAGCGCGCCGTTGACGCCGGTGGGGGTCATGGTGGCGATGCCGAGGAGGACGAAGCCCATGTGGCCCACGGAGGAGTAGGCGATGAGCCGCTTCAGGTCGCCCCGGGCGCCGGTCCGGGCGAGGGCGAGGCAGGCCAGCGACCCGTAGATGATCCCGGCGACAGCGAAGGCGGCGAGGTACGGGGCGAAGACGTGCATGCCCTCGGGGGCGATCGGAAGGACGATCCGGACGAACCCGTACGTACCCATCTTGAGGAGGACGCCGGCGAGGAGGACGGAGCCGACGGTGGGCGCGGCGGTGTGCGCGTCGGGGAGCCAACTGTGCAGCGGCCACATCGGGGTCTTCACCGCGAGCCCGATCCCGATCGCCAGGACGGCGATGACCTGAAGCGACGTGCTGAGGTCACGGCCGTTGTCAGTGGCGAGTGCCACCATGTCGAAGGTGCCGGCCTTCAGCCCGATGAGGAGCAGGCCGAGCAGCATGACGACCGAGCCGAGGAGGGTGAAGAGGATGAACTTCCAGGCGGCGGGCTGCCGCCCCTCGCCGCCCCAGCGGGCGATGAGGAAGTACATCGGGATGAGCACCATCTCGAAGGCGAGGAAGAACAGCAGCAGGTCGAGGACGGCGAAGGCCGCGAGCGTACCGGACTCGAGGACCAGGAGCAGCGCGACGAACGCCTTCGGGGAGGGGCCGGCGGGCTGCTTGAAGTAGCCGTACAGCGCGCAGAGGAAGGTCAGCAGCGCGGTCAGGACCAGGAGGGGGAGCGAGATGCCGTCGACACCGAGGTGGATCCGCACGTCGAGCGCGGGGATCCAGCTGATGTCCGTCGTGGCCTGCATCTTCGAGGGCTGGTCGTGGTCGAAGCCGAGCGTGAGGACGAGGGCGGCGGCGAGGATCGCGCCGGTGACGGTCACGCCGTGGCGGAGCACGGCCTGGTCCGGTGACTTCCCCCTCAGTCCGGGCGGGGCGGGCAGGAGGGCCGCGACGGCGCCGACGAGCGGGCCGGCGACGAGGAACGCGAGGAGGAACTGCATCACGGATTCGCTGATATCGATCACGGCTCACGCTCCGGCGGCGACGAGGACGGCGGCGACCGCCAGGACGACGGAACCGGCGAGCAGGACGCTGAGGTATGTCTGCACGTTGCCGGTCTGGGCGCGGCGCACGGCCGCCCCGAGCAGGCCGGTCGTGGCGCCCGCTCCGCGTACGTAGGTGTCGACGACCTCGCGGTCGAGGAAGCGGACCAGGGAGGCCGCCGCGCGGACGGGGCGTACGAACAGGGCGGTGTACACGGCGTCGAGGTGGAAGCCGGTGGCGGCGTGCCGGTGGAGCGGGCCGAGGAGGAGGCGTCCGGGGTCGCCCGGGTCGGGGGCGGAGGCGATCGACCCGTAGGCCGGGACGTGGGTCGCGATGGCCTCGGCCTCGGAGACGGCGGGGTCGGCTTCGGGGTGGGCGGCCACCGCGCCGATCGGTACGTGCGCGGCGCGGGCGGTGGCGCGGCGCCAGGCGGCGTAGGTGACCAGGCCGCCGACGAGGGCGAGGCCCGTGCCCAGGACCGCGGTGGTGGTGGTCGGGGTGAGGGCGTTGCCGTCGAACCAGTCGTCGAGGAAGGTGACGGCCAGTCCGAAGGCGAGGGAGGGGACCGCGAGCACCCACAGGACGGTGCTCATGGCGATGGGCTGCCGGCCGTGGTCGGGGGCCTCGGTGCCCCTTCCGCGGAAGGCGAGCAGCCACAGGCGGGCCGCGTAGGCGGCGGTGAGGAGGGCGGTGAGCAGTCCGGCGGCGAAGACGGTCCAGCCGGCGCCGGCCGGGGCGACGTTCCGGTCGCCGAGGGCGGTGTGCTCGGCGGCGACGAGGACGGCCTCCTTGGAGAAGAAGCCCGCGAACGGTGGGATGGCGGCGAGCGCCAGGAGGGCGACCGTCATCGTCCAGTACGCGTCGGGGACGCGCCGGGCGAGGCCGCTCATGCGGGACATGGCGGCGAGCGAGTTGGTGCCCGCCGCGTGGATGACCACACCGGCGGCCAGGAACAGCAGCGCCTTGAACGCGCCGTGCGACAGGAGGTGGAAGACGGCGGCGCCGCGGTCGCCGACGGCCAGGGCGCCCGACATGTAGCCGAGCTGGCCGATGGTGGAGTAGGCGAGGACGCGCTTGATGTCGTCCTGGGCGAGCGCGGCGAGGGCCGAGCCGACCATGGTGAGCGCGGCCATCACGGCGAGGACGGTCATGGCCGCGGCGGAGGCCGCGAAGAGGGGGAGGAGGCGCGCGACGAAGTAGACACCGGCGGCGACCATCGTCGCGGCGTGGATGAGCGCGGAGACCGGTGTGGGGCCGGCCATCGCGTCGGGGAGCCAGGTGTGCAGCGGGAACTGGGCGGACTTGCCCGCGACACCGGCGAGGAGCAGCAGCGCCACGAGGGTGGGGTGGTCGATGCCGCCCGCGGCGACGGAGCCGAGGACGCCGGTGATCCGGAACGTGCCGGCGTCGGCGGCCAGGGCGAGCAGGCCGATGAGGAACGGGACGTCGCCGAGCTTGGTGACGAGGAACGCCTTGAGGGAGGCGGCCCGCGCCTCGGGGGTCTCCCAGTAGTGGCCGACGAGGAAGTACGAGCAGATGCCCATGATCTCCCAACCGACCAGCAGCACCATCAGGTCGCCGGAGTAGACGACGAGCAGCATCGCGGAGGTGAAGAGGGAGACGAGCGCCGCGTACGAGGGGTAGCGGGGGTCGTCGCGCAGGTAGCCGGTGGAGTAGATCTGCACGCAGGACGCGACGACGCCGACGAGGACGGCCGTGAGGGCGGCGAACCCGTCGAGGTGGAGGGCCAGCTCGATCGGGACGGAGCCGGTCGGGGTGAGCTGGGTGGCCGCGTCGACGGCCCGGCCGCCGCCCTGCCGTACGGCGACGAGGACGGCGAGGACGAGCGCGGCGACGGTCGGCAGGACGGCCAGGGGGCGCACGAAGCCGGGCGCGGCGCGGCCCAGGAGGAGGCCGGCGGCGGCGCCCAGGAACGGGAGGAGGGGGACGAGGACGGCGAGGGTCGTGGTGGTCACGCGGTGGCCTCGGCCTTCTTGCCGGTCTGCTCGTGGTCGGCCTCGGCGCCGCCCGGGGGCTCGGTGTTGTCACGGAGCCGGTCGATGTCGGCGGTGCCGCGGTTGCGGTGGACCATCAGCACGATCGCGAGGCCGATGCCGATCTCGGCGGCGGCGATGGCGATGGTGAACAGGGTCAGCGCCTGACCGGCGTGGAGGGCGTCGCGGAGCCAGACGTCGAAGGCGACGAGGTTGAGGTTGACGGCGTTGAGCATCAGCTCGACGGACATCAGGACGAGGATCGCGTTGCGGCGGGCGAGGACGCCGTACAGGCCGGTGCAGAAGAGGAGCACGGCGAGGACGGCCGGGTAGGCGAGGTGCATCAGCGCTTCCCCTCCGTGTCCTTGTCGCCCTTGCGGGAGAGGACGATCGCGCCGACGAGCGCGGCGAGCAGCAGGACGGACAGCGCCTCGAAGGGGAGGACCCAGTTCCGGAACAGCATCTCGCCGGAGACGCGGGTGGTGCCCTGGGCGGGGCCGTCGAGGTCGATCCAGGTGGTGCGGAAGGCGTCGACGACGACCCAGACGAGGGCGGTCGCCGCGGCGGCGGCCACGACGAGGGCGGCGGGTCGGTTGCCCGAGTCGGCGTCCGGGGAGCGGCCGATGGGTGCCTTGGTGAGCATGAGTCCGAAGAGGAGGAGGACGACGACGGAACCGACGTAGATGAGGACCTGGACCCAGGCGATGAACTCGGCGGTGAGGAGCAGGTACTCGACGGCGACCCCGCCGAGGGCGACGACCAGCCACAGGGCGGCGTGCACCAGCTGGCGGGTGGTGACCGCGACGACCGCGGCGGCGAGGGTGACGACGCCGACGAGGAGGAACGCGATCTCCGTGCCGGTGGGCGAGAGGAAGCCGGGGGCGGCGAGGGGCAGGGCGGAGGTCACGCGGTGCCTCCCTCGGCGGTGGTGCCGGGGGTGTCGCCGGTGCCGTTCCGGCCGGGTGCCTCGCCGGGGGCCCGGGAGGCGTCCTGGGCGGCGGCTTCCCGCTCGGCGGCCTGCTGGGCGGCGAGCTTGTCGGCCGTCCTGCGCGCGGCGGCCAGCTCCTTCGGCTCCTCCGCGCCCGGGTCCAGGGCGGGCGGCTCCGGGACCGTCCACATCCACTCGCGGAGCTTGTCCCGCTCGTGGGTGAGGTCGCGGATGTCCTCCTCCGCGTACTCGAACTCCGGCGACCAGAACAGCGCGTCGAAAGGACACACCTCGACACAGATGCCGCAGTACATGCAGAGCGAGAAGTCGATCGCGAAGCGGTCGAGGACGTTGCGGCTGCGCTCGCGTCCACCGGGCGCGGCGGGCGGCACCGTCTCCTTGTGGGAGTCGATGTAGATGCACCAGTCGGGGCACTCGCGGGCGCAGAGCATGCAGACCGTGCAGTTCTCCTCGAACAGACCGATGACGCCGCGGGAGCGCGGCGGCAGTTCGGGCTGGACGTCGGGGTACTGCGCGGTGTGGCTCTTCCTCGTCATCGTCCGGAGGGTGACGGCCAGGCCCTTGGCGAGACCGGATCCGGGGAACGGAGCCATTACTGGATCACCACCTTGACGATGCCGGTGAGGGCGATCTGGGCGAGGGCGAGCGGCACGAGCGTGGTCCAGGCGAGCTTCTGCAACTGGTCCTCGCGCAGCCTCGGGTAGCTCACGCGCAGCCAGATCACGACGAAGGCGAGCACGGCCGTCTTCAGGAGCGTCCACACCCAGCCCAGGCCGTCGGCGCCGAACGGGCCGTGCCAGCCGCCGAGGAAGAGGACGGTGGTCAGACCGCACAGGACGACGATGCCCGCGTACTCGGCGAGCAGGAACAGGGCGAAGCGGAGGCCGGTGTACTCGGTGTACGCGCCGAAGATGATCTCCGAGTCGGCCACCGGCATGTCGAACGGCGGGCGTTGGAGTTCGGCGAGGCCTGCGACGAAGAAGACCAGGGCGCCGACGATCTGCCAGGGCAGCCACCACCACTCGAACGCGTCGAGGATGCCCGGCAGCGACACCGTGCCGGCCGCCATGGCGACCGACGCGGCGGCGAGCAGCATCGGCAGTTCGTACGCGAGGAGCTGCGCGGTGGTGCGGAGGCCGCCGAGGAGGGAGAACTTGTTGGCGGACGCCCAGCCCGCCATGAGCGAGCCGAGCACGCCCACGCCCATGACGGCGAGGACGAAGAAGACGCCCGCGTCGACGGCCACGCCGACCGCGCCCTCGCCGGGGCCGATCGGGATGGCGACGAGGACGAGGAGGTACGGGAGGAGCGCGACGGCGGGGGCGAGCTGGAAGACGCGGCGGTCGGCGTCGGCCGGGACCACGTCCTCCTTCTGCGCGAACTTCACGCCGTCCGCGACGAGCTGTGCCCAACCGTGGAAGCCGCCCGCGTACATGGGGCCGAGGCGGCCCTGCATGTGCGCCATCACCTTGTGCTCGGTCTGCCCCACGACGAGGGGCAGGACGAGGAACACGGCGAAGACGACGACCAGGCGGAGGGCGACGTCGAGTACGTCGTTCACGCGTCTCCTTCGGAACGTCGTCGGTCGGGGGCGGGGGCGGGCTCGGGAGCGGGGGCGGAGTCGGGCTCGGAACCGGAGTCCGGGGCGGGGGCCGGGTCGGACGCCGGGCCGGTGCCGGGGCGGGGCTCCGGGGTCGCCTGCGGCTCGGGCCGCCCGGACGGGCCCGGGGCCGGGTCGGACGCGGGACGGGGCTCCGGGTCGGACGCGGAGGCGGCACCAGGGCGAGGCTCCGGGTCGGACGCAGGAGCGGCGTCGGGACGGGGCTCCGGGTCGGACGGGTCCGGGGCGGATGGCGCGGGGGCCGGGTCGGACGCCGGGTCGTCGAACGCGGGGCGCGGGTTGTTCCACGGGGCGTCCGCGCTGCGGGTGCGCGGGGGCGCCGCCGGGGCGGGCGTGGGGCGCTCGGGCGCCGAGCCGTCGCGCTCCGGCGCGACGTCCCCGCTCCCGGGCACGGCGTCCCCGCCCTGCGGCGCGGCACTCTCGGGCCGTGGGGTGGCGTTCTCGGGCTGGGGGGTGGTGCTCCCGCGCTGGCTCGCCGAGCCCTCGGTGGCCGAGCGGCTGCGGCGCTGCGTGGCCGAGCCCTCGCCCACCGAGCGGGTACGGCGGGGTCGGGGGGCAGCCGCCTCCGGAGCGGAGCCCGGGGCGGCGACCTCCGGGACGGAGCCCGGGATAGAGCCTGGAGTGGCGGCCTCCGGCCCCGGGCCCGCGGCCGGCGCCCCGGCCGTCTGGCTGGCCGAGCCCTCGCCCGCCGTACGGGTGCGGCGCGGCGGGCGGTCGGCCGCGCCCGCGCGCGGGGCGCGGGCCGGACGGGCCGGGGCCGGCGGGAGCTGGCCCTTCAGCGGGCCCCACTCGTTGGGGTCGGGGACGCCGGGCGGCAGCATCTGGCGCCGCTTGGGGCCGCCGTGCTCGGACTCGCCCGGCTCCTTGGCGCCCGGCCACGCCTTGGCGACGCGGGCGGCCAGGACGAAGTCCTTGCGGAGGGGGTGGCCCTCGAAGTTGTCGGGGAGCAGGAGGTGCGCCGGGTTCGGGTGGCCCTCGAAGACCACGCCGAACATCTCGTGCGTCTCGCGCTCGTGCCAGGCGGCGCCCGCGTACACGTCCACGGCCGTGGGCAGGGCGGGGGCGCCGTGCGGGACCGTCGTCCGCAGGAGCAGGCGGCGCACCCGGCCGCCCTCCAGCGCGACGACGTGGGCGCAGACGCGGAAGCCCGTGCCGGGCTCGTCGACGGCGCTCAGCCAGTCGAAGTAGGTGCAGCCCAGCTTGTCGCGGGCGGTCTCCAGCGCGGCGATCCACGCGCCGGCTGGCACGTCGACCGTCAGCAGGTCGTACGCCCGCTCGGCGGTGGCCTCCGCGCCGAAGACGTCGGTGACGGCGTCGGGCAGCGTGTCGTACGCGTTCACCGCGTCCCGCCTCCCGGCGCGGGCGGCGGGGTGACGAGGCCGCTGCGCAGGGCGGCGGTGGAGGGGCGGGACGCCCCCCGGCCGTACCGCTCGTGGAGGGACTCGCGGGCGATCTTCTCCTGAAGCTTCAGGATGCCCTGGAGGAGCGCCTCGGGACGCGGCGGACAGCCCGGTACGTACACGTCGACCGGGATGATCTGGTCGACGCCCTTGGTGACGGAGTACGAGTCCCAGTAGGGGCCGCCGCAGTTGGCGCAGGCACCGAAGGAGATCACGTACTTCGGCTCGGGCATCTGCTCGTACAGGCGCCTCACGGCGGGCGCCATCTTGTCGGTGACCGTGCCGGACACGACCATCAGGTCGGCCTGGCGCGGGCCGGGCGCGAAGGGGATCACACCGAGCCGGATGAAGTCGTGGCGGGCCATCGACGCCGCGATGAACTCGATGGCGCAACAGGCCAGCCCGAAGTTGAAGACCCACAGGCTGTAGCGGCGGCCCCAGTTCAGGACCACCTTCATCGGCTCGGGCGCCAGCCGCGACAGCACGCCCAGCCTCTGCGGCTCGGGCAGCGGCACCGGCTCGGACGGCACGCGGGTGGCGCCGGTGGCGCCGGGAGTCACGTCCATGTCAGGACGCCCTTCTTGTACGCGTAGAGCAGTCCCACGGCCAGGAAGCCGAGGAAGACGAACATCTCGACGAGCGTGGTGGCGCCGTACCCCGCCTCGGCGAAGACGGTCGCCCACGGGAAGAGGAAGATCGAGTCGACCGCGAAGATCACGTAGAGGAAGGCGTAGACGTAGTAGCGGACCTGGGTGTGGGCCCAGCCCTCCCCCACGGGGTCGACGCCGCACTCGTACGTCAGGAGCTTCTCCGGTGTCGGCACGACGGGGCGGAGCAGCCGCCCGGCCGTGAACGCGACGGCCACGAAGAGGACTCCGATGACGGCGAGGAGTCCGACGGCCGAGTAGCTCTGGAAGTAGTCGGCCGCGAGTCCGGTCTGGTCCGGCACGTCGAGTCCGGTCTGGTCCGGCACGTCCGTCCCTCCCTCTTCCTGCCCCCGCGGGCGCCGATCCGGCGATCCGGCGATCTGTACGCACGGGAGTCTAGGCCCTGGCGAAGTCCGGGGGTCAGCCGTGCCGCACCCGGGGTGGGGTTATCCCCACCGGACCCCGCCCATGTACCCCATGGCGCCGCCGGGTTGCGGCCCGGCAGGCTGGACGCCATGACCACGCGCAGCGACCACCCGGCCCCGGCTCTCCCCTCCCGCGCGGGACGCGCCGGTCTCGGGACGGCCACGTGGAAGGAGATCGCCCACCTCCTGTCGAACTTCCCAGTATCCCTCGTCGCGTTCGTCTACGTGACGATGACGGTGGCGGTGGGGGCGGCGCTGTCCGTGACGGTCGTCGGGCTGCCGCTGCTGGCGGCCGGGCTGGCCGGGGCGCGGTTGGTCGGGCGGGCGGAGCGGGCCCGGGCCCGGGGGCTGCTCGGCGTGCGGATCGAGGAGCCGAGCCGTCCGCCGCGCCGTCCGGGCGGGGGCGTGGCGGACGCGGCCTGGGCGGCGCTGCAGGACGCGGTGGCGTGGCGGACGGTGCTGTACGGGTTCGTGCGGCTGCCGTGGGGCGTGCTGACGTGCGCGGTGACCCTGGTGGCGCTGGTGGCGCTGTGGCCCGCGCTGCCGTACCTGGCTCGGGTGATGGCCAACGCCGACCGGGCGATGGTGCGGGGGCTGCTGGGGCCGTCGGACGAGCTGGAGCGGCGGGTCGCGGAGCTGGAGTCGGGCCGGGGGGTCGTGGTGGACGCGGCGGCGGCGGACCTGCGCCGCATCGAGCGCGACCTGCACGACGGCGCGCAGGCCCGCCTCGTCGCCCTCGCCATGGACCTGGGGCTGGCGAAGGAGAAGGCCGCCGAGGACCCCGCGGCCGCCGCCCGGATGGTCGAGGAGGCCCACGGCGAGGTGAAGCTCGCCCTCCAGGAACTGCGCGACCTCGCCCGCGGCATCCACCCCGCGATCCTCACCGACCGCGGCCTGGACGCCGCCCTCTCCGCCATCGCCTCACGCTGCGCCGTACCCGTCGCGGTCGCCGTGGACCTGCCGGAGCGGCCCGCCGCCGCTGTCGAGGGCATCGCGTACTTCACGGTCTCGGAGCTCCTCCAGAACGTCTCCAAGCACGCCGGCGCCCGCCACGCCACCGTCGACGTCCGGCGCACCGGCGACCGCCTCCTCCTCCAGGTCGCCGACGACGGGCACGGCGGCGCCGACCCCTCCCGCGGCACCGGCCTCGCCGGCCTCGCCGAACGCCTCGACGCCGTCGACGGGGTCCTCGTCGTCCACTCCCCCCGGGGCGGTCCGACGACCGTCACCGCCGAGCTGCCCTGGCGCGGTTGAACGCAGTTGAACACTGTTCGCCCACACGGCCGAAGTTGCTGCGATGCTGGTGGTGACGGTGGACATCGCCGTCCGGAGCCGATCGGGAGTGGGGGGCTGCACGGCCGTGGACGACAGGGTGCGGGTGGTCATCGCGGAGGATTCCGTACTGCTCAGGGAGGGCCTGACCCGGCTGCTGACCGACCGCGGGCACGAGGTCGTCGCGGGGGTCGGGGACGCGGACGCCCTGATCGGGACGGTGGACGCGCTGGCCGCCGGCGGGGCGGCGCCCGACGTGGTCGTCGTGGACGTGCGGATGCCGCCGACCCACACCGACGAGGGGGTCAGGGCCGCCGTGCGGCTCCGCCGGGACCACCCGCGGGTCGGGGTGTTGGTGCTGTCGCAGTACGTCGAGGAGCGGTACGCGACGGAGCTGCTGGCCGGCAGCAGCCGGGGGGTGGGCTACCTGCTGAAGGACCGGGTCGCCGAGGTCCGCGAGTTCGTGGACGCGGTGGCGCGGGTCGCCCGGGGCGGCACGGCGCTCGACCCGGAGGTCGTGGCGCAGCTACTGGGGCGGAGCCGCCGGCAGGACGTGCTGGCGGGGCTGACGCCGCGCGAGCGGGAGGTCCTCGGTCTGATGGCCGAGGGCCGGACGAACTCGGCGATCGCGCGGCAGCTGGTGGTGAGCGACGGGGCGGTCGAGAAGCACGTCGGCAACATCTTCCTGAAGCTGGGGCTCTCCCCGAGCGAAGGGGATCACCGCCGGGTGCTCGCGGTGCTGACCTATCTGAACTCCTGAACCGCCGGTGACCGCTCCTGAACCGCCGGCGACTCCTGATCCGGCCCCGGCCCCCCGGAGGGCCTAGGACCAAAGACCGGGCCGGGAGCGCCGTTCCGGTGGAACACAGGGGGATACGAAGCATGATGTTCCAGGACAAACAGGCGTCTTATCAGAACGTCCACTATTCGAGCTGTCCAGGGAAGGGAACCCTTACCGACGTAGGGTGGGCCTCGGGACGGCCGGTCGTCCGGCCGTCTTCCGAGCGTTCTCCCGCCGACGGCGGGGAGACCCCTTGTCTCGAGGGAGGTCCAGTTCAGTGACCAGCCAGGTCAGTAGCCCGGCCGAGCAGACAGGCGAGGCGGCGCGCGAGACGCGAGCGGCCGACGAGGCGGCCGCCGGGGAACAGCGCGCCGGGGAACAGCGCGGCACCCCGGTGCAGCGCGTCCCCGCGAAGGAGATCCGCCGTCTGGACCGGGTGATCATCCGCTTCGCGGGCGACTCGGGTGACGGCATGCAGCTCACGGGGGACCGGTTCACGTCGGAGACGGCGTCGTTCGGCAACGACCTGTCGACGCTGCCGAACTTCCCCGCCGAGATCCGGGCGCCCGCCGGGACGCTGCCGGGCGTGTCGTCGTTCCAGCTTCACTTCGCGGACCACGACATCCTCACGCCGGGCGACGCGCCGAACGTGCTGGTCGCGATGAACCCGGCCGCGCTGAAGGCGAACATCGGGGACGTGCCGCGCGGCAGCGAGATCATCGTCAACACGGACGAGTTCGCGAAGCGGGCGATGGCGAAGGTCGGCTACGCGACCTCGCCGCTGGAGGACGGGTCGCTGGACGGCTACCGCGTCCACCCCGTACCGCTGACGACCCTCACGGTCGAGGCGCTGAAGGACTTCGGCCTGTCCCGCAAGGAGGCGGAGCGGTCGAAGAACATGTTCGCGCTGGGCCTGCTGTCGTGGATGTACCACCGGCCGACGGAGGGCACCGAGCAGTTCCTGCGGAAGAAGTTCGCGAAGAAGCCGGAGATCGCGGAGGCGAACGTCGCCGCGTTCCGCGCGGGCTGGAACTTCGGCGAGACGACGGAGGACTTCGCCGTCTCGTACGAGGTCGCCCCCGCCACGTCGGCGTTCCCGGCGGGCACGTACCGGAACATCTCCGGGAACCTGGCCCTGTCGTACGGGCTGATCGCGGCCGCGCACCAGGCGGACCTGCCGCTGTTCCTCGGGTCGTACCCGATCACGCCGGCCTCGGACATCCTGCACGAGCTGAGCAAGCACAAGAACTTCGGCGTGCGGACCTTCCAGGCGGAGGACGAGATCGCCGGCATCGGCGCGGCGCTGGGCGCGGCGTTCGGCGGCGCGCTGGCGGTGACGACCACGTCCGGGCCCGGTGTGGCGCTGAAGTCCGAGACGATCGGCCTGGCGGTGTCGCTGGAGCTGCCGCTGCTGATCGTCGACATCCAGCGCGGCGGCCCCTCCACGGGCCTGCCGACCAAGACCGAGCAGGCGGACCTGCTCCAGGCGATGTACGGGCGGAACGGCGAGGCCCCGGTGCCGGTGGTGGCGCCGAGGACGCCGGCGGACTGCTTCGACGCCGCCCTGGAGGCCGCGCGGATCGCGCTCGCGTACCGGACGCCGGTGTTCCTCCTGTCGGACGGGTACCTGGCGAACGGCTCCGAGCCGTGGCGCATCCCGGACCCGGAGGACCTCCCGGACCTGGGTGTCACCTTCGCGACGGGCCCGAACCACACGCTGGAGGACGGCACCGAGGTCTTCTGGCCGTACAAGCGCGACCCGCAGACCCTGGCGCGGCCCTGGGCGCTGCCCGGCACGCCCGGTCTGGAGCACCGGATCGGCGGCATCGAGAAGCAGGACGGCACGGGCAACATCTCGTACGACCCGGCCAACCACGACTTCATGGTCCGCACCCGCCAGGCCAAGGTCGACGGGATCGCGGTCCCGGAGCTGGAGGTCGACGACCCGAGCGGCGCCGCGCGCACCCTCGTCCTCGGCTGGGGCTCGACGTACGGGCCGATCACCGCCGCCGTACGCCGGCTGCGCACGGCCGGCGAAACGATCGCGCAGGCCCACCTGCGCCACCTCAACCCCTTCCCGGCGAACCTCGGCGAGGTCCTGAAGCGGTACGAGACCGTCGTCGTCCCCGAGATGAACCTCGGGCAGCTCGCCACGCTCGTCCGCGCGAAGTACCTGGTCGACGCGCGCAGCCACACGCAGGTCAACGGCATGCCGTTCAAGGCCGAACAGCTCGCCGCGGCCCTCAAGGAGGCCATCGATGCCCAGTGAAGCCCTGACCCTGGTGCCCAAGGCCGAGGGCAAGCAGTCCATGAAGGACTTCAAGTCGGACCAGGAGGTCCGCTGGTGCCCGGGGTGCGGCGACTACGCGATCCTCGCCGCCGTGCAGGGCTTCATGCCCGAGCTGGGGCTGGCGAAGGAGAACATCGTCTTCGTCTCCGGCATCGGCTGCTCCTCCCGCTTCCCGTACTACATGAACACGTACGGGATGCACTCCATCCACGGCCGCGCCCCCGCCATCGCCACGGGCCTGTCCGCCTCGCGCCGCGACCTGTCCGTGTGGGTCGTCACCGGTGACGGCGACGCGCTGTCCATCGGCGGCAACCACCTGATCCACGCGCTGCGGCGGAACGTCAACCTCAAGATCCTGCTGTTCAACAACCGGATCTACGGCCTCACCAAGGGCCAGTACTCGCCCACCTCCGAGGTCGGAAAGATCACCAAGTCGACCCCGATGGGTTCGCTGGACGCGCCGTTCAACCCGGTGTCGCTGGCGCTGGGCGCGGAGGCGAGCTTCGTCGCCCGGACGGTCGACTCCGACCGCAAGCACCTCACCGAGGTCCTGCGGCAGGCCGCCGACCACCCCGGCACGGCCCTGGTGGAGATCTACCAGAACTGCAACATCTTCAACGACGGCGCCTTCGACGCGCTCAAGGACAAGGAGCGGGCGGAGGAGGCGGTGATCCGCCTGGAGCACGGCCGGCCGATCCGCTTCGGCCCGGACGGGTCGAAGGGCGTCGTCCGCGACCCGGCGACGGGCGATCTGAAGGTCGTCGCCGTCACGCCGGAGAACGAGGCGCGGGTGCTGGTCCACGACGCGCACGCCGCGTCCCCGACCACGGCCTTCGCGCTGTCGCGGCTGGCCGACCCGGACACCCTGCACCACACGCCGATCGGCGTCTTCCGCAGCGTCCGGCGGCCCGTCTACGACGCGCTGATGGCCGACCAGCTCGACGCCGCCGTCGAGCAGCGCGGCAAGGGCGACCTGTCCGCCCTGCTCGCCGGCAACGACACGTGGACGGTCGTCGGCTGACGCCGCCCCGGCCGGTCGCAGGCCCGGTCCCGGATCCCGCGCGGATCCCGGACCGGGCCTCGTCGTCTGCCCGGCGGGCCGGCTCGACGGCCTCGGAGGCCCCGGCGACCCCGGCGACCCCGGTGACTTCGACGGGCCGCGGGGCGGTGGGACCGCGGGACTGCGGGACTGCGAGGCCGTGGGACCAGGGGGCGGTGGGACCGCGTGTCCGGCGGACCGGAGTCCGCACGCCGCTCAGCGCCCACCCACCTGCCCGTACGCCCCCTGAGGGAGGCGCTTTCAAAAAGAAAGCGCTGCGTATAACGTGGGTGCTCGATCCCCTCGAAACGGAGAAGCACCATGAGCGTCGTCATCACCGGAGCCACCGGCCGCCTGGGCCGTCTCGTCATCGATGCCCTGCTGGAGCGCGGCACACCGGCCGCGTCCATCGCCGCGGCCGTCCGCGACAAGACGAAGGCCGCCGACCTGGCGGAGCGCGGCGTGGAAGTGCGCGTCGCCGACTACGACCGGCCCGAGACCCTCGCCGGCGCGTTCGCGGCGGGCGACCGGGTGCTGCTGGTCTCCGGCGACGCGGTCGGGCGGCGCGTACCGCAGCACACCGCCGTGATCGCGGCGGCGAAGGCCGCTCGTGTCGCCCAGCTCGCGTACACCGGCGTCCTCGGCGGGCCGGAGGCCGACTTCGACCTGGCGGCCGAGCACGGGGCCACCGAGCGGGTGATCCTCGACTCGGGACTGCCGTACACGCTCCTGCGCAACGGCTGGTACACCGAGAACTACACGGAAAACCTCGCCCCGGTCCTCGCGCACGGCGCCGTCGTCGCCAACGCGGGCGAGGGCCGCGTGGCCTCCGCCGCCCGCGCCGACTACGCGGCCGCGGCCGCCGCCGTCCTGACGGAGGACGGCCACCTCGGCGCGGCGTACGAGCTGAGCGGCGACACGGCGTGGTCGTTCGCCGAGTACGCGGCGGAGCTCTCCCGGCAGACCGGCCGGGACATCGCGTACACCGACGTGCCCGCCGAGACCCACCTCGGGATCCTGACCGGCGCGGGCGTGCCCGAGCCGGTCGCCGCGATCCTCGTCGACGTCGACGAGGCCATCGCGCGCGGCCGGCTGGCCGGGACCAGCGGCGACCTGTCCCGGCTCATCGGCCGGCCGACGACCCCGCTCGCCGAGACGGTCGCCGCCGCGCTGAAGGCCCTGTAGCGGGCGCCCCGGGGCCGTGTCCGAGGGCGGCCCCGGAACGGACACGTCATGACCGTATGGCGATACGGGCATGACACGCCGTCCCGCGCGGCGCTACCGTCGAGCGGACAGCGCGGCGCGGGACGGTGACGTCCGGGACAGGAAGCGGGGCGGCCAGTGGCGGCGAGGAGCGGCGGCGGGGGCGACCAGAAGGCGGGACTCCTCTACGGGATCGGGGCCTACGGCGCCTGGGGCCTCTTCCCCCTGTACTGGCCCCTGCTGGAACCGTCGGGCGCGGTGGAGATCGTCGCCCACCGCATGGCCTGGTCCCTGGTGGCCGTGGCGCTCGCGCTGCTGGTCATGCGGCGCTGGGCGTGGATACCCGAGCTGCTGCGGCAGCCGAGGAAGATGGGGCTCATCGCGGTCGCGGCAGCGGTGATCACCACGAACTGGGGCGTCTACATCTGGGCCGTGAACGCCGGCCACGTCGTCGAGTCGTCCCTCGGGTACTTCATCAACCCGCTGGTCACCATCGCCATGGGCGTCGTCCTGCTGAAGGAGCGGCTGCGCCCGGCGCAGTGGGCGGCGGTCGGCATCGCCTTCGTGGCGGTGGTCGTGCTGGCGGTCGGGTACGGCAGGCCGCCGTGGATCTCGCTGGTGCTGGCGTTCTCCTTCGCGACGTACGGGCTGGTGAAGAAGAAGGTCAACCTGGGCGGGCTGGAGTCGCTGGGCGCCGAGACGGCCGTCCTGTTCCTACCGGCCGTCGGCTACCTGGTGTGGCTGGGCCTCCAGGGGTCCTCCACGTTCGGCGCCGCGGGGGCGGGGCACACGGCGCTGCTCGTGTCGACGGGCCTGGTCACGGCGGTGCCGCTGGTGTGCTTCGGCGCGGCGGCGATCCGCGTGCCGCTGTCGACGCTGGGGCTGCTGCAGTACCTGGCGCCCGTGTTCCAGTTCCTGGTGGGAGTGCTGTACTTCCGGGAGGCCATGCCGCCGGAGCGGTGGGCCGGGTTCGGGCTGGTGTGGCTGGCGCTGACGCTGCTCACGTGGGACGCCCTGCGCGGTGCGCGGCGGACGCGGGCGGAGGCCGTGCGGCTGGCGGCCCGGGCGGCGGCGAAGGCCACCGCCCCGGAGCCCGCCGCGGCGGAGGCCCCCCGCTCCTGAGACCGGCCCCGGGCGGGGCGGCGCCAGGAGCCCGTAGGGGCTCGGTGTCGAGAGTCCGTACGGGTGCGGTGCGCGGGCCTCGCGGCGGTTGCCGCGGCGGTCCGTGGAGCCGCGGCGGCCGGGGCGGGAGGGGGAGTCGACGGGTGCGCCGTCGTTCGCGTCCCTCCGCGTTTCGCGGTGGCGGGAGGACAACCTTCGCGGGTTCGCGGCTGTCTGCCCCCCAGAAGGCTCAGAACGCTCAGAAGGCGCTGTGGGAAGCGGAGCGGCGGACAACGCCGCGGACAGCAGGGGGGAAGGCGTGGGCTGGCTCGACACCTTACGGGACGTCTTGTTCGACGACAGCGAGGAACCCGAGGCGCAGCGGGCCTGGAAAGAGCTCTTGGAGGCGGACCGCGAACGTCACGCGCTCGAAAGGGAACTGGACGAGGCGAAAGAGCGGCACGCGGCCGCGAGGGGCCGGTTCCTCGCGGCCGACCCGGTGCCGGTGCTCAGGAGGGCGCTGGACACGGGCCGGGGCTCACAGGAGGCCCTGGGCCTGTTGCGCGAGGTGGGCGCGGACCACCCGCACGTGGTCCGGGCCCTGGTGCCCGAGCTGTACGAGTACTGCCTGAGCATCAACAAGCCGGGGATCTTCGGCCGCGAGATCCTGCGGACCCTGAGCAGGACCACCGATCTCCACGACGACCTCGCCCCGCTGGTCGCCGCGACCCTGCGGGACGACAGCGAGGTCACGGACTCCCTCGCGATGCGCGCCCTGGCACTGACCCTCGACGACATCGGCGACACCCGCCTCATGGACCAGTGGCGCCGCGCCGCGCTCGCCTCCACGGACCCCGACGTGCGCGAGATCGTCGAGGAGTACCCGCCGGACGAGGACCCCGGCGTGCCGCGGGAACCGGATCCGCGCCGATGACCCGGGACGTGGATCCTTGACGGCGGGGCGAGGCGCGGCGAGGTGCGGCCCGGAGCTGGGGCGGCCCCGGCGGCGGTCCGGGCCCGCAGCCCGTCCGGCGGGTCCAACGCCTCACGGCGGGCCGCCGGGGCGGGCCCGCCGGTCGGCAGCGGCTCCGGGGCGGGGCGCCCCGGGGCGAAGCGGCAGGGGGAGCCCTCCGGCGCGCGCGGGACGACGCCTGTGGCGGACTCCGCCACGCAAGCCCGGTGAACGGCCGCACGACGACACTCCACTGGAAGCCCGTGATCGACGCGGCCGACCCGCACACCCGGGTCGACCTCTGGGCGCGGACGCCGGGTCACGCGGTCGAGGACCGCGACGCGCCCATCGAGCGGCTCCTCGACCTGGGGCACGCGCCGGCCGGCCTGACGGTCGAGGTGTGCGGCCGCCGGGCGTGACGGGATCCGGCCGCCGTCCGCCATCCGGACAACCCCTGCGAGGAGGGGAGGGGGGCGGACGTCGGCCCGGGCCGCCGCCTGCCGTTCCAGCGCGTCCCGGAGGAGAAGGCGGCCAAGAACCGGCTCCGCATCGACGCGCACACGGGCCCCGGGCGGGGCCGGGCCGCGGAGGTCGCCCGGCCGGATGGGCAGGGCGGCCGGTGGACCGTCATGGCGGCCCGGCAGGAAACGAGTTCTGCGTGCAGTAGCGCCGAACCGTCCGATATGCGGGCTCCGGTGACCGGAAACCGCCCTTGACGCGCGGATGAATTGTCGCTGTACATTCAACACCGCACGATTGAGCAGACCGGTCACACGCACCACAGCTCCAACGCCCCGCGAACAGCCCTCGCGGGGCGTCTCGCACGTTCCGTCCCCATCCCCGTACGGAATCCCGGAGCCCCCACATGACGCACTCCGTGTCCCGCATGCCCAGACGCACCGCCGCGGCCACCGTCCTCGCCCTCGCGGGCCTGCTCGCCACCGCCGCGCCCGCCGCCACCGCCGCGCCCGTCACCGCCGTTCCCACCACGGCCCGCACGTCGCCCGCGACGCCCGCCGGTACGGCCGCCGCCCCGGACGTCCCGCTGGCGAACGTCAAGGCGCACCTCACCCAGCTCCAGTCGATCGCCACCGCCAACGGCGGCAACCGCGCCCACGGCCGCCCCGGCTACAAGGCGTCGGTCGACTACGTGAAGGCGAAGCTCGACGCCGCCGGGTTCACCACCACCCTCCAGCAGTTCACGTCCAGCGGCGCCACCGGCTACAACCTGATCGCCGACTGGCCCGGCGGCGATCCGAACCAGGTCCTCATGGCCGGCGCCCACCTGGACTCGGTCTCCTCCGGGGCCGGCATCAACGACAACGGCTCCGGTTCCGCCGCCGTCCTGGAGACCGCGCTCGCCGTGTCCCGCGCCGGGTTCAAGCCCGCCAAGCACCTGCGGTTCGCCTGGTGGGGCGCCGAGGAGCTGGGCCTCGTCGGCTCGAAGTACTACGTCGCGAACCTGCCGGCCACCGAGCGCTCCAAGCTGAGCGGCTACATGAACTTCGACATGATCGGATCGCCCAACCCGGGCTACTTCGTCTACGACGACGACCCGACCATCGAGAAGACCTTCAAGGACTACTTCACCGGCATCGGCGTCGCCACGGAGATCGAGACCGAGGGCGACGGGCGCTCCGACCACGCCCCGTTCAAGAGCGCCGGGGTCCCGGTCGGCGGGCTGTTCACCGGCGCCAGCCGGACGAAGACCGCCGCGCAGGCCCAGAAGTGGGGCGGTACGGCGGGACAGTCCTTCGACCGCTGCTACCACTCGTCGTGCGACACGACGGCCAACATCAACGACACGGCGCTGGACCGCAACAGCGACGCCCTCGCGCACGCCGTGTGGACGCTGTCCGCCGGGACGACCGAACCGCCGACCGGTGACACGTACCAGAACACGGCCGACGTGGCGATCCCGGACAACGGCGCCGCCGTCACCTCGTCCGTCACCGTCAGCGGCCGCACCGGCAACGCCCCGGCCGCGCTGAAGGTCGGCGTGGACATCGTCCACACCTGGCGCGGCGACCTCGTCATCGACCTCCTCGCCCCGGACGGCACGGCGTACCGGCTGAAGAACTCCGGCAACGACTCCGCCGACAACGTCCAGGAGACGTACACGGTCGACGCGTCCAGCGAGGTCGCCAACGGCACCTGGCGACTGCGGGTCCAGGACGTGGGGCCGTACGACACCGGCTACATCAGCGCCTTCTCGCTGACCTTCTGAGCCGCCGGGCCCCGAACGAAGCCCCGGCCTCACCAGCCACCGGAGCCCCGGCCTCCCGAGCCGCCGGGCTCCGGCGACCTCCGCCCCCGGCCTCCCCGGCCGGGGGCGGCACCACGAGCCGGGAAGGGCGTACAGGCCGGGGACGGCGTACGCGCCAGGAGCGGCGGACCGGAGGCGGCGGGCCGGGGCCCGCCGTGCCTGTGCGGCGGGCCCCGGCCCGCGTACCCGCGGCGCGGCCTACTTCACGGCCTGCTTCGCGGCGTCGTTCGCCGCCGCGACCAGCGCCTTCTCGGTCACGGCGCCGGCGTACACCCGGCCGTCGTCCGTCATCAGGGCGTTGACCAGGCGGGTCTTGAAGACCATGCCCGAGCCGAACTCACCGGTGACCCTGCTGCCCAGGCCGTCCAGGAACTGCTGCGCCCCGGCGGGCAGCTCCTCCGACGCGGCACCGCCCTCGGGCGCGCCCGCCGGGGCGCCGCCACCCGGTCCGGCCAGCTCGACGACCGTGGTCCAGCCCTCGCCCATGACGTTCAGGCCCGGCTCGCCACCCCGACCCTCCAGCTCCTTCAGGCCCTCCTCCAGCGCCTTGCGGTCCTTCTCCTTCAGCTCGGCGGCCGGTTCGCGCGCCTCGTCCGCCTCGGTGACCTCGGCGCCCTTCGGCGGCGTGAACGTGAACGCCGACGCGTCCGGCTTCCCGAAGTCGACCTTGGTGAAGCCGACGTCGACCGCCGCCGCGCCGCCGCCGCTCGGCGTGAGCGTGAACTTCAGCGGGACGCCGTTCTCCGCGTCGACCGCGACCTTCACCGAACCGATCGTGGACCCGCTCTGCTCGGGCTTCATGACCAACTGGTACGCGTCGCGCCCGGCGACCCGCGCCGTGCCGTCGACGGTGACCGACGTCGTCTCGTCGACCGCCGCCAGCGCCTGGGCCGCGAGCTCCTTCGGCGTGACCGGGGGCCCGTCGGCGCCATCGGCGTCCCGGCCGCCCGCCCCGCTGCCGGGGGCGGCGTCCACGTCGTGCAGGACCTTGCCGGACTTGCTGTCGTACACCCAGGTCTCCGCGCCGTTGCGCACGAGGGTGTACTCGTCGCCGCCGTCCTGGACGGTCAGGCGCTGGCGGTCCGGGCCGTCCGCGGCGACCTTCAGCGTGTGCGTACCGGTCGCGAACCGCATGAGCTGCGCGTCGGCGGACTCGGCCGCGGCGCGGTCGCCCAGCAGGTCACCGAGGCCGGCGATGGACGGCAGGCCCAGGTCCGTGGTGACCTTCACCGTGCCGGACACGTGCTGGACGTCCGACGCGGCTATCTTCTCGACGAGCTCCTGCGCGGTGATCTTCGGCAGGTCCGGGTCACCGGAAGCCGCGAGCGCCGGGACGAGCCCGATGGTCGCCGCCGCCACCCCCGCCACCGCGACCGGGACCGCGTACCGCGCCACTGTCCGGCGCGCGGGCCGCGGGGTCTGTGCGTCGCTGTCGTTCGGTGCCATGTCTGCGCTACCTCCGTGGTCTGGTACGACCATTCCACCCGACCGGCTCCGCGAAAGCATCAGACCGCGGCATCAACCTGCCGTACCCCTCTGGGATGACCCGGTGTCAGGGTCTTCCCCCATACGGCTCCGAACGCCCCGCTCACGCGCGCGGGCACGGTTCAGCCCGCCCGGTGCACCACCAGGTCGCACAGCTCGACGAGCGCGGCCTTCGCGTACCCGTCCGGCAGCGGGGCCAGCATCGCCCGCGCCTCCTGCGCGTACCGCACCGTGTCGCGGCGGGCCAGCTCCAGCGCGGGGTGGACGCGCAGCCGACGCAGCGCCTCGGCGTGGCGGGCGTCGTCCGTCAGGTCGCCCTCCAGGAGCTCGACCAGCTCCACGTCCTCGGCCCGGCCGTGCTGCTCCGCCAGGGCGCGCAGGTGGAGGACCGGCAGGGTGGCGATGCCCTCGCGCAGGTCGGTGCCGGGCGTCTTGCCCGACTCGTGGGAGTCCGAGGCGATGTCCAGGACGTCGTCGGCCAACTGGAACGCCACGCCCAGCCGCTCGCCGTACTGCGTCAGGATCTCCGTGAACCGCTCCCCGGCGCCCGCCATCATCGCGCCGAACCGGCCGGAGACGGCGACCAGGGAGCCGGTCTTGCCGGCGATGACGTCCAGGTAGTGCTCGACCGGGTCGTTCCCGTCGCGGGGGCCGGCGGTCTCCAGGATCTGGCCCGTGACCAGCCGCTCGAACGCCTCCGCCTGGATGCGCACCGCCTCGGGGCCGAGGTCCGCCAGGATGTGCGACGCGCGCGCGAAGAGGAAGTCGCCCGTGAGGACGGCGACCGAGTTGCCCCAGCGCGTGTTGGCGCTCTCCACACCGCGTCGTACGAGCGCCTCGTCCATCACGTCGTCGTGGTACAGCGTGGCCAGGTGGGTGAGCTCGACGACCACGGCCGCCGGGACGACGCCGGGCGCGTGCGGGTCGCCGAACTGCGCGGCGAGCATCGCGAGCAGCGGACGGAAGCGCTTGCCGCCCGCCCGTACCAGGTGCTGCGCCGCCTCCGTGATGAACGGCACGTCGCTCTTGGTGGCGTCGAGCAGTCCGGCCTCGACAGCCGCCAACCCTGTCTGGACATCGGCTTCGAGAGCCTGGTCCCGCACGCTCAGCCCGAACGGCCCGACTGCGGTCACGAGGGGGTCTCCTGTCTGCGGACGATCACACGGATTGTCGACGTGTCGCTGGATTCACTCACGTCAGCGTATCCGGTCCCGTTTGGATCGCCGTGGGCACCTTCCCGCCACCCCCGGTATGTTCGCGATCGGCGCATACGGCCGGATCCACGCACGTGGAGGGGCCGCTCCGGGCGCCCGCACCCCCGTGCCGCATGAGGCGGATCACACGGACGCTCCCCTTCCGTCCCTTTCCGTCCCCTTCCCGGACGGCATCCGCCTCCCGCGCGCGTGGGAGCGGCCCTCCGGCCCCGCTGCCGAGGCCGTACAGCGGCATCCGCCTCCCGCGCGCGGGAGCGGCTGACCGGGCCCCGGTGGCGGAAGCCCGGCGACCCGCCTCCTAGGCGCGGGGGAGCGGCCGGACCGCCGTGGTACGCGGCACGCCGCCGCTCACCCTCCTCCCGCGTGCGGGGACGGCTCGTCTCCGTGGCGGGCTACGTCGCCCCGTCCGCCACCCGCCGCCGGTGACGCGGAACGGACCTGACCTCCCGCGCGGGGGCGGCGTCCCGCCTCCTCGCCAGCCCTGCTGGCGGTGTGGAGGACCTGCCTCCCGCGCGCGGAGGGTGGCTCCCACCCCCACCTCGGCGTCCCCGGTGCCCGTGCCACCTCCGGCGCGTGTGGGGAGGGGGTCTCGACGCCTTGGTCCCCGGTACGGCCACAGCGCCGTCTCCCGCGCGCGGGGCGGCCGGCGCGGGTGGCCGTTCCTCCGCCCCCGGAGCACGGCGGAACCCGTGTGCCGCGGGGGTGACGAGGCACTCCTCCGCCGCGCCTGGGAGAAGCGCGCGCCTCGGTCGTAACGTGTCCCCCACACACGTGGAAAGCGAGGCAAGCACCGATGCCCGAGCAGCCCTCACCGAGCCCGCTCGACCTCGCCGAAGGCGACCCCTTCGGCCCGCACAACCTCCCGTACGGCGTGTTCTCGACCGCCGACGAACCCGGCCGCCGCAGGGTCGGCGTCCGGATCGGCAGCCACGTCCTGGACGCCGGGGCCGCGGCGCACGCGCTCGGCTCGTCGTACGCCGGCCTGCTCGCCCAGCCCTCCCTCAACCCGCTGATGGCGGCGGGCCGCACGGTCTGGCGCGACGTGCGCCGGGCGCTGACGGCGTGGCTGACGTCGCCCGCGCACCGCGCGGACGTCGAGCCGCTGCTGCACCCGCTGGACGCGGTGACGCTGCACCTGCCGTACGAGGTGGCCGACTACGTCGACTTCTACGCGAGCGAGCACCACGCGTCGAACGTCGGCCGCATGTTCCGCCCGGACGGCGAGCCGCTCACGCCCAACTGGAAGCACCTGCCGATCGGTTACCACGGCCGGTCCGGCACCGTCGTGGTCTCCGGCACCGACGTGGTGCGCCCCTCCGGGCAGCGCAAGGCCCCAACCGACCCGGCGCCGGTCTTCGGGCCGTCCACGAAGCTGGACATCGAGGCGGAGGTGGGCTTCGTCGTCGGCACGCCGTCGGAGACGGGCCGCCCGGTGGCGCTGGGCGACTTCCGGGAGCACGTCTTCGGGCTGACGCTCCTCAACGACTGGTCGGCGCGCGACATCCAGGCGTGGGAGTACGTGCCGCTGGGCCCGTTCCTCGGCAAGTCCTTCGCCACGTCGGTGTCGGCGTGGGTGACGCCGCTGGAGGCCCTGGACGCGGCCCGCGTGGCCCCTCCGGCCCGCGACTTCCCGCTGCTGCCGTACCTGGACGACGCGGACGAGGACGAGCCCGGCGGGTACGAGCTGCACATCACCGTGGAGATCAACGGCGAGGTCGTCGCCGAGCCGCCGTTCTCCACCATGTACTGGACGGCCGCGCAGCAGTTGGCGCACATGACCGTCAACGGCGCGTCGCTGCGCACCGGCGACCTGTACGGCTCGGGCACGGTCAGCGGGCCCGAGACGCACCAGCGCGGCTCGCTGCTGGAGCTGACGTGGAACGGGCGGGACGCGCTCGACCTGTCCACCGGGAAGCGGACGTTCCTGGAGGACGGCGACGAGGTCACGCTCACCGCGTGGGCGCCCGGCCCGGACGGCGTGAAGGTCGGCCTGGGCGAGGTCACCGGACGGATCACGCCCGCCGTCTGATCCTCCGGACGTCGAAGGGCCCGGCACCCCGGCTCCGGGTGCCGGGCCCATGCGGCTCCCCCCTCGGGTTCAGCCGCGTCCCGCGATGGTCACTCGGCCCGCCACAGGGCGGGCGCGTTCGGCGGCTCCCAGCCGGTCTGGGCGGTGTGGGGCTGGAGGCAGACGTAGCCGCGCCCGCCGTACGTGACCCGGTCGCCGGCCCGGTAGGCCGTGCCCACCGCCCACGTGCCGCCGCCGGGCGGCGGGGTGGTCGGGGTGGGGCTCGGGCCCGGCGACTGCGGCACGTTCAGGACGAAGTCGAACGCCGCCTCCCGGGCGCCGCCCGCGTCGTGCACGGTCATCAGCAGCCGCGGGTCGAACAGCGAGTCCGTCGCGTTGCGGGGCTCGTTCGGGAAGTAGAGCTGCGTGGTCAGCACCGGGCGGCCGGGCGCCTGCGCCTTGACGTGGATGTGGCGGGTGCGCCCCGGGTACAGCCCCGGCACGATCGTGGTGAGGCGGAACGCGCCCTGCGCGTCGGTGTACTGGTGGCCGCGGAAGCGGAACCCGGTGTTGTCGTAGGCACCGTTGTTGTCGGCCTGCCAGAAGTCGAGCAGGACGCCGGATATCGGGCTGCAGCCGAGCCCGAAGACGTACCCGGAGACGGTGAGGCGCACGCCGGGGGTGCCCGATTCCAGCAGTGACGTGCGGCGGGGGGAGTTGGGCTTGAAGTAGGGGCCCTCCATCTGCGGCGGCGTGGGGTCGTCGCCGTCGTCGCAGGTGGGGGTCAGGGCCGGGCGGGCGCCGGGGGAGGCGGCGGTGGCCCGGGCCAGTGCCGGCGCGCCCATGAACACCGCGGGGGCGGCGACACCGGCCGCCAGGGCGGCGCGCAGCACGGCCTTGCGGGAGGGGTGCCCGGTGCGGGGCTCGTCGTGGTCGTCCATGCCTGCTCCTCGTCGGGAGGGGGGGTCAGGGGAACGGCACCGAACCTACGCACGCCGTCACGGACGGACGATGGACTGGACACGGTCGTCGTGGTGAATATCGCGGGCGCGCCCCCGACCCCCGGTCCCCCCGCCGCCCGGCGCCGCTCCCCCGCCGCGCGCCTCGGCGCCGCGCCGGAAGTCGCCGGGGCTGACGCCGGTCTCGCGGCGGAAGAAGCGGCAGAAGTACGCGGCGTCGTCGAAGCCGACCCGGCCCGCCACCTGGCGGACCGTCAGGTCGGTGCGGGCGAGGAGCCGTTTCGCCTCGTGGGCGCGGGCTTCGCGGACCAACTGCCCCGGAGTGCGGCCGGTCGCGGCCTTGACGGCGTCGGTGAGGTGGCCGGGGGTGACGCCGATGCGCGCGGCGCAGGCCCCCACCGACCACAGGGCCGGGTCGCCGCGGCCGATCAGCCGCGTGAACTCCTCGGCGACGGCGCCCGGCCGGGTGCCGGGCCGGCCGTGGGCGGCGGGCCCGGTGCCGTACAGCCGCGCCGCGCGGACGACGAGGACGTGCAGCAGGGCGCGCAGCACGGAGGAGCAGCCCTCGGCGCCGCGGCCGTACTCGTCGTGGAGGTCGGCCAGCAGCCGCGCGGCCTGGGCGGCGGACCGCTCGTCGAGGGTGGGCCAGGGCCGCTCGGCGAGGAGGCGCAGCAGGGCGCGGTCGCCGGGGTGGTCGAGCAGGAAGTCCTCGGTGAACAGGACGACGGAGCCGTCCACCCCGGCCGCGCCCTCCCAGTGGTGGATCTGGCCGGGCACGAGGAAGCCCAGGTGGGGCGGGCGCAGCGGCCAGCGGGCGAGGTCGGTCACGTGGGCGCCGCGCCCGGCGGTGACGTGCACGATCTCGTAGAAGGTGTGCCGGTGCGGGAAGGCGGCCCGGGCCATGGGGCCGATCGTGTCGAACGTGCCGACCGCGAACGGCACCGCGTCGGGCATCGGGACCTCGAGGCGGTGCATCGGCAGCGCCTCCGGCTGTCCGGCCGCGTCGTTCTCCCCCGGTAGGACCGTGGTGCCGCGCATCGTCGCCCGCGCCCCTCCTCGTCGTCGCCGCGGCCGGGCGCGGCCTGCCGTGGCCCGCCGCGGTCCGCGACTGGTCTGAACCAGTTCCCAGGAGCACCATGCCATGGACATGACCCGTGGGACAGGGCGCTTTCCGCCCTATGGCCGACTCCGGATGCGGGCGGGGGGCGGCCCGGCACATGCTGCTGGGGGCGGGGCACGGAAAGAGCCCGCCCGGACCCGTCCGAACCCGCCCGGACCCGCCGGGCGCCCGGAGGCACCTCCCTCCGTCCCCCGAGGAGCAGCGCATGAAGCCGAAAGGGCCCCTGTCCGCCGTCGCCGTCACCGCTCTCGTCCCCCTGGCGCTCCTGGCGGGCCCGGCACCCGCGGCGGCCGCCCCCGACGACGACACCACCGTGCGCGCCGACCTGATGACGGCGTACAGCGCGACGCAGAAGTACCACCGGGTCGAGCGGGCCGTCGCGGACGGCTACCTGCCGCTGCGCGGCTGCATCGCCCGCGCCGGCGAGGGCGGCATGGGGTACCACTACGTCAACAAGGCACACAACAACACGACCGATCCGGCGAAACCCGCCGCCCTCATGTACGAGAAGGCCGAGGACGGGACGCTGCGGCTGGTCGGGGTGGAGTGGTTCGTCGAGGACGCCGACCAGGACCTCGCGACCGACGACGACCGGCCGACGATGTTCGGCCAGCCCTTCCTCGGGCCGTCGCCCGGTGTCGAGGCCGGGGTCAAGGCCCACTACGACCTGCACGTGTGGATCCACAAGCCCAACCCGAAGGGGATGTTCCACGAGTGGAACCCCGACGTGCGCTGCCCCGCGGAGAAGTGACCCGCGCCGCCCGCGGGCGGGCCGCCCGGAGGGGCGGGCCGCGCGCGACACGGCCGGGCGGGGTGCGCCGCCCGCACCCCGCCCGGCCGTCCGTCCGCGCGCGTACGCGTCCCGTACGCCTCCGGAACACCGGCTACCGGACGAACACCCCCGCCTGGCCCGCGAGGTCCAGGAAGTACTGGGGGGCGACGCCCAGCACCAGCGTCACCGCGACCCCCACGCCGATCGCCGTCATCGTCAGGGGCGACGGCACGGCCACGGTCGGCCCCTCCGGGTGCGGCTCGCTGAAGAACATCAGCACGATGACCCGGACGTAGAAGAACGCGGCGATCGCCGACGCGATCACACCGACCACCACCAGCGCGCCCGCGCCGCCCTCGGCCGCCGCCTTGAACACGGCGAACTTGCCGGAGAAGCCGGACGTCAGCGGGATGCCGGCGAACGCCAGCAGGAACACCGCGAACACCGCCGCCACCAGCGGCGAACGCCGTCCCAGCCCCGCCCACTTGGACAGGTGCGTCGCCTCGCCGCCCGCGTCCCGCACCAGCGTGACCACCGCGAACGCGCCGACCGTCACGAAGGAGTACGCCGCCAGGTAGAACAGCGTCGACGAGATCCCGGACGGCGTCGCGGCGATGACACCCGCCAGGATGAAACCCGCGTGGGCGATCGACGAGTAGGCGAGGAGCCGCTTGATGTCGGTCTGCGTGATCGCGACGATCGCGCCGGCCAGCATCGTGACGATGGCGACGCCCCACATGACGGGCCGCCAGTCCCAGCGCAGCCCCGGCAGGACCACGTAGAGCAGGCGCAGCATCGCGCCGAACGCCGCGACCTTGGTGGCCGCCGCCATGAAGCCCGTGACGGGGGTCGGGGCGCCCTGGTAGACGTCCGGTGTCCACATGTGGAACGGCACGGCGCCCACCTTGAACAGCAGCCCCATCATCACCATCGCGAAGCCGATGAGCAGCAGCACGTCGTTGCTCATGGTCGCCGCGAGCGCCGGGTCGACCGTGCCGACCGCGCCGCCCACGACGTCCGCGATCCGGGCGTACGAGACGGAGCCCGCGTAGCCGTACAGCAGGGCGATGCCGAACAGCAGGAACGCGGAGGCGAACGAGCCGAGCAGGAAGTACTTGACCGCGGCCTCCTGCGACATCATCCGCTTGCGGCGGGCGACGGCGCACAGCAGGTACAGCGGCAGCGAGAAGACCTCCAGCGCGATGAACAGCGTCAGCAGGTCGTTGGCGGCCGGGAAGACGAGCATGCCCGTGATGGCGAACAGCACCAGTGGGAACACCTCGGTGGTGGTGAACCCGGCCTTGACCGCGGCCTTCTCGTGGTCGCTGCCCGGCACGGCGGCGGCCTCGGCGGCGAACGAGTCGACGCGGTGGCCGTGGCGGGCCGGGTCGAGTCGCCGCTCGGCGAAGGTGAACACCGCGACGAGCGAGGTCAGCAGGATCGTGCCCTGGAGGAAGAGCGCCGGCCCGTCGACGGCGATGGCGCCCATCGCGGAGATCTGCGCCTTCGTCGTGCCGTGCCCGGTGAGGGCGAGGCCGACGACCGCGGCGAACGCGCAGGCGAGCGCCACGCCGCTGAGGAAGAGCTGCGTGTGGTACCGGGCGCGGCGCGGGACGACGGCTTCCACGAGGACGCCGAGGATCGCCGCGCCGACCACGATGAGGACCGGGGCCAGTTGGGCGTACTCGATCTCCGGCGCGGGGATCTTGCCGAGCGGTTCGGCGGCCGTCGTCCACAGGGTGTGGAAGTCCGTAGTGCTCACTTGGCCGCCTCCACATCGGGCCGGGGATCCTTCTGCTGTACGTCGGACATGGTGTGCCGCACCGCCGGATTGACGATGTCGGTGAGCGGCTTCGGGTAGACGCCGAGGAAGAGCAGCAGCGCGATCAGCGGGGCCACCACGGCCAGTTCGCGCGGCCGCAGGTCGGGCATGGCCCGGACCTCCTCCTTCACCGGACCGGTCATCGTCCGCTGGTACAGCACCAGCGTGTAGAGCGCCGCCAGGACGATGCCGGTGGTGGCGACGACCCCCGCGACCGGGTACCGGGCGAACGTGCCGACCAGGACCAGGAACTCGCTGACGAACGGCGCGAGGCCGGGCAGCGACAGCGTGGCCAGGCCGCCGACGAGGAAGGTGCCCGCGAGGACCGGGGCGACCTTCTGCACGCCGCCGTAGTCCGCGATCAGGCGCGAGCCGCGCCGCGAGATCAGGAACCCGGCGACCAGCATCAGCGCGGCCGTCGAGATGCCGTGGTTGACCATGTAGAGCGTGGCGCCGCTCTGGCCCTGGCTGGTCATCGCGAAGATGCCCAGGATGATGAAGCCGAAGTGGGAGATCGACGCGTACGCGATCAGGCGCTTGATGTCCCGCTGGCCGACCGCGAGCAGCGCCCCGTAGACGATGCTGACCAGGGCGAGGACGATGATCGCCGGCGTGGCCCACCGCGACGCCTCCGGGAACAGGCCGAGGCAGTAGCGGAGCATCGCGAACGTGCCGACCTTGTCGACGACGGCCGTGATGAGCACCGCGACCGGCGCCGTGGACTCCCCCATCGCGTTGGGCAGCCAGGTGTGCAGCGGCCACAGCGGGGCCTTCACGGCGAACGCGAAGAAGAAGCCGAGGAACAGCAGCCGCTCCGTGTTGGTCGCCATCTCCAGCTCGCCGCTCGCCCGGGCGGCGGCGATCTCGGTGAGCGAGAAGTTCCCCGCGACGACGTACAGCCCGATCACGGCGGCGAGCATGACGAGCCCGCCGGCCAGGTTGTAGAGCAGGAACTTCACCGCGGCGTACGACCGCTGGGCGGCCGCCCTGTCGTCGCCGCCCGCGTGGGCGCGGTCCCCGAAGCCGCCGATGAGGAAGTACATCGGGATGAGCATGGCCTCGAAGAGGATGTAGAAGAGGAAGACGTCGGTGGCCTCGAAGGAGAGGATCACCATCGCCTCGACCATCAGGATCAGGGCGAAGAAGCCCTGCGTGGGCCGCCACCGCTTCGACTTCGTCTCCAGCGGGTCGGCGTCGTGCCACCCGGCGAGGACGACGAACGGCACGAGCAACGCGGTGAGCGCGACCAGCGCCACGCCGATGCCGTCCACCCCGAGCTCGTACCGCACCCCGAAGTCCTTGATCCAGGCGTGCGACTCGGTGAGCTGGTACCGCTCGCCGCCGGGGTCGAAGCGGACCAGGACGGCCACGGCGAGCGCGAGCGTGCCGAGCGAGAACAGCAGCGCCAGCCACTTGGCGGCGGTGCGCCGGGCGGCCGGGACGGCGGCGGTGACGATCGCACCGGCCGCCGGCAGCAACGCCGTCGCGGTCAGGAGGGGAAAGGACATCGCGGTCACACCGCCCTCATCAGCAGGGTCGCGGCGATCAGCACCGCAGCACCTCCGAACATCGAGACCGCATAGGAGCGGGCAAAGCCGTTCTGCAGCTTGCGCATCCGGCCGGAGAGACCGCCCATCGCCGCCGCCGTGCCGTTGACGACGCCGTCGACGAGGGTGTGGTCGACGTAGACCAGCGAGCGGGTGAGGTGCTCGCCGCCGCGCACCAGGACCACGTGGTTGAAGTCGTCCTGGAGGAGGTCGCGGCGGGCCGCCCGGGTGAGCAGCGAGCCGCGCGGCGCGACCACGGGCACGGGCCTGCGCCCGTACTGCGCGTACGCGATGCCGACGCCGATCAGCAGGACGACGACCGTCGCCGTGGTGATGACCCCGGCGCCGATCGGCGGGTGGCCGTGGTCGAAGTCCGTGACGGGCTCCAGCCAGGTGACGAACGCGCTGTTCAGCGAGAACAGCCCGCCCGCGAAGACCGATCCGAAGGCCAGCAGGACCATCGGGACGGTCATGGACTTCGGGGACTCGTGCGGGTGCGGCATCGCGCCGGGCGCCGCCTGGGCACCGGGTTCGACGTCGGCCGCCCCGTCCGGGTCGGGCGCGGGCTGCCAGCGCTTCTCCCCGAAGAACGTCATGATCATCACGCGGGTCATGTAGTACGCGGTGATCCCGGCGCCGAGCAGGGTGACCGCGCCGAGGATCCAGCCCTCGGCGCCGCCCTTCGCGAACGCCGCCTCGATGATCTTGTCCTTGGACCAGAAGCCCGACAGGCCGGGGAAGCCGATGATCGCCAGGTAGCCGAGGCCGAACGTCACGAACGTGACGGGCATGTACTTCCGCAGGCCGCCGTACTTGCGCATGTCGACCTCGTCGTTCATGCCGTGCATGACCGATCCGGCGCCGAGGAACAGACCGGCCTTGAAGAAGCCGTGCGTCACCAGGTGCATGATCGCGAAGGCGTAGCCGATCGGGCCGAGGCCGGCCGCGAGGACCATGTAGCCGATCTGCGACATCGTCGAACCGGCGAGGGCCTTCTTGATGTCGTCCTTCGCGCAACCGACGATCGCACCGAAGAGGAGCGTGACCGCGCCGACCACCACGACGGCGAGCTGCGCGTCCGGCGCCGCGTTGAAGATCGCACCGGAACGGGTGATCAGGTACACGCCGGCCGTCACCATCGTCGCCGCGTGGATGAGCGCCGACACGGGGGTCGGGCCCTCCATCGCGTCACCGAGCCAGGACTGCAGCGGCACCTGCGCGGACTTGCCGCAGGCGGCGAGCAGCAGCATCAGCCCGATCGCCGTCAGCATGCCCTCGGACGTCTCGCCGGTCGAGTCGAGCACCGGCCCGAAGGCGAACGTCCCGAAGGTGGTGAACATCAGCATGATCGCGACGGAGAGGCCGATGTCACCGACGCGGTTGACCAGGAACGCCTTCTTCGCGGCCGTCGCCGCGCTCGGCTTGTGCTGCCAGAACCCGATCAGCAGGTACGAGGCGAGGCCCACGCCCTCCCAGCCGAAGTACAGCAGCAGGTAGTTGTCGGCGATGACGAGCAGCAGCATCGCCGCGAGGAACAGGTTCAGGTAGCCGAAGAAGCGGCGGCGGCGCTCGTCGTGCTCCATGTAGCCGATGGAGTAGACGTGGATGAGCGTGCCGACCCCGGTGATGAGCAGGACGAACGTCATCGACAACTGGTCGAGCTGGAAGGCGATGTCCGCCTGGAAGCCCTCGACCGGCACCCAACTGAACAACCTCTGGTGCAGGGCCCGGTCCTCCGCGCCCTTCCCCAGCATGTCGGCGAAGAGCACCGCGCCGACGACGAAGGAGGCCGCGGCGAGCAGCGTGCCGAGCCAGTGCCCGGCCCCGTCCAGCCGCCGGCCGCCGCACAGCAGGACGGCCGCTCCGAGCAGGGGCGCCGCGACGAGCAGCGCGATCAGGTTCTCCACGATTCAGCGACCCCTTACAGCTTCATCAGGCTGGCGTCGTCGACCGAGGCCGAATGGCGGGCACGGAACAGGGACACGATGATCGCCAGCCCGACCACGACCTCCGCGGCGGCGACGACCATCGTGAAGAAGGCGATGATCTGGCCGTCCAGGTTGCCGTGCAGCCGGGAGAACGCGACCAGCGCCAGGTTGCAGGCGTTGAGCATCAGCTCCACGCACATGAACAAGATGATCGCGTTGCGCCTGATCAGCACCCCGGCCGCGCCGATGGTGAACAACAGGGCGGCGAGATACAGGTAGTTGACGGGATTCACTTGGCCGCCTCCTCTCCGTCCCGCCGGCGGCCCAGCCGCTCCTCGGCGCGCTGCTCCAGCGCCCGCAGGTCCTCCAGCGCCTGCGCCGAGACGTCACGGACCTGCCCGCGCGCCCGCAGCGTGCGGTTCACGGTCAGCTCGGACGGGGTGCCGTCCGGCAGCAGGCCGGCGACGTCCACGGCGTTGTGCCGGGCGTACACGCCGGGTGCCGGCAGCGGCGGGAGCTGCTTGCCCTCGCGCACCCGCTGCTCCGACAGCTCCCGCTGCGTGCGGGCCCGCTCGGTGCGCTCCCGGTGCGTCAGCACCATCGCGCCGACCGCGGCCGTGATGAGCAGCGCGCCCGTGATCTCGAAGGCGAAGACGTACTTGGTGAACAGCAGCGTCGCCAGGCCCTCGACGTTGCCGCCGGCGTTCGCCGTGCCCAGGCCGTTGAACGTGTCCAGCGAGGCGCGGCCGATGCCGGCGATCAGCAGGGCGCCGAAGCCGAGCCCGCACAGCAGGGCCAGCCAGCGCTGGCCCTTGATGGTCTCCTTCAGCGAGTCGGCGGCGGTGACGCCGACGAGCATCACGACGAAGAGGAACAGCATCATGATCGCGCCCGTGTAGACCACGACCTGCACGACGCCCAGGAAGTACGCGCCGTTGGCGAGGTAGAAGACCGCCAGGACGACCATGGTCCCGGCCAGGCACAGCGCGCTGTGCACGGCCTTGCGCATCAGTACGGTGCACAGCGCGCCGATCACCGCGACCGTGCCGAGCAGCCAGAACTGCACGGCCTCACCGGTCGAGGTGGTGTAGGCGGCGGCCAGCGTGTTCGCGGTCATGCCCCGATCACCTTCTCGGACGCGGGTTCGTTCCCGCCGAAGTCCGACGCGGCCTCCTGCGGGGGCTGCTCGCCCTTGCTGACCGCGACCTGCCGGACCGTGCCCGGCGCCGCCTCGTGGACCAGGCCCCGGTAGTAGTCCTGCTCGTCCGTCCCCGGGTGGAGGGCGTGGGGCGTGTCGACCATGCCCTCCTGGAGGCCCGCGAGGAGCTGCTCCTTGGTGTAGATCAGGTTCTCGCGGGAGCTGTCGGCGAGCTCGAACTCGTTCGTCATGGTCAGCGCCCGCGTCGGGCACGCCTCGATGCACAGCCCGCACAGGATGCAGCGGGCGTAGTTGATCTGGTAGACGCGGCCGTACCGCTCGCCGGGCGAGTAGCGCTCCTCGTCGGTGTTGTCCGCGCCCTCCACGTAGATGGCGTCGGCGGGGCACGCCCAGGCGCACAGCTCGCAGCCGACGCACTTCTCCAGCCCGTCCGGATGGCGGTTGAGCTGGTGCCTGCCGTGGAAGCGGGGCGCCGTCGTCTTCTGCTGCTCCGGGTACTGCTCCGTCAGCCGCTTCTTGAACATGGCCTTGAAGGTCACGCCGAAGCCGGCCACCGGGTTCTGGAAGGGGGTCCGTGGGGTGTCCCCCCGGGATGATTCAGTAGACACCGTCCGTCTCCTTTCCGTCACTCGCAGTATCTGCCGGGCCACTGACAATCAGCTCGCCCTCACCGCGCGGCCGTCGCCGCGGCACCGGCGGCAGGGTCTGCCCGGGCAGCGGCGGCACCGGGAACCCGCCGGCCATCGGGTCGAACTCACCGGTCTGCGCGGTCTCCTCGGGGCCGCCCGCGGCCTTCGCCTTCCGGTCGCGGAACATGTCGGCGACGAAGGACAGCAGCAGCACCGCCAGGACCGCGGCGGCGACGTACAGCACGATCGACTGGAACGCGACGTTCTCGTTGCGCAGGGCGCGCACGGTCGCGACGAGCATCAGCCACACGACCGAGACGGGGATGAGGACCTTCCAGCCGAGCTTCATCAACTGGTCGTAGCGGACGCGGGGCAGCGTGCCGCGCAGCCAGACGAAGAGGAACAGCAGCAGCACGACCTTGCCGATGAACCAGAGCATCGGCCACCAGCCGTGGTTCGCGCCCTCCCACAGCCCCGAGATCGGGTACGGGGCGCGCCAGCCGCCCAGGAAGAGGGTGACCGAGACGACCGAGACGGTGACCATGTTGACGTACTCGGCCAGCATGAACATCGCGAACTTGATGGAGCTGTACTCGGTGTTGAAGCCGCCGACCAGGTCGCCCTCGGACTCCGGCATGTCGAACGGGGCCCGGTTGGTCTCGCCGACCATCGTCACCATGTAGATCAGGAACGACACCGGCAGCAGCACCACGAACCAGCGGTCCGCCTGCGCGTCGACGATCGCCGAGGTCGACATGGACCCGGAGTAGAGGAAGACGGAGGCGAAGGCCGCGCCCATCGCGATCTCGTACGAGATCATCTGCGCGCAGGCGCGGAGCCCGCCGAGCAGCGGGTACGTCGAGCCGGACGACCAGCCGGCGAGGACGATGCCGTAGATGCCGACGGAGGCGACCGCGAGGATGTACAGCATCGCGATCGGCAGGTCGGTCAGCTGCATCGTGGTCCGCTGGCCGAGGATCGAGACCTCGTTGCCCGCCGGGCCGAAGGGGATCACGGCGATCGCCATGAACGCGGGGACGGCGGCGACGATCGGGGCGAGGACGTAGACGACCTTGTCCGCCCGCTTGACGACGACGTCCTCCTTCAGCATCAGCTTGACGCCGTCCGCGAGGGACTGGAGGAGGCCCCAGGGGCCGTGCCGGTTGGGGCCGACGCGCAGTTGCATCCACGCGACGACCTTGCGCTCCATCACGATGGAGATCAGCACGGTGACCATGAGGAAGGCGAAGCAGAAGACCGCCTTGAGCACCACGAGCCACCAGGGGTCGCGGCCGAACATGGAGAGGTCCTCGGCCGCGAGGAGGGCCGGGTTCATGCGCGCACCTCCGTCGAGTCCGTCGAGTCCGATGGGTGGGGGGCGGCCGGGGTGAGGCGGACCAGGCGGCCGGGGGCCGTGCCCAGGTCGGACAGGACGCCGCCGCCGGTCGAGCGGAGCGGCAGCCACACCACCCGGTCGGGCATCTCGGTCACCCGCAGCGGCAGCTCGACGGAGCCGGCCGGGCCGGTCACCCGGAGCAGGTCGCCGTCCTCGACGCCGGTCTCGGCGGCCGTGGCGGGCGACAGGCGGGCGAGCGCGGCGTGCCGGGTCCCGGCGAGCGCCTCGTCGCCCTCCTGGAGGCGGCCCAGGTCGAGCAGCATCCGGTGGCCGGCCAGGACGGCCTCGCCCTCGCCGGCGCGGGGCAGCGGCAGCCGGGCCTCGGCGGGGTCGTCGGCCCGCCCGCCGTCCCACGCGCCGAGCCGGTCCATCTCGCGCCGCACGGTCCGCAGGTCGGGCAGGCCGAAGTGCACGTCCATCGCGTCCGCGAGCATGTGCAGGGCGCGCGCGTCGGCCGGCGGCAGCGCGTTCGCCAGGTGCTCGGGCTTCAGCGCCGCCTCGAACATCCGGACCCGTCCCTCCCAGTTGAGGAACGTGCCGGCCTTCTCCGCGACCGCCGCGACCGGGAGGACCACGTCGGCCCGCTCGGTGACCTCGCCGGGCCGCAGCTCCAGCGACACGACGAACGCCGCGTCGAGCGCCTCACGCGCGCGTGCCGGGTCCGGCAGGTCCGCCACGTCGACGCCGCCGACGAGCAGCGCGCCCAGCTCGCCGGTGGCGGCGGCCTCCACGATCTGGCCCGTGTCGCGCCCGTAGCGGTGCGGCAGTTCCCGTACGCCCCACGCGGTCGCCGTCTCCTCGCGGGCCCGCGGGTCGGTGGCCGGGCGGCCACCGGGCAGCAGCGTCGGGAGGGCGCCCGCCCAGACCGCGCCGCGCTCACCGGCCCGGCGCGGGATCCACGCCAGGTGGGCGCCGGTCGCGGCGGCGGCCCGTACGGCGGCGGACAGCGCGCCCGGCACGCCGGCGAGGCGCTCGCCGACGAGGATGACGGCGCCCTCCTCGCGCAGGGCCCGTGCCGCCACGGCGCCCGGCCCCGCGAGGTCGGCGCCGGCCGCGAGGGCGTCCAGCCACTCGGTCTCCGTGCCGGGCGCGGCGGGCAGCAGCGTGCCGCCCGCCTTCTCCAGGCCGCGGGTCGTGTACGGGGCGATGGCGTACGTGCGCTGCCCGTGCTTGCGCCACGCCTTGCGCAGCCGCAGGAAGACGCCGGGCGCCTCCTCCTCCGCCTCGAACCCGGCGAGCAGCACGGCGGGCGCCTTCTCCAGCATGCCGTACGTGACGCCGCGGCCGTCCAGGTCGCGACCGTGCCCGGCGACCCGGGCGGCCAGGAAGTCGGCCTCCTCGCCGCTGTGCACGCGCGCGCGGAAGTCGATGTCGTTCGTGTCGAGCACCACGCGCGCGAACTTGGCGTACGCGTAGGCGTCCTCCACCGTGAGCCGCCCGCCGGCGAGGACGCCGGTGCGGCCGCGGACCAGGCCGCGCGCCGCCGCCCGGAGCGCCTCCGGCCACGACGCGGGCCGCAGGGTGCCGTCGTCGCCGCGCACGAGGGGCGTGGTGAGGCGGTCCCGCTGCTGCGCGTACCGGAACGCGAAGCGTCCCTTGTCGCACAGCCACTCCTCGTTGACCTCCGGGTCGTTGGCGGCGAGCCGCCGCATGACCTTGCCGCGCCGGTGGTCGGTGCGGGTGGCGCAGCCGCCGGCGCAGTGCTCGCACACGGAGGGGCTGGAGACCAGGTCGAAGGGGCGGGAGCGGAACCGGTACGCCGCGGAGGTGAGGGCGCCGACCGGGCAGATCTGGATGGTGTTGCCGGAGAAGTACGACTCGAAGGGGTCGCCCTCGCCGGTGCCGACCTGCTGGAGGGCGCCGCGCTCCACCAGCTCGATCATCGGGTCGCCGGCGATCTGCTGGGAGAAGCGGGTGCAGCGGGCGCAGAGCACGCACCGCTCGCGGTCGAGGAGGACCTGCGTGGAGATCGGGACGGGCTTCTCGTAGGTCCGCTTGCGGCCCTCGAAGCGGGAGTCGGCCCGGCCGTGCGAGACGGCCTGGTTCTGCAGGGGGCACTCGCCGCCCTTGTCGCAGACGGGGCAGTCCAGGGGGTGGTTGATGAGCAGCAGCTCCATCACCCCGACCTGGGCCTTCTCGGCGACCTTCGAGGTGAGCTGGGTCTTCACCACCATGCCGTCCGTGCACGTGATCGTGCACGAGGCCATGGGCTTGCGCTGGCCCTCGACCTCGACGATGCACTGGCGGCAGGCGCCGGCCGGGTCGAGGAGGGGGTGGTCGCAGAACCGGGGGATCTCGATGCCGATCTGCTCGGCGGCCCGGATGACCAGCGTCCCCTTCGGGACGGAGACCTCGACGCCGTCGATGGTCAGCGTGACCAGGTCCTCCGGCGGCACCGGGGCGGCCCCGCCGCCGGCGGGGTTCGATGCCATGACGGTCATGCCGTCACCTCCACGTGGTTGTCCGCCCAGGCGGTCGACCTGGCCGGGTCGAAGGGGCATCCCCTGCCGGTGATGTGCTCCTCGTACTCCTCGCGGAAGTACTTCAGGGAGGAGAAGATCGGCGAGGCGGCGCCGTCGCCGAGGGCGCAGAACGACTTGCCGTTGATGTTGTCGGCGATGTCGGCGAGCTTGTCGAGGTCGGACGGCTTGCCCTTGCCCGCCTCGATGTCGCGGAGCAGCTGCACCAGCCAGTACGTGCCCTCGCGGCAGGGGGTGCACTTGCCGCAGGACTCGTGGGCGTAGAACTCGGTCCAGCGGGTCACGGCGCGGACGACGCAGGTCGTCTCGTCGAAGCACTGGAGCGCCTTGGTGCCGAGCATGGACCCGGCGGCGCCGACGCCCTCGTAGTCGAGGGGCACGTCGAGGTGCTCGTCGGTGAACATCGGCGTCGACGAGCCGCCCGGCGTCCAGAACTTCAGCCGGTGGCCGGGCCGCATGCCGCCACTCATGTCGAGCAACTGGCGCAGCGTGATGCCGAGCGGGGCCTCGTACTGGCCGGGGGCGGCGACGTGGCCGCTCAGCGAGTACAGCGTGAAGCCGGGGGACTTCTCGCTGCCCATCGACCGGAACCAGTCCTTGCCCCGGTGGAGGATGGCGGGAACCGACGCGATGGACTCGACGTTGTTCACGACGGTGGGGCAGGCGTACAGACCGGCGACGGCGGGGAAGGGGGGACGCAGTCGGGGCTGGCCGCGGCGGCCCTCCAGCGAGTCGAGCAGGGCGGTCTCCTCGCCGCAGATGTACGCGCCGGCTCCGGCGTGCACGGTCAGTTCGAGGTCGAGGCCGCTGCCGAGGACGTTTTGACCGAGGTAGCCCGCCTCGTACGCCTCGCGGACGGCCTCGTGGAGGCGGCGCAGGACGGGGACGACCTCGCCGCGCAGGTAGACGAAGGCGTGCGAGGACCTGATCGCGTAGCAGGCGATCACGATGCCCTCGATGAGGGAGTGCGGGTTGGCGAAGAGGAGGGGGATGTCCTTGCAGGTGCCGGGCTCCGACTCGTCGGCGTTGACGACGAGGTAGTGCGGCTTGCCGTCGCCCTGCGGGATGAACTGCCACTTCATCCCGGTGGGGAAGCCCGCGCCGCCGCGGCCGCGCAGGCCGGAGTCCTTGACGTACGCGATGACGTCGTCGGGGGTCATGGCGAGGGCCTTGCGCAGCCCTTCGTAGCCGTCGTGGCGCCGGTAGGTGTCCAGGGTCCAGGGGCGGGGCTCGTCCCAGAAGGCGGACAGGACCGGTGAGAGCAGCTTCTCGGGGCTGGTCTCCCCGATGGCGGGTGCCAAGGTCATCACTCCCCCTCCCCGCTGACCGGGCCCGCCGGGTGCTTCGGGTCGGACGCGGAGGTCTGTTGTGGTGCGTCGTGCGAGCTGAGGTGGCCGGAGCCCGGCACGGGGCCGTCGTGGGGCGCCTGGCCGCTGTGGTCCGCCTCGGCCGCCTCGCCGCGCGGGTGGACGACGCGGGGCGGGAGGGCCTCGCCCTTGGCGAGCTTCAGGCCGATGAGGGAGGCCGGGCCCGCGCCGCCGCCGGCTTCGACCGCGCCGGGCCTCGTGTCGGGGAAGCCGGCGAGGATGCGGGCCGTCTCCTTGAACGTGCACAGGGGCGCGCCGCGGGTCGGGGTGACGGGGCGGCCCGCGCGCAGGTCGTCGACGAGGCGCTTGGCGCTCTCGGGGGTCTGGTTGTCAAAGAACTCCCAGTTGACCATCACGACGGGCGCGAAGTCGCAGGCGGCGTTGCACTCGATGTGTTCGAGGGTGACCTTGCCGTCGTCGGTGGTCTCCTGGTTGCCGACGCCGAGGTGCCGCTTGAGCTCGTCGAAGATCGCGTCGCCGCCCATGACGGCGCAGAGCGTGTTGGTGCAGACGCCGACCTGGTAGTCGCCGCTCGGCTTGCGCCGGTACATCGTGTAGAAGGTGGCGACGGCGGTGACCTCGGCGGTGGTCAGCCCCAGCACGTCGGCGCAGAAGCGCATGCCGGTGCGGGTGACGTGGCCCTCCTCGGACTGCACCAGGTGCAGCAGCGGCAGCAGCGCGGAGCGCGAGTCCGGGTAGCGGGCGATCACCTCCCGGGCGTCCGCTTCGAGCCGGGCGCGCACGTCGGCGGGGTAGTCGGGGGCGGGGAGTTCGGGCATCCCCAGTTGGACGTCGGTCACCGGTCGACGCCTCCCATCACGGGGTCGATGGACGCGACGGCGACGATGACGTCGGCGACCTGGCCGCCTTCGCACATCGCCGCCATGGCCTGGAGGTTGGTGAAGGACGGGTCGCGGAAGTGGACCCGGTAGGGGCGGGTGCCGCCGTCGGAGACGACGTGCGCGCCCAGCTCGCCCTTGGGGGACTCGACGGCGGCGTACGCCTGTCCGGCGGGGACCCGGAAGCCCTCGGTGACCAGCTTGAAGTGGTGGATCAGGGCCTCCATGGAGGTGCCCATGATCTTCTTGATGTGGTCGAGGGAGTTGCCGAGGCCGTCGGGTCCGAGGGCGAGCTGGGCGGGCCAGGCGATCTTCTTGTCGGCGACCATGACCGGGCCGGGGGCGAGCCGGTCGAGGCACTGCTCGATGATGCGCAGCGACTGCCGCATCTCCTCCAGCCGGATCAGGAACCGGCCGTAGGCGTCGCACGTGTCGGCGGTCGGCACGTCGAACTCGTACGTCTCGTAGCCGCAGTACGGCTCGGCCCGGCGCAGGTCGTGCGGGAGCCCCGCGGAGCGCAGGATGGGCCCGGTGGCGCCGAGGGCCATGCAGCCGGCGAGGTCCAGGTAGCCGATGTCCTGCATGCGGGCCTTGAAGATGGGGTTGCCGGTGGCGAGCTTGTCGTACTCCGGCAGGTTCTTCCGCATCGTCCTGACGAACTCGCGGATCTGGTCGACGGCCCCGGGCGGCAGGTCCTGGGCGAGGCCGCCGGGACGGATGAACGCGTGGTTCATGCGCAGGCCGGTGATCAGCTCGTAGAGGTCCAGGATCATCTCCCGGTCCCGGAACCCGTAGATCATGATCGTGGTGGCGCCGAGCTCCATGCCGCCGGTGGCGATGCACACGAGGTGCGAGGAGAGCCGGTTGAGCTCCATGAGCAGGACCCGGATGACGGTGGCCCGGTCGGGGACCTGGTCCTCGACGCCGAGCAGCTTCTCCACGCCGAGGCAGTACGCCGTCTCGTTGAAGAACGACGTCAGGTAGTCCATGCGCGTGACGAAGGTGGTGCCCTGCGTCCAGGTCCGGTACTCGAGGTTCTTCTCGATGCCGGTGTGGAGGTAGCCGATGCCGCAGCGGGCCTCGGTGACGGTCTCGCCGTCGATCTCCAGGATGAGCCGCAGCACGCCGTGCGTGGACGGGTGCTGGGGACCCATGTTGACGACGATCCGCTCGTCGTCGGCCTTGGCCGCGGACTGGACGACCTCGTCCCAGTCGCCGCCGGTGACGGTGTAGACGGTGCCCTCGGTGGTCTCGCGGGCCTCCGCCTGCGGGGTGGAAGGGGGGGTGGTCACGAGTACGACCTCCGCTGGTCCGGAGCCGGGATCTGGGCGCCCTTGTACTCGACGGGGATCCCGCCGAGGGGGTAGTCCTTGCGTTGCGGGAAGCCCTGCCAGTCGTCCGGCATCATGATCCGGGTGAGGGCGGGGTGGTCGTCGAAGATCAGCCCGAAGAAGTCGTACGTCTCGCGCTCGTGCCAGTCGTTGGTCGGGTAGACGGCGACGAGCGACGGGACGTGCGGGTCGCTGTCGGGCGCGCTGACCTCCAGGCGCAGTCGCCGCCCGTGGGTGAGCGAGCGCAGGTGGTAGACCGCGTGCAGTTCGCGGCCCTTGTCGCCCGGGTAGTGGACGCCGCTGACGCCCAGGCACAGCTCGAAGCGCAGGGCCGGGTCGTCGCGCAGGGTCCGGGCGACGCGGACGAGGTGCTCGCGCGCGATGTGGAAGGTGAGTTCGCCCCGGTCGACGACCGTCTTCTCGATGGCGTTCTCGGGGACGAGCCCCTGTTCCTCCAGGGCGCCCTCCAGCTCGTCGGCGACCTCGTCGAAGTACCCGCCGTACGGCCGGGTGGCCTGGCCGGGGAGGCGGATGGAGCGGACGAGGCCGCCGTAGCCGGAGGTGTCCCCGCCGTTCGCGGCGCCGAACATGCCGCGCTGGACGCGGATCTCCTCCCCCTGGTCGCCGCGGCGGCCGGGGAGGTTCTGCGCGCCGAGCTCCTTGTCGGGGTTCGGCTGGCTCGACTGGTCGGTCACCGGAGCAGCCCCTTCATCTCGATCGTCGGGAGGGCCTTGAGCGCCGCCTCCTCCGCCTCGCGGGCCGCTTCGCGCGCGTTGACGCCGAGCTTGGACGTACGGATCTTCTGGTGGAGCTTGAGGATCGCGTCCAGCAGCATCTCGGGGCGGGGCGGGCAGCCGGGCAGGTAGATGTCGACCGGTACGACGTGGTCGACGCCCTGCACGATCGCGTAGTTGTTGAACATGCCTCCGGAGGAGGCGCAGACGCCCATGGAGATCACCCACTTCGGATCGGGCATCTGGTCGTAGACCTGGCGCAGCACCGGGGCCATCTTCTGGCTGACCCGGCCGGCCACGATCATCAGGTCGGCCTGGCGCGGCGAGCCGCGGAAGACCTCCATTCCGAACCGCGCCAGGTCGTACCGGCCGGCGCCGGTCGTCATCATCTCGATGGCGCAGCAGGCGAGGCCGAAGGTCGCGGGGAAGACGGACGACTTGCGCACCCATCCCGCGGCCTGTTCGACCGTCGTCAGCAGAAATCCGCTCGGCAGCTTCTCTTCGAGTCCCATGACTGTGCCCTTCAGCCCCTCAGTCCCATTCCAGGCCGCCGCGCCGCCACACGTACGCGTAGGCGACGAAGACCGTGAGCACGAAGAGGAGCATCTCCACGAGCCCGAAAAGCCCCAGGGCGTCGAACGTGACCGCCCAGGGGTAGAGGAAGACGATCTCGATGTCGAAGACGATGAAGAGCATCGCCGTCAGGTAGTACTTGATCGGAAAGCGGCCACCTCCGGCCGGCGTCGGGGTGGGCTCGATGCCGCACTCGTACGCCTCGAGCTTCGCCCGGTTGTACTTCCTCGGGCCGATGAGCGTGGCCATGACCACGGAGAAGATCGCAAAAGCTGCCCCGAGGGCGCCGAGCACGAGGATGGGCGTGTACGCATTCACGCTCCTCGCTCCTTCCAGTCGTCCTTGACCGTTGGACCGCACCGGGCATCCGTCTCGCCGCCTCGAAGGAGCCCCGGGTGATCGGGGACCCCCGGAAGATCGCTTACATGTGAGGCAGTTCACAAGCCCGACTGCAACGCATCCTATGCCCGTCGATCTGTGATCTGCGACACGGGATACGGCAACGACTTTGTGATCTCCACCACCTGGCGAACGATCATGAACGCGGATGAACGCCAAACTTCGCACCAGAGGTGATCGAGTAGCCACGATATGTGACATCGACGCCGGAAATCGCTGGTCGGAGGGGTCTTGCACTATCAAATCCTGGTACGTACACGCAAATTCGTGATGGACGCGTCCGAGTGATAAAGGAGCTCACCCCACCCGTGCGGGGGCCCGGCGGGACGGAAGTGGACGCGTGCACCCGTTCACGAGCGCGGAGCGCAAGCGCCGGGCACGCGAATGTGACCTGCACCACTCGTCGCGAGCGGATGGAAAAGCGGGGTTGGCCAACTTCGCCAACCAGTGGTAGGCGGGCGGCAATTCGGACGTTTCGCGGAAAACCCATGATCACGGGCGTGATCGCGTGAGCCTGAAATGTCCGTTACGGCGTCAATAAAGGGCGCCAGGAACCGGATTCGGCCCTTCCGGGCACAACTGTGGCGCAACACACGTTTCTTGAAGGGAACCGCCGAGCCCTGATAGCGGTTGTCTCATGTCCCACACCGCTCACATACCCAGCCACCGGAAGCCGCGCCGCAGCTCGTCGAAGCTCGCGCTGCGTGCCGGAGTTGCCGGTGGCGTCCTCAGCACCATCGCGGTGGCCGCGTCGCCGGCTCAGGCCGAGCCGGTGACCGAGACCATCGAGATGCCCACGCTCACGAACATGGACCTGTCGGGCGCGCTGTCCACCGCCGTCGCCGCCTCCGCGGAGTCGACCGAGCAGGACGCCCTCGCCCAGGACCTGCGGGCGCAGGAGGACGCGGCGGCCGCCAAGGCGGCGAAGGACGCCAAGAAGGCCAAGGCCGAGGCGGAACGCAAGGCCGAGGCCGAGCGCAAGGCCAAGGAGGCCGAGGAGAAGGCCCGCGCCGAGGCCCAGGAGCGCGCCTCCCGGTCCGCCGAGCGCACCACCACCCTGTCCGCGTCGTCGTCCGTCGGCGACAGCGGCTCCTCCAGCGCCGGCTCCAGCTCCAGCTCCAGCTCCACGGCGACCGGTTCGGCCGCCGCCATCGTCGCCTTCGCGCGCGCCCAGATCGGCGACGCGTACGTCAGGGGCGCCACGGGCCCCAACGCCTGGGACTGCTCCGGCCTCGTCCAGGCCGCCTACCGCCAGGCCAACATCGACCTGCCGCGCGTCTCCAGCTCCCAGTCGAGCATGGGCACCTCCGTCTCGCTGGGCGACCTCCAGCCGGGCGACATCCTCTACTGGGGCAGCCGCAGCGGCTCGTACCACGTCGCCATCTACGTCGGCGGCGGCATGTACGTCGGCGCGCAGAACCCCAGCACCGGGGTCGTCCAGCAGTCCCTGGACTGGGACCCGCCGTCCGGCGCCGTCCGCATCCTCTGACGCCGCCGCACCACGCCGAAGGGCCGTCGCTCCCCCGCTCGGGGTGGGAGCGGCGGCCCTCGCCGTACGTCCGGGGCGGTCAGGCCCCGCGGAACGCCTCGACGAGCCGCCCGTAGCCGTCCCCGCCGTGCCCGTCCGCGACGGCCTTCGCCATCAGCTCCCGGTGCGGTGGTCCAGCAGCGCGTCGCGCGGGCGCGGAGCCCGCTGGAATCCACCGCCCCGCCCGTCGAGCGGATCGGGGAGCGCAGCGGCCCGGGCACGGCGGCGAACCCACGACGCCACTTCACCCGGGCCGTGGGGATCTCCCCCACGGCCCGCCGCGGGTCGTTCCCGCCCTCCGGGACGGCGGGCGCGCGACTGGGGTGACCATGCCTTCGGGGCGGCCTTCGACGGTCCCGCCGATGGGCGCCACCGATGCCCGTACGGAGCGATCAGGCCTTCGGGGCGACCTTCGACAGGCCGTTGATGATGCGGTCCATGGCGTCGCCGCCGGTCGGGTCCGTCAGGTTGGCGAGCATCTTCAGCGTGAACCGCATCAGCACCGGGTGCGTCAGACCGCGCTGCGCGGCGATCTTCATGACCTTCGGGTTGCCGATCAGCTTCACGAAGGCGCGGCCCAGCGTGTAGTAGCCGCCGTAGGTGTCCTTGAGGACCCTGGGGTAGGAGTGCAGGGCGCGTTCCCGCTGGGCGTCCGTCGAGCGGGCGTGCGCCTGGACGATCACGTCGGCGGCGAGCTGCCCGGACTCCATGGCGTACGCGATGCCCTCGCCGTTGAACGGGTTGACCAGGCCGCCCGCGTCGCCGACGAGCAGCAGCCCGCGCGTGTAGTGCGGCTGCCGGTTGAACGCCATCGGCAGGGCCGCGCCCCGGATCGGCGTCGTCATGTTGTCCGGCGTGAAGCCCCAGTCCTCCGGCATGGACGCGCACCACGCCTTGAGGACCTCCCGCCAGTCCAGCTCGCGGAAGGCGGAGGACGAGTTGAGGATGCCCAGGCCGACGTTGGACGTGCCGTCGCCCATGCCGAAGATCCAGCCGTAGCCGGGCAGCAGGCGGTCCGGGCCGGGGCCGCGGCGGTCCCACAGCTCCAGCCAGGACTCCAGGTAGTCGTCCTCGTGGCGGGGGGTCGTGAAGTACGTGCGGACGGCGACGCCCATCGGCCGGTCCTCGCGCCGGTGCAGCCCCATCGCGAGGGACAGGCGGCTGGAGTTGCCGTCGGCGGCGACCACGAGCGGGGCGCGGAACGTGACCGGCGCCTTCTCCTCGCCCAGCTTGGCGTGGACGCCCGTGATCCGGCCGGTACGGGGGTCGGTGACCGGCTCGCCGACGTTGCACCGCTCGTACAGCCGGGCGCCGGCCTTCTGCGCCTGCCGGGCGAGCTGCTCGTCGAAGTCGTCGCGCTTGCGGACCAGTCCGTAGTCCGGGTACGAGGCCAGCTCGGGCCAGTCGAGCTGGAGGCGGACGCCTCCGCCGATGATGCGCAGGCCCTTGTTGCGCAGCCAGCCGGCCTCCTCGGAGATGTCGATCCCCATCGCGACGAGCTGCTTGGTGGCACGGGGGGTGAGCCCGTCGCCGCACACCTTCTCGCGCGGGAAGGCGGTCTTCTCCAGCAGCAGGACGTCGAGGCCGGCCTTCGCGAGGTGGTACGCGGTGGTGGAGCCCGCCGGGCCCGCCCCGACGACGATCACATCTGCGGTGTGTTCGGAGGGGGTCTCGGTCACGGCGAGTTCTCCCGGGGCTCGAAATGGCGTGCCGAAAGCACGGGACGTGGGCAGTCTATGGGGACCCGCCGTTCCCCGACCCGAAGGGCACCCTCGATGACCGAGCTGCTCGACGCCGCCGCCCGGCCCGCCGGAGGGCCGGCCTTCCGCCTGCGCGTGCCGACGGAGGAGGACGCGTACGCGTGGCACCGCGTCTTCGACCATCCCGAGGTGATGGAGTTCCACGGCGGCCGGTCCGCCGAGCTGTCCGTGTACCACGAGTTCACCGCCCGGCAGCGGCGCCACGACGCCGAGCGCGGCTTCTGCCTGTGGACGCTGCTGGACGGGGCGGGCGAGGTCATCGGCTTCACCGGCGCCCAGCCGTGGCCGCACCCGTGGGGGCCCGTGGGCGAGATCGAGATCGGCTGGCGCCTGGCCCGCGCGGCGTGGGGCAGGGGGTACGCGACGGCCGCCGCCCGCGAGACGCTGTCGCGCGTGCGGGAGGCGGGTGTCGAGCGCGTCGTCGCCGTGGTGAACGCGCGCAACGAGCGGTCCGTGGCGGTCACCCGCCGCCTGGGCATGGAGCTCCGGGACACCCGGCCGATCCCCGGCCGGGACGGCGAACTGGGCCACTGCTTCGGCCTGGAGCTCCAGGGGGCGCCCGTTCCGCTTCGTTGAGCGCCCGTGCGGGGAGCGCGGCACCGAAGGCCCGCGGGCCCCGGACCGGTCGCGCTCCCGCGCGGCGGCCGGCGGGCGCGGTGGCGGTCGCCGGCCGCTCCCGGCCACCGTGCACACGGAAGCGGGCCCCCTCGGGGGAGGAGGCCCGCAGGGCGACGCCGTGGGCCGCTCCGGGTGCCGGGGACCGGGCCGGGCCCCTGACCTCCCGGTGGGGCGCGCGCCGGCGGATCCCTTACGCGGCCGGCGGCTTGGTGCCCCGGTGCAGTGCCACGATCCCGCCGGACAGGTTCCGCCAGGCCACCTTCGACCAGCCGGCATCCTGGAGCAGCCCCGCCAACTCCCGCTGCCCGGGCCAGCTCCGGATGGACTCGGCGAGGTACACGTACGCGTCCGGGTTGGACGACACGGCACGGGCGACCGGCGGCAGGGCCCGCATCAGGTACTCCTCGTACACCTTCCGGAACGGCGCCCACGTCGCGTGCGAGAACTCGCAGATCACGACGCGTCCGCCCGGCCTGGTCACCCGGTACAGCTCGCGCAGCGCCGTCCCCGTGTCGTGGACGTTGCGCAGCCCGAAGGAGATGGTCACCGCGTCGAAGGCGCCGTCGCGGAACGGCAGCCGCATCGCGTCGCCGGCGGTCAGCGGCAACCACGGGTTGCGCTTCTTGCCCTCGCGCAGCATGCCGAGGGAGAAGTCGCACGGCACGACGTACGCGCCGTCCTCCACGAACGGCATCGAGGACGTGCCGGTGCCCGCCGCGAGGTCGAGGACCCGCTGGCCGGGCCGGGCGTCGACGGCCCGCGCCACCTCCTTGCGCCATCGCCGGTCCTGGAAGAGGGAGAGCACGTCGTTGGTGAGGTCGTAGTTCGCCGCGACGTGGTCGAACATCGAGGCGACTTCGTGCGGCTGCTTGTCCAGCGTTGCTCGGGTCACGGGCCCATTCAAGCAGGCGGCTTCCGCCCCGCCCGCGCACGGTCACACCCCCTGGTGGACGGGCCGCCCGCGGAGGACGGTCCCACCATCCCGTGGACGGGCCGCCCACCGCGCACGGTCACACCGCCCGGTGGACGAGTCGTCCGCCGAGGACGGTCGCCACGCACGCGGCGGCGCCCCGCTCGGGCAGTTCGGCCGCGTCCCGCACGTCGAAGACGGCGAACCGGGCGGGCCCGCCCGCCCGCAGGCCGGGCATCCACGTCGGCGGGCCGCTTCCCGGAGCGAACGGGTCCAGGGACGGCACGCCCTCCGGCGGCCCCGAGCGGGGGAGCACGTCGAGCCCCAGGCGCCGCACCGCGTCCGCCACCGCGCGCACGCGCGGCTCGCCGGCCACGGCGACCGTGCCGTGGGCGAGCAGGCGCTGCGCGCCGCGCCGCGCGCTGGCGCCCCAGCGGGCCTCGGTCATGCCGAGGGAGGCCAGTACGGCCGGGTCGCTGATCGGCCCGGTGCCCAGCTCGCCGGCCTCGCGGGGGTCGGGGTGGTAGGTCCGCTCCAGCAGTTCGGGGCCGTGGGGGTTGAGCAGCCCCGGGGTGAGGACGCCGGGCCAGCGCCGCAGCCGGGCGGCCGGGTGGGCGGCGGCCAGTTCCTCGTACGGCCCGAGGGCGGCGATCCGCGCCCCCTCGACCAGCACGGCCCCGCCGGTGGCGGCGGCCACGTGAAGGGTCAGCACGCCGGTCCGCTCAGTTGGCGCTCAGCAGCTTCAGCTCGGGGTGCGCCGTGCCGCCCTCGATGGCCGTGGACGAGATGTGCGAGACGACGCGGTCGTCGACCGGATCGTTCGCCGGGTCGTCGTGGACGACGATGTGCTCGTACGTCGTCGTGCGCTGCGCCGGGACGCGGTCCGCCTTCCGGATGAGGTCGATGATCTCCAGCCGGTTGGAGCGGTGCTTGGCGCCGGCGGAGGAGACGACGTTCTCCTCCAGCATGATCGAGCCGAGGTCGTCGGCGCCGTAGTGCAGCGAGAGCTGGCCGACCTCCTTGCCCGTGGTGAGCCAGGATCCCTGGATGTGGGCGACGTTGTCGAGGAACAGCCGCGCGATGGCGATCATGCGCAGGTACTCGAAGAGCGTGGCCTGCGTCCGGCCCTTCAGGTGGTTGTTCTCCGGCTGGTACGTGTACGGGATGAACGCGCGGAAGCCGCCCGTCCGGTCCTGGACGTCGCGGATCATCCGCAGGTGCTCGATGCGCTCGGCGTTCGTCTCGCCGGTGCCCATCAGCATCGTGGACGTCGACTCGACGCCCAGGTTGTGGGCGATCTCCATGATCTCCAGCCAGCGCTCGCCGGACTCCTTGAGCGGGGCGATCGCCTTGCGCGGTCGCTCCGGCAGCAGTTCGGCGCCCGCGCCGGCGAACGAGTCGAGGCCGGCGGCGTGGATGCGGCGGATGGCCTCCTCCGCGGTCACGCCGGAGATCCGCGCCATGTGCTCGACCTCGGAGGCGCCCAGGGAGTGGATGACGAGCTGCGGGAATGCCTCCTTGATGGCGGCGAAGTGCTCCTCGTAGTACTCCACGCCGAAGTCGGGGTGGTGGCCGCCCTGGAACATGATCTGCGTGCCGCCCAGCTCGACCGTCTCGGCGCAGCGGCGCAGGATGTCGTCGAGGTCGCGGGTCCAGCCCTTGGCGGTGTCCTTCGGCGGGGCGTAGAAGGCGCAGAACTTGCAGGCCGTGACGCAGACGTTGGTGTAGTTGATGTTGCGCTCGATGATGTACGTCGCGATGTGCTCCGTACTGGCGTAGCGGCGGCGCCGGGCGGCGTCGGCGGCGGCGCCGAGCGCGTGCAGGGGCGCGGAGCGGTAGAGGTCGAGCGCCTCTTCCGGGGTGATCCGCCCACCGGCGGCGGCGCGGTCGAGAACGGACTGGAGGTCGGCCTTCTCGGTCACCGGGTGCGTACCTTTCGCCAGCTTGCGGACGGACCGGACCAGCGTACGCCAGGGCCCTGACGGCTATTCCGCGCGGTCCAGGGTGGCGCGCGGGCGCCCGGCGCGGGCGTCGTCGGAGGCGTAGTGGAGCTTCCCGCCCTTCAGGCGCAGGGTCACGGTGTGGGTCCCCCCGGTGCACACGCCGGTGGACGCGTCGCTCGCCGAGCCGTCGGTGACGAGGGTGTCGGCGGTGGCGGTGCGCAGGACCAGGGTGTCCTCGCAGACGAGGTTGCCGAGGATGTCGTGCTGGGTGACCGTGCCGACCTCCTGCCCGGCCCTGCCGCCCTTGAGGGCCACGGTGAACGTGCCCGCCGGGATCTCCCCGAGGGCTCCGGCGTCGGCCGTGACGCGCCCCTTCCACGTGCCGACGAACGCCTTCGGCACGGCGGCGCCCGCCGGGGCGGTGGCGGCCGGGGCGGACGTGCCGCTGTCGGAGGTGGGCGGCCGGTGGGCGGTGTCGTTCGCGCCGCCCGGCAACAGGTCGAACAGGACGGCCGCGCCGACGGTCACCCCGGCGAGGGCGCCCGCGACGGCGAGGGCGAGGGTGCAGCTGAGCCTCCGCCCGCCCCGGGGCCCGGCGGGCTCCGAGGCGACGGTCGCGGAGACCGAGAGGGGTGGCCTCCGGGGCGGCGGGACGGCGTCCGCGGTGGGCAGGTGCGCGACACCCCGCGGGTCCACGGCCCCTGGGCCTGCGGCGTCCCAGGGGCCCGCGGTGGCCCAAGGATCCACGGTGGCCCGGGGGTCCGCGGTGGCCCGGGGGTCCTCTGTGACCCAAGGGCCCGCGGTGGCTCGGGGGTCCACGGTGCCCCAAGGGTCCGCGGTCCCCCGTGCGTTCGCGGCGGTTCCGCGATCCCCGGCGCTCCCCGGGCCCGCGGCGGGCGGCCGGCCCCCCGGGCCGGAACCGGAGGGCACCGCGGGCCGGGGCGCCTCGTGCGGCAGGGGGCCGGGGCCGGGCGCGACCGCCGGGCTGCTGAACGGCACCGGTCCCGAGGCCCCGGCGTCCGCCCCCGCAGGCTCCAGGTCCAGCAGCCGTACCGCCGCCCGGCTGACCTCCTCGACCACCGCGGCCGGCAGCCACCCGCCCGCCGCCGCCCCGGTCGTCGCCCCTCCCGCCGCCCCGGCCGCGCCGCCCGGCACGAGCGCGGCGGCCAGGTCGGCGGGGGCGGGCCGGGCGCCCGGGTCCTTGGCGAGGCACGCGGTGACGAGGTCCCGCAGCGGACCGGTCAGCGACGGGTCCAGCTCGGGCTCCTCGTAGACGACCTTGTACAGGAGCGCCGCCGACGAGTCGCCGGAGAACGGCGCGGTGCCGGTCGCCGCGTACGCGAGGACCGCGCCCAGCGAGAAGACGTCCGACGCCCCGGTCACCCCGCTCCCGCCCGCCTTGCCGACGATCTGCTCGGGCGACATGTAGCCGGGCGAGCCGACGGACACCCCGGTGGAGGTGAGCGACGCGCTGGCGGCGGTGGCGCGGGCGATGCCGAAGTCGATCAGCCGCGGCCCGTCGAGGGCGAGCAGCACGTTCGACGGCTTCACGTCCCGGTGGACCAGCCCGAGCGCGTGGACGGCGGCGAGGGCCTCGCCCAGTCCGGCGCCCAGTACCCGTACGGACCGCTCGGGCAGCGGCCCGTGGGCGGTGACGGCCTGGCTGAGGGACGGCCCGGCGACGTACCCGGTGGCGACCCACGGCACCGGCGCGTCCGGGTCGGCGTCCAGGACGGGCGCGGTCCAGCGGGCGCCGACGCGCCGGGCGGACTCGACCTCCCGGCGGAACCGGGCGCGGAACTCCCCGTCCAGCGCGAAGTGCGGGTGCACGACCTTCACGGCCACGGTGCGCCCGCCCTCGCTGCGGGCCAGGTAGACGCGGCCCATGCCGCCCGACCCGAGCCTGCCGAGCAGCCGGTACGGGCCGATCGCCCGTGGTTCGCCCGCCTCCAGCGGATGCATCCGCCCCGCTCCCCCCGCTCCCGTGCCCGTACGACGTGCCGGACAGCAGCGTAGAGGCCCCGGTGGGCGGGATCACGGGGATTGCCCGCGCCGCGGGGCCAACCGGCCCGCCGGCAGCGCCCTCTACCTGACCGCGGCCCGCAGAACGCCCCGCCCCCGCCGCGGGCCCGCCGACGAACCCGCCCCACCGCAACCGGAGTGCTTCCCGTGAAACGTCCGCTCACGTCCCTCGTGGCCGCCGCCGTCCTCGGTACCCTCGCCCTGGTCTCGGGCTGCTCGGGCGAACCGGTCTCGTTCGACACGCCGCCGCCGGAGGCGTCCGGCCCCGCCCCCGCCGCGCCGGGCGGCCAGGACCGGGCCCGGGACGGGGCCGGGGGACGGCACCCCGGGGGCCCCGGGGGCGGCGGGGCCGCCGCGAGGACGCTCATGCCGACCGGCCCGAAGGCGGAGTTCACGACCGAGAACACCGTCGACGACGGGACGAAGATCGGCGTCACCACCCTGGAGGGCCGGAAGTCCGGCTTCACGGGCAAGGTGTGGGTCTGGGCGCCCCCGCAGTACTTCGAGCCCCGGTACGCGAACAGCGGCTTCCCGGTCCTGATCGCCCTGCCCGGGGGCAACGGCTATCCGCGGAATTACTGGATGGGCACCGACCTGAAGTTGCAGAGCAGCATCAGCAGGTGGTCGAGGGAGGGAAAGAGCCTGCCGTTCGTCGTCGTGATGCCGGTGCTCAACCCGGACGACGCGTACTACTACGACGGCAGCGACATCCCGGGGCGGGAGAAGATGGGCACCTGGATGACGGAGGACGTTCCCGATTTCGTCAGGGCGAATTTCCGTACGTTCGCCTCGCGCGACGGCTGGGCGTTCATGGGCTCGTCGTCGGGCGCGTTCGTCGGCCTGAAGTCGGTGCTGAAACACCCGGACAAGTTCAAGGCGGTGATCGCTTCGGGTCCGGACACCGTGCCGGACTCGCCGCTGTGGGCGGGGCACGACGCGGAGAAAGCCGCCAACGACCCGGAGAAACTGGCCGAGGCCCTGTCGACCCGGCCCTCCTCGCCCGGCGAGGACGTGTACCTGGCCTTCCAGATCGGGACGAGGGAAACCGGCCTGCAGAACCTGCGGTCCTTCATCAGGAACTACGGCAAGGGCCCGGTGAAGACCCGCCTGGAGGTCATCCAGGACGGCGGCCACAACGCGCGGACGTACGTGAAGGGCATGGGGGACGGCTCGATCCAGTGGATCAGCGAGCACATGCTCGCCCCCGTCCCGTCCCCGTGACTCAGCCCCCCGCGCCGCCGAGCAGGTCGACCCGCACGTCGGCGGGGAACCCGGTGGTCGGGCCGGTCCTGCGGGCGAACTCCCGTACGCCGGCGAGCTGCTCGGCGCCGAAGCGGAAGTCGAGGGTGGTGAAGTACCGTTCCAGCAGTTCCGCGTCGAACGCCTCCCAGCGGGCGGCCTGCTCCGCGACCTTGGCGACCTCCTCCAGCGACAGGTCGCGCGACGCGAGGAACGCCTCGTGGACCTTCCGCACCCCGTCGGGCTCCCGCTCCAGGTAGTCGCGCCGCACGGCCCACACCGCGAAGACGAACGGCAGGCCGGTCCACTCCTTCCACATCAGCCCCAGGTCGTGGACCTGGAGGCCGAGGCGCGGCGCGTCGTGCAGGGAGGCGCGCAGCGCGGCGTCGCCGATCAGGACGGCCGCCTCCGCCTCCTGCATCATCAGGCCCAGGTCGGGCGGGCAGGTGTAGTAGTCGGGGGCGACCCCGTACCGCTCGGCGAGCAGGAGCTGCGCGAGGCGCACCGAGGTGCGGGAGGTGGAGCCGAGCGCGACCCGCGCCCCGTCCAGCCGCTCCAGGGGCAGCTGGGAGACGATCACGCAGGACATGACGGGCCCGTCGCACCCGACGGCCAGGTCGGGGAAGGCGACCAGCCGGTCGGCGTGGCGCAGGTACTCCACCAGGGTGATCGGGCCGATGTCGAGGGCGCCGTCGACGAGCTGCTCGCTGAGCCGCTCCGGGGTGTCCTTGGTCAGCTCCAGGTCGAGCAGCGTGCCGGTGCGTGCGAGCCCCCAGTAGAGGGGCAGGCAGTTCAGGAACTGGATGTGCCCGACGCGCGGCCGGGTCCGCCGAGAAGTGTCCACATCGCGAGGCTAGACCCCGCCCTGCCAGGGGCGTCTCACGGGGTGGACGCTCCGCACCGCCCCGACCCCGTATCCCCGCGTTCAAACATCCGGGCGACCTCACAAGGGAGTGATCTTCACCTCTACCCATCCGCGGAGAACGCGTGCTACGCTCGACGCAAGTTGCAGTTTGGTTTCCCTTGCAGTACAGAGCCTGCGGAGCATGTGACCCGCAGGCTTTTGTAGTTTTCAGGCTTCTTTGCAGGTTCTGGAGCAGGGCAACCCTTTGGCCCAAGGAGGGCTTATGGCTACCGGAACCGTCAAGTGGTTCAACGCTGAAAAGGGCTTTGGCTTCATCGCCCAGGACGGCGGCGGCCCGGATGTCTTCGTCCACTACTCCGCGATCAACGCGTCTGGCTTCCGCTCCCTCGAGGAGAACCAGGTCGTGAACTTCGACGTCACGCAGGGCCCGAAGGGCCCGCAGGCGGAGAACGTCACCCCGGCCTGATTGGGCAGGGTCGGCGATCGCGCACGACTTAGCAGTACCCAAGGGGTCCGCCTTCCGCGTTTCGGCGCGGAAGGCGGACCCCTGCCTTTTTCCGGCTTTTCCGGAAAGTCCCGGGGCCCGCGGCCCATCCTGGGTCCTGCGGCCCATTCCGGGTCCTACGGCCTGCCCCGCGCCCTATCCAGGTCCTACGGCCTGACCCGGGTCCCGCGCCCCGACCCGGGCCCTGTACCGGGGCCCCGCGCCCTGTCCCGGGCCCTGGCGGCCTGAACCGGGCCCTACGGCCTATCCCCGGGCCGGCGGGCCTTGGCCCCGGGTCCTGCGGGCCTCTGGCCCGGGCCCCGCGGCCTGGCCCGGTCCCTACTGCCCGGCCCGGGCCCCGCGGCCTACCCTGGGCGCATGACCGAACGCAAACCCCCCGGGATCACCTTCGAGTCATGGGTCGACAGGCAGATCCGCGAGGCGACCGAGCGCGGTGACTTCGCCCGCCTCTCCGGCCTCGGCAAGCCCCTGCCCGACGACACGGCGCCCTACGACGAGCTGTGGTGGGTCAAGGGCAAGATGAACCGCGAGGGCCTGTCCGCCCTCCCCCCGACCCTGGCCCTCCGCAAGGAGGCCGAGGACGCCCTGGAGGCGGTGGGCCGCGCGGCCTCCGAGTCCCAGGTGCGCCGCATCGTGGCGGAGGTCAACGAGAAGATCGCCGCCGCGATCCGCCGCCCGCCCCCGGGCCCGCCGCTGAACCTGACCCCCTTCGACGTGGAGGAGCTCCTGCGCGACTGGCGGGCCGCCCGGGACGGGCGCTCCCGGTGACCTGATCCGGGGGCTCTCGACCAGGCCCCGGCCGCCCGGCCGCCCACGCCCGGCCGCCCACGCCCGGCCGCCCGCGCCGTGGTCGGAGGCACCGGGACGCGCTGCGGGCGGGCCGGGTGCGGACCCGGGCCACCGGTCGGGGGCCACGGGACCGCCCGGTGCCCTCCGGGCTCGGGCGGCTAGGACGGCGGGGCGGCGTCGACGGTCAGCAGGTCGCGGGCGAGCCCGAACAGCCGGCGCCGCTCCGCGAGGTTCGCGGAGGTGGCGGCGGTGTCGACCAGCAGTTGGTAGACGTGCCCGGCGCGGCCCGCGACGAACAGCTCGACGCGCTTGCGGGGCCCGCTCCGGCCCTCCCCGTGGGAGTCGATCTCCAGCCACAGCGCGTCCGGCCGCCCTGCCGGGTGGAGTGCGTCCCGGCCGTGATGCCCGCCGTGGAGGACTCACCGGTCCGGCGGTACCGGCCGAGCTGCCCGGCCGCCGCGCCTCGGGAGTCGAACCGTACGTGCTGTCCCGCCCGACGCTCAGGTCGAAGGCGCCGTCCGGGGAGCGCCGGGTGCTCTGGACGTCGTTGCGGACGACCCGCTTCCAGCCGTCCGGCACGGCGAAGGAGACGGTCAGCCCCGGCTCGTCCACCCGCCGCCATCCGGCGGGCGGCACGGGGGGCCCGACGTCCGTGCACCGGGCTGGGCGGTCCGGGCGGGCGGAGGACCGCTCTCCCCGGGGCGGACGGCGACGGCGCACCGGACCGGCTCGTGGCCGCCGCGGACGGCGTACCGGGCCGGCCTGTCGCCCGACCAATCGACCGCCTCCGGAGAAGATCTCCACCCCGCCCGGCCGGAGAAGGCCCCGGCCGGGCGGCCCCGATCGCGCTACGGCGCCACGGCCGTCAGGGAAGCGTCGGAGAGGAAGGTGTCGGTCTCCTCCAGGGCGTCGCCGTCCGCCAGGACCTGGCCCGGGGCGTTGCCGTTGCCGAGGAGGACGCCGCCGAGGCGCATGTCCATGTACCGGGCGGTGTGGCGCAGGGTGCCGACCAGCGGATCGGCGACGGACCGGTCCTGGTCGGCCAGGGCGGTGACGCCCCACAGCGTCTTGCCGGCCATGCGGGCCCGGAACTCCAGCCCGGGAACGCGCAGCCAACCGGCCCAGTGGTCCAGGTAGTTCTTGACCGGAGCCGAGAGGCTGTACCAGTACAGCGGCGAGGCGATCACGATGTCGGTCGCCCGCAGGGTGGCGTCCAGCAACCGCCGCGCGTCGCCCCCGGGCGACGGGTAGGTGCCGTCCCCGGAGTGCCGCAGGTCCCGGAAGCCGGGCAGCGACAGATCGATCAGCCGCACCCACTGCTGCCCCACCGCCTCGGGCAGCCCCGCGGCGGCCCGCCGCGCCAACTGCTCGGTGTTGCCCCCCGTCCGCGTACTCCCCAACAGAAAAAGGAACTCCCGCTCTCCCCCGCCCACCACAGACTCCCCTCCGTCAACTCACCGCGTAGACCGTCCAGTCGATCACCCCAACCCGTCCCGGCCGCGTTTCATTCCGTCCCGTCCCGGCGTCAGTTCGCGTACAGCTCCTCGATCTCGGTCGCGAAGTCGCGGGCGATGGCCTCCCGGCGGAGTTTCAGGGACGGGGTCAGGTGGCCGGCCCGTTCGGTGAAGGAGGTCGAAAGGACGCGGAAGCGGCGGATGGACTCCGGGCGGGAGACCAGGCGGTTGGCGTCGTCCACGGCTCGCTGGAGGGCGGCCAGGAGGGCTCCGTCCCGGGTCAGGGCCGGGAGCGGGGTGTCCTGCTTCTTGTGGACGCGGCGCCAGTGCTCCAGGCCGTCCCGGTCGAGGGTGACCAGCGCCGTGACGTACGGGCGGCCGTCGCCGAGGACGACGCACTGGTCGATCAGGGGGTGGGCGCGGAGGTGGTCCTCCAGCGGGGCCGGGGCGACGTTCTTGCCGCCCGTCGTGATGAGGATGTCCTTCTTGCGGCCCGTGATGGTGAGGTAGCCGTCCTCGTCCAGGGCGCCGAGGTCGCCGGTGGGGAGCCAGCCGTCCGGGGAGACGGGCGCCGGGGCGGCGGCCCCGGCGTTCCAGTAGCCGGTGAAGACGTGGCCGCCGCGCAGCAGGACCTCGCCGTCCTCCGCGATGCGGACCGACGTGCCCGGCAGGGGCCAGCCGACCGTGCCGAGGCGGGGGCGCTGCGGGGGCGTCACCGTGGACGCCGCGGTCGTCTCCGTCAGGCCGTACCCCTCGAACACCGAGACGCCCGCGCCCTCGTAGAACGCCGCCAGGCGGCGGCCCAGCGGTGATCCGCCGCAGATCGCGTACCGGACCCGGCCGCCGAGCGAGGCCCGGATGCGGCGGTAGACCAGCGGGTCGTAGAGGGCGCGGGCGGCGCGCAGGGCGTACGACGGGCCGGGGCCCGTGCCGTGTTCGGCGGCCTCCACCGCCTCCCCGTACCGCCGGGCGACCGCCGCCGCGCGGTCGAAGGAGGCGGCGCGGCCCATGCTCTCGGCGGTCGCCCGCGCCGTGTTGTAGACCTTCTCCAGGACGTACGGGATCGCCACCAGGAACGTCGGGCGGAAGGCCGCCAGGTCGGCCAGCAGGTCGTCCGCCGCGATCGACGGGGCGTGCGCGAGGCGGACCCGCGCCCGCAGGCAGCCGACGGCGACCATCCTGCCCAGGACGTGGGAGAGGGGCAGGAAGAGGAGCGTCGACGCCGGGTCCTTGCTGACGGACCTGAAGACGGGGTGCAGGAGCTCCACCGCGTTGTCGACCTCGGCGAAGAAGTTGCCGTGGGTCAGGGCGCAGCCCTTCGGGCGGCCCGTGGTGCCGGAGGTGTAGACGAGGGTGGCGAGCGAGTCGGGGGAGCGGCCCGCCCGGCGGACGGCCACCACCTCGTCGGGGACGTCCGCCCCGGCCTGCCGCAGGGTGCCGAGGGCGCCCGTGTCGAGCGCCCAGAGGTGGGCGAGGCCGGGGAGCCCGCGACGCTCCGTGCTGACGAGGCGGGCCTGGTCGGCGTCCTCGACGACGCACGCCGCCGCGCCCGAGTCGTGGAGGATCCAGCGCGCCTGGTAGGCGGAGGACGTCGGGTAGAGGGGGACGGTGACCAGCCCGGCGGCCCAGGCGGCGAAGTCGAGGAGCGTCCACTCGTACGTCGTCCGGGCCATGATGGCGAGCCGGTCGCCGGGCCGCAGCCCGTGGGCCGCCAGGCCCTTGGCGACGGCCAGGACCTCGGCGGCGAAGGCGGCAGCCGTGACGTCCCGCCAGACGCCGTCGCGGTCCTTGCGGCTGAGGACCGGGGCGGTGGGGTCCTCGCGGGCGTTGTCGAAGGGGATGTCGCCGAGCGAGCCGCTCGTCACGGGCGGGGCGAGGGCGGGTACGGAGACCTCGCGGACCGCGCCGTCGACGCGGACGCGCTGCGGGGGGACCGGTTCCACTGTCACGTGCGGCTCCTTGCGTGGGTGGCCGTTGTGCCGTGGGCGGGGGCTGTTGCTGACGGTCGAGTCAACTTACTTGCCGGTAAATTAGCGGCGCCCCACGGTCCCCGACAATGCCCCGGTCGCCGTTCCGTACCGCGCCGTTCAGCCCCGGGGCCCCCGGCCCCCGTCGCGTACGAGGGTGCCGAGGCCCGACCAGGCGAAGCGCATCAGCGTCCGCGCCGCCTCGCGGGCGGTCACGTCCGGGGTCGTGTTCGCCCAGTCGGCGAGCGACTCCGCCGCGCCGACGAGGGCGTGCGCGAGGCCCGCCACGTCGCGGGCCGTGAGCGCCGGGTCCTGGTGGGCCTCGCGGGCCGCGGTGACGATCAGGGAGGTGACGAAGCCGGTGATCTCCTCCCGCATCGCCGCGACCTCCGCCGCGAACGGCTCGCCGCTCGTACGGGCCTGGCGGTGCAGCACCGCCCAGCCGTCCGGGTTGTCGGCCGTGTGGGCGAAGAACGCGGTGAGGCCTGCCCACAGCCTGCGGTCGACGGGGACGTCCGGTTCCGGGTCGCCCGCCCCGGCCCGGACGGCGGCCGTCAGGGCGACGGCCTCCCGGCGTACGCAGGCGGCGAAGAGGTCCTCCTTGGAATTCAGGTAGAGGTACACCAGCGGCTTGGACACGCCCGCCAGTTCGGCGATCTCCTCCATGGACGCCGCCCGGTACCCGCGCCGGCCGAAGACCCGCACGGCGGCGTCGAGCATCTGCCGCTCCCGCGTCGCCCGCGGCAGCCGCCTGCCCCGCGGCGCGGCGCCGGCGCCGGCGGACCCGTCCGCGTGCCCCGCAGCCCCCGTGGTCCCCGCGACCTCCGTGCTCCTCGCCGTCCCCGCCGCCCTCGCGTTCCCCGTGTCGTTCAAACGCGCCCCGCCCTCCTCGTCCCCGGCAGCCGGTAAGCCTACGGGCCCGCGGGCCCGCACCGAACGCCCGTGCCCCCCGCCGGGATTCGGCGGGGGGCACGGGGCACCGTGGGGAGGGACGGGGGTCAGGCCGCGACCGGCGCCGCCTGCCGCGTCTCGTGCTCGTCGACCGGGGAGGCCGACGCCGAGTTGTACGCGTCGAGGTCGAGGATCTTCTCGCGCGCGGCGACGATCACCGGGACGAGCGCCTGTCCGGCGACGTTCGTGGCCGTGCGCATCATGTCGAGGACCGGGTCGATCGCCATGAGCAGGCCGACGCCCTCCAGGGGCAGGCCCAGCGTGGAGAGGGTCAGCGTCAGCATGACCGTCGCACCGGTCAGTCCGGCCGTGGCGGCCGAGCCGATCACCGAGACGAGCGCGATGAGCAGGTACTCCTTGACGCCCAGCTGCACGTCGAAGATCTGCGCGATGAAGATCGCGGCGAGGGCCGGGTAGATCGCGGCGCAGCCGTCCATCTTCGTGGTGGCGCCGAACGGGACGGCGAAGGACGTGTACTCCTTCGGCACGCCGAGCCGCTCGGTGACCTTGACCGTGACGGGCATGGTGCCGACGGAGGAGCGGGAGACGAAGGCCAGCTGGATCGCGGGCCAGGCGCCCTTGAAGAACTGCAGCGGGTTGACCTTGGCGACCGTCGCCAGCAGCAGCGGGTACACACCGAAGATCACCAGCGCGCAGCCGATGTAGACGTCGGCGGTGAAGGTGGCGTACTTGCCGATCAGGTGCCAGCCGTACTCGGCGATCGCGTAGCCGATGAGGCCGACCGTGCCGATCGGGGCGAGGCGGATGACCCACCACAGGGCCTTCTGGAGCAGCTCCAGCACCGACTCGGCGAACGTGAGGATCGGCTGGGCCTTCTCGCCGAGCTGGAGGGCGGCGATGCCGGCGACGGCGGCCATGAAGACGATCTGGAGGACGTTCAGCTCGGTGAAGGGCGTGATCACGTCCGTCGGGATGATGCCGGTGAGGAAGTCCAGCCAGGACCCGGCGTTCTCCGGCTTCTGGCCGTCCTTCGGGGTCAGGCCGGTGCCCGCGCCGGGGTCGGTGAGCAGGCCGAGGACGAGGCCGATGACGACCGCGATCAGCGACGTGATCATGAACCAGAGGAGCGTGCGGGAGGCCAGCCGGGCGGCGTTGTTGACCTTCCGCAGGTTGGTGATGGACACCAGGATCGCGAAGAAGACCAGCGGGGCGACGGCCAGCTTCAGCAGCTGGACGAAGATGTGGCCCACCTTGTCGAGGGTGGTGTGCAGCCACTGGACGTCGTAGCTGCGGGTGATCCAGCCGAGGACCACGCCGAGGACGAGACCGGCGACGATCTGGGCCCAGAAGGGCACCTTGGGTATGCGGCGCGGGGACGCGGGCGCGGGCGCGGACACGGACACACTCCAGGAGGGCGTGAGGGGGTACGGATGTCAGGGATTACGGCAAGGGCGGCGCCCGCGCAAGGGGGCGGGACGGCCGGGCGCAAAGCGAGCGGGGGCTCAGACCTCGCGGCGACAGGCCGCGGACGCGCAGAGGCACAGATCGACGTGCAGGCGCGCCACGAGCGGGACGCTCGCGGTCGTGTGGCGGTGGCGCACTGCGGTCTTCATGACAGGAACGTTAACACCTGGGCTTTGAGGACCCCAAAGCCATTCTTTGACAGGCGGGTGGGGTGGGACGCCTGGGAATGACAACGCCCCGGGCGGGAACGTCCGTTCCGGTCCGGGGCGGTGGCGAGGGGGGCGCGTCGTGTGACGAACCTTATACGCCGTCCTCCTGCGTGCGGTTCGCCTCCAGCCGCGCCTTGGCGTGGCCGACCCGCTCGACGATCTGCTCGGACATCGCGTCGCGCTGCCGGCGCAGCAGGACGAAGCTGAGCGGCGCCGACACGACGATGGAGAGGAGCAGCACCCACAGCGCGTTGGAGTCGCCGAGACCGCGCGGGATGAGGCCGAAGTACACCAGCGCGTAGAGGACGACGAAGCAGCCGGCGAAGACGCCGAGGCGCATGAGCGTGTACTTGAGGGTGGCGCTCGACCTGGTGGTGGCGGTCACGATGGGCCTTCTTCCTTCTCCGTACTCCGTACCGCGGTTCTGCCCGACTAGTGAAGCACGGGCGGAATGGATCAGTTCAACGGGAGGAACATGATGACGTCGTCCCGGTAGTCGTCCTCGGAGACCCGGATGGCGTCCGGGACGCGGCCGACCTCCTTGTAGCCGCACGACGCGTAGAACCGCTCCAGGCCCAGGCCGCCCCGGCAGGTCAGCCGGATCGCCTCGATGCCGTCCATGCCGCGCGCGGCGTCCTCGCAGGCGGCGAGCAGGGCGCGGCCGTATCCCTTGCCGTGGTGGCGGGGGTGGACCATGACGGTGTACAGCCACACCCAGTGGGCCATGAGGCGGTGGGTGTTGGAGGTGAGGAACGCGGTGGCGGCGACGGAGCCGTCCTCCTCGTCGAACCCGGCGAGCAGCCGCATGCGGCCCTCGTCCATCGCGGCCAGGTGCTGGACCCACTGCGGACGGACGTCCTCGCGGGTCACGGGCGGTACGAAGCCGACGGCGCCGCCGGCGTTGGTGACGTCCGTCCACAGGGTGAGGACACCGTCGCGGAGGTGACGGTCGACGGGCGGGTCGAGTACGAAGTTGAGCGCCATGCCCTCGACGATAAGCGGCTCGTCCGAGGACGCGGGCGGCGACCCGGACGTCGGTGACCGGCCCGGCGTGCGCCTCGTCGCGGTCGTCGGCGCGCAGGACCGCCGAGGGGGCGGACCGTCGCGACGGGGCACTCGCCGCGCTCCTCGTACGGCAGGAGGACGCCGCGCCGCTCCGTCACCCGTGAGCGGGAGCCGACCAGCGCCTTGCCGGCGGTCCTCCTGGTCGCCGGGCCGCTCCCCGGCGGGGAGGACGCGGGCGCGGGGCCGCCGGCGGCGGTGTCCCGGGGCGGGCCCCGCCCCGGGCGGGTCAGAGGCGCATGGGCTGGGGGGACTCCCGGCGGGCGGCGTCCGGGCCGGGGTACTCGCGGATGATCTCGTACCGCGTGTTCCGCTCCACGGGGCGGAACCCGGCGTCGCGGATCAGCTCCAGCAGGTCGTCGCGCGTGAGCTTGTTCGGCGTGCCGTAGTTGTCCGCGTCGTGGGTGATCTTGTACTCGACGACCGAGCCGTCCATGTCGTCGGCGCCGTGCTGGAGGGCGAGCTGCGCGGTCTGGAGGCCGTGCATGACCCAGAAGACCTTGACGTGCCGGACGTTGTCGAACAGGAGCCGCGAGACCGCGAAGGTCTTCAGCGCCTCCGCCCCGGTGGCCATCGTCGTCCGCGCCTGGAGGCGGTTGCGGATCTTGCCGTCCTTCATGTCGACGAAGTCGTGCTGGTACCGCAGCGGGATGAAGACCTGGAAGCCGCCGGTCTCGTCCTGCAGCTCGCGCAGGCGCAGCACGTGGTCGACGCGGTGGCGGGGCTCCTCGATGTGCCCGTACAGCATGGTGCACGGGGTCTTCAGGCCCTTGGAGTGCGCCAGCCGGTGGATGCGCGACCAGTCCTCCCAGTGGGTGTCGTGGTCGACGATGTGCTGGCGGACCTCCCAGTCGAAGATCTCCGCGCCGCCGCCGGTCAGCGACTCCAGGCCGGCGTCGATGAGCTCGTCGAGGATCTCGGAGGCGGGCATTCCGGAGATCTTCTCGAAGTGGTGGATCTCCGTCGCCGTGAACGCCTTCAGGGAGACGTTCGGCAGGGCCTTCTTCAGCTCGCTCAGCGACCGGGGGTAGTAGCGCCACGGCAGGTTGGGGTGGAGCCCGTTGACGATGTGGAGTTCCGTCAGGTTGTCCGACTCCATCGCCTTGGCGAGGCGGACGGCCTCCTCGATGCGCATCGTGTACGCGTCCTTCTCGCCCGGCTTCCGCTGGAACGAGCAGTACGCGCACGACGCCGTGCACACGTTCGTCATGTTGAGGTGCCGGTTGACGTTGAAGTGGACCACGTCGCCGTTCTTGCGCGTGCGCACCTCGTGCGCCAGGCCGCCGAGCCAGGCGAGGTCGTCCGACGCGTACAGGGCGATGCCGTCCTCACGGGTCAGCCGCTCCCCGGACCGGACCTTCTCCTCCAGCTCGCGCTTGAGCCCCGCGTCCATACGGCTCCGCCTCCCACTACGTCGACCCAACGTCACCTGCGGCCCAACGGGCCCCACCCACCGTACTCCCCCGCCCCCGGGGCGGAGTCACCCACCACCGCCAACGGGTCAGGGCTGCTCCGGGAGGTCCCCGACGCGGTTCTCCCACTTGGTGGAGAGCACGATCGTGGTGCGGGTGCGGGACACTCCCTTGGTGCCGGACAGCCGGCGGATGATCTTCTCCAGGCCGTCCACGTCGCTGGCGCGGATCTTGAGCATGTACGAGTCGTCGCCCGCGATGAACCAGCAGTCCTCGATCTCCGGCAGGTCCTTCAGCCGGCGCGCCACGTCCTCGTGGTCGGCGGCGTCGGACAGGGAGATGCCGATCAGCGCCGTCACGCCGAGGCCCAGGGAGGCGGCGTCGACGGTCGCGCGGTAGCCGGTGATGACGCCGGCCGCCTCCAGGCGGTTGATGCGGTCGGTGACGGAGGGCCCGGAGAGCCCCACGAGGCGGCCGAGTTCGGCGTACGAGGCCCTGCCGTTCTCCCGCAGGGCCTGGATGAGCTGCCTATCCACGGCGTCCATAGACCTGAAGCCTTCCATTAATCAGCAATTCAGCAGTACGGGTGTAGAATCTAAGGCACACAGGGGCTGTTTCCCTGTGATTCATTCAAACGATCAACGACGATCCTTCAGGAGATGACACTCACCGTGTACACGATCGAGATGGCCTACGCCCACATGCGTTCCATGCAGGAGCAGGCCCATCGCTCGCGTGTCCGCAAGGCGGCCGCCACGACCCGCCAGGAGGCGGCCGGCGAGGGGCGCGCCACGACGATCCGTACGAAGAGGCGCTGACCCCGGCGACGCCGGGCCGTCAGCCCTTCCGGGAGCCACCGAGCTCCCCCTTCCAGCGGCGGTACAGCCGGTGCGGCACCCCCGCCGCGTCCAGCACCCGTCCGGCGACGAAGTCCACCAGGTCCTGGATGTGCGTCGCCCCCGCGTAGAACGCCGGAGAGGCGGGCAGCACCACGGCGCCCGCCTCGTCCAGCGCCACCAGGTGCTTGAGCGTCTGCCCGTTCAGCGGGGTCTCCCGCACGGCGACGACCAGCGGGCGGCGCTCCTTCAGCACCACGCTCGCCGACCTCTGCAGCAGGTCCTTCGACAGGCCCAGCGCCACCCCGGCCACACAGGCCGTGGACGCGGGCACGATCAGCATCCCCTTCGCCGGGTACGACCCCGACGACGGCCCCGCGGCGAGGTCGCCCGCCGCCCAGTGGCGTATGTCCGCCCCCGCCACGTCCACGTCGAACGTCCGCGGCTTGCCGTCCGCGCCGCGCGACAGCCACTCCTCCAGGTCCTCGCGCCAGCGCGCGTCCCGGAAGGAGATCCCGGTCTCGTCCAGCAGCGTCAGCCGCGACGCGCGGGACACCACCAGGTCGACGCTCTCCCCCGCCGCGAGCAGTCCGCGCAGTACGGCTGCCGCGTACGGCGTCCCGGACGCACCGGACACTCCGACGACCCACGGACGACGACGCTGCTCATCTACCGGCTCCACGGCGACGAGCCTATCCGCCCGCCTCCCCCGGCCACCGCGCGCGGGCCCGCTCCGGCCCCCGGGCACCCCCGGGACGGCCGACGGGCACCCCGGGACGGGCGGCGGACACCCCCGGGACGGGCACGAGGGGGGGCACGGGTCGGGGGGCGCCGGAGCAGACGCCCGGTCTCAGACGCCCGGCCTCAAACGGCGGGTCCCAGAGCCGCCGGGCCTCGACCGCCGGGTCTCAGGCGCCGGGGTCGACGGGCAGGCCGCTGGTGTCGATCGTGAGGCGGCCGATCCCCGTGTCGACGACGACCTTGCCGCCGTACGGGACGACGTCCCGGCCCCGGTAGCCCTCGGGCCCGGGGTTCCAGCGCGTGGCGAGGTGGCCCTTGCACGGGTCGAGGATCAGGTAGTGGGCGATGTCGCGGGCCGCGTACTGCCGGTCCTTGACCTCGTAGTCGTTGCGCACGCTGCTCGGCGAGACGACCTCGACGGCCAGCTCGATCAGGTCGGGGGAGTAGGCGCTGAGGTTGCGCGCCTCCTCCTCCGCGGGGATCACCGCGAGGTCCGGGCAGAACTCGAAGTCCGCGCTGAAGGGGAAGGCCACGTCGCTGACGCACTGCCACTGGGGCGCGAGCTGCGGCTCCAGGAGGTTCCACACGAGGCGAATCGTCTTCGCGTGGAAGGCCCGAACGGGACTCATCATGATGTTGCCCTCGACGATCTCGGTCCGATAGCCGGGGAACATGTCCTCGAAGCGGGTGAGCTGCGAGTGCAGGTGTTCGGTCTGCGAGGTGGTCACGTCAGCCTCCCTGTCCTGCCCCCGATGGTAGGCCAGACGCTACTCAGACGGTCAGACCCCGCACCACGAGATCGATCAGGGCGCACCCGAACAGGGCTATGCCGATGAAGCCGTTGACCGTGAAGAACGCCCTGTTCAGGCGGGACAGGTCGCCCGGCCGCACGATCGCGTGCTCGTACAGGAACGCGCACGCGACGATCGCCAGCCCGACCCAGAACCACGGCCCCGCGCCGGTCAGCAGCGCGTACCAGACGAAGAGGCCCATCGTGACGGCGTGCGCGCCCCGCGCCCCGTACAGCGCGGCCGGGATGCCGAAGCGGGCCGGCACGGACATGACGCCGTGCGCCCGGTCGGCGTGCACGTCCTGGCACGCGAAGATCAGGTCGAAGCCGCCGATCCACACGCCGACGGCGAGGCCCAGCACCACGGCGTCCCACGACCACGCCCCGGTGACCGCGAGCCACGCGCCGACCGGACCCATGGCCTGCGCCAGGCCGAGGATCGCGTGCGGGAAGTTCGTGAACCGCTTGCCGTACGGGTAGACCACCATCGGGACGACCGCGACCGGCGCGAGCGCCAGGCACAGCGGGTTCAGCAGCGCCGCCGCGCCCAGGAAGACGGCGAGGGCGACGAGCGCGCCGGCCCAGGCGGACCGTACGGACATCGCGCCGGTGACCAGCTCGCGGCCGGCGGTGCGCGGGTTGCGGGCGTCGATCTCCCGGTCGATGATCCGGTTGCACGCCATGGCGAAGGTGCGGAGCCCGACCATGGCGACGGTGACGAGGAGCAGCGTCCACCAGTCGACGCTCCCGCCGTGCAGGTACATCGCCGTGAGGGAGGCGATGTACGCGAAGGGCAGCGCGAAGACCGAGTGCTCGATCATCACCAGGCGCAGGAAGACCTTCACCCTGCCGGTCGGCCGGCGCGCGGGGACCGGGCCCGCGACGCCGTCGGTGGTCGTCATGATGCGAGGCTCCCGAGGAACGCGTCGAGGTCGGCCAGCAGTTCGGCGGTGGGCACCGGGCCCGTCTCCACGGCGCGCGGCTGCGAGGTGCCGTCGTCGGGCGGGGTGACGCGGGCCGTGAAGGCGTACGCCGCCCCGCCGGCCGGACGGGCCTCCAGGCGCAGCACGGCGCCGCCGTCGACCGTGAACGGCCGGGGCGCGGCGCCGGGCGCGGACGCGGACGCGGCGGCGAGTTCGGCGCGCAGCCGCTCGGCGAAACCGGCCGGTTCGGCGTCCCGCACGCCGGGCAGCTCGAACCCGTCGCCCTCGCCGTCGTCCTCGACCATGACCGCCCAGACGTCACCGGCGCCCGCGAACTCCTCGGGGTCCACCCCGGCCCGCTCGGCGGCCAGCCGGACGCCCGGGTCGGCCGGGTCGAGCTCGGGGCGCACGAGCGCCACGTAGGCCGTGTCGGTGCCGATGAAGAGGGCCGGGCCGCCCACGGGGACGGGGCTCACAGGCCGTACTCCTTCCAGCGCCGCGTCACCTTCGCGGCGACCGCCGGGTCGGACTCGATCATCTCGGGCCAGCCGCCGTCCCGGACGTACCCCTCCTCGGGCCACTTGCGGGTGGCGTCGATGCCGGCCTTGCCGCCCCAGAACTTCTGGTACGAGGAGTGGTCGAGGTGGTCGACGGGGCCCTCGACGACGGTGAGGTCGCGGGAGTAGTCGACGTTGCCGAGGGCGCGCCAGGAGACCTCGTGGAGGTCGTGCACGTCGCAGTCGGAGTCGACGATCACGACGAGCTTGGTCAGCGACATCATGTGCGCGCCCCAGACGGCGTGCATGACCTTCTGGGCGTGCTTCGGGTACTTCTTGTCGATCGAGATGATCGCGCAGTTGTGGAAGCCGCCCGACTCCGGCAGGTGGTAGTCGACGATGTCCGGAACGATGATCTTGAGGAGGGGCAGGAAGAAACGCTCCGTCGCGCGGCCCAGCGGCCCGTCCTCGGTCGGCGGGCGCCCGACGACGATCGACTGGAGCAGAGGGCGCCGGCGCATCGTGACGCAGTCGATGGTGAGCGCCGGGAACTCCTCCTGCGGCGTGTAGAAGCCCGTGTGGTCGCCGAACGGGCCCTCCGGCAGCGTCCTGCCCGGCTCCAGCCAGCCCTCCAGGACGACCTCGGCGTGCGCGGGGACCTGGAGCGGGACCGTCTTGCAGTCGACCATCTCGATCCGCTTGCCCTGGAGGAAGCCGGCGAACAGGTACTCGTCGATGTCCTCCGGCAGCGGCGCCGTCGACGCGTACGTCACGGCGGGCGGGGTGCCGAACGCGATGGCGACGGGCAGCCGCTCGCCGCGGCGGGCGGCGACCTGGTAGTGGTTGCGGCTGTCCTTGTGGATCTGCCAGTGCATGCCGATGGTGCGGCGGTCGTGGCGCTGGAGGCGGTAGAGGCCGAGGTTGCGGACGCCGGTCTCGGGGTGCTTGGTGTGGGTGAGGCCCAGGTTGAAGAACGAGCCGCCGTCCTTGGGCCAGGTGAACAGCGCGGGCAACTGGTCGAGGTCCACGTCGTCGCCCCGCAGGACGACCTCGTGGACGGGGGCGTCCTTGACCTTGCGCGGCGGTACGTGGGTCATCGCGCCGAGCTTCCCGAACGCCTCGCGGACGCCGACGAACCCGCTCGGCAGCTCCGGCTTGAGCAGCCCGCCGACCTTGTCGCCGATCTCCCCGTACGAGGAGAGGCCGAGGGCCTTGAGGAGGCGGCGGTCGGTGCCGTAGACGTTCATCGCCAGGGGCATCGAGGAGCCCTTGACGTTCTCGAACAGCAACGCGGGCCCGCCGGCCTTCTGGACCCGGTCGACGATCTCCCCGATCTCCAGGTGTGGGTCGACTTCGGCTTTGATGCGCTTGAGGTCGCCTTCTCGCTCCAGCGCTCGGAGCAGCGAGCGGAGATCGTCGTAAGCCATGGTCCCCAGTATCCCGGAGCCCGTCCTCCGCCCCGCGCCCGGCCCGTGCGTTTCGCCCCGGCGGTCGGGACGGCGGCGGGACGGACGGGCCCGGTCCGGGGCGGCGGCGGGTGCGGGAAGCGCGCGCGGAGGGGAGGCCGGGGGCACCCGATACCCTGGGTACGTCACCGGGGCCCGCCGCGCGCGGCCCGCCAGCGGAATCAGGGGGCTGTCCCACATGCTCAGGGCGCTGATGTACATCCTGCCGATCGCGCTGACGATCTACGCGTTCATCGACTGCCTGAACACCCCCGAGGACGAGACCAAGCACCTGCCCAAGGTGGCGTGGGTCTTCATCATCCTGCTCTTCTGGATCGTCGGCCCCGTCGTCTGGCTCGTCGCGGGCAGGGCGCGGCGCGCCCCGGCCGGCGGCCGTGCGCCCGGCGAGTGGCGCCGCGGCCAGCGCGCCGGGTGGGTGGCGCCCGACGACAACCCCGAGTTCCTGAGGTCCCTGCGCGAGGAGAAGGGGAAGGACGAGTCCCTCCTCGAGGACTGGGAGGCCGACCTCCGCCGCCGCGAGGAGGAGCTGAAGCGCCGCGAGCAGGGCGACGGCGGCACGGGCAAGGGCGACGAGGACCCCCGGCAGCCCTGACGGCCGCCGCCGCGCACCGGTGCGTACGGGTACGGCATCAGTTCGAAAACACTCCGCCACGCCGCGGTCGCCCAGGGCTATCCTGCCCCCCTGAAGGCGTGACGGGACGTTTCCCGTGACGCTGACGCTGACGCTGCGCGGGGGTGGCGGGTGGACAGAGAGCTGTACGGCCGTGAGGCGGTCCTGGACCCGTCCGGTCTCGTCGCGCGCCTGACCGGCCTCGCCCCGTACGGCTTCTCCGGCGTCCGCTACGAGCACGGCGACGACCCGCCCGTCACCGTCTTCACCGGCGGGCGCGGCATGGGCAAGACCGCGCTGCTCAAGCAGATCCGCAACGCCTACCGCCGCGGCACCCCGCTCGCCCTCCTCGACTGCGCGCGCGTGGAGGAGCCCGCCGAGCACGGCCCCGGCTGGTCCCCGGTCACCGGTGCCCTCGCCGAGCTGGCCGTGCAGCTCTCGCCGCGCGTGCTGTCGGCGAAGCCCGTGCAGTTCCCGCGCCTCGCGCTGGGCCTCGCCGCCGTCGCGAGCATCAGCTGGTCGCAGGAGGACGACGAGCGGGCCCGCCGCGACCTCCAGCGCCTCGGACCGGTCCTGTCGACGGTCGACGAGTCGCGCGGCGCGGCCTCCACCTGGGTCGGAAAGGTCCTCGCGAAGCTCGCCGCGACGGTCGTGGACGGCGCCGCGCCGCTGGCCGGGGTCCTCGCGGAGGCGACGGTGGAGACCCTCCTGGAGGACGTCTTCGGCCGGTCCCAGCGCCGCTCGGAGACCTGGTACGGCGCCTACCGCAGCGGCGGCGGCAACGGCAAGCTCGGCCTGCGCCAGCTCGCCGTGGACTTCTCGCAGGGCGGCACCCGCCGCGCCGGCGCGGAGGGCTTCCTCGTCGGCGCGCTCGTCGAGGACCTGCGCCGCGCGTACGTCGGCCTGACCCGGCTCGGCACGCGGCGCGGGCGACCGGTGGTCCTGCTGGACAACGCCCACCTCCCGCTGGGCCGCCGCCTCGTCGAGCCGATCCTCCGGGACCGCGCGGACGGCCGCCGCGACCAGGTCGTCGTCATCGCGGCGTCCCGCGACCGGGACCACGAGGGGCTGCGCCGCGCGACGCGGCTGAGGTTGCCGGAGGTCGCGCACCGGGCGCCCTGCCCGCGCGGCACGGACATCACGTCGGGCGTCCTCGCCGTGGAGCTGACGCCGCTGAGCGCCGCGCAGACGCGGAGCCTGTTCGACCAGTACGACCCGGCCGGCCGCACGCCCCCCGAACTGCCCGGCGGCGTCCACCGGCTGACTGGCGGGCGGCCGGTGGGCGTGGCGCTGCTGGGGCGGGCCGCGGGCGAGGCCCCGGCGGGGGTGCGCGGCTCCCTCACGCCGGGCGCGCTGCTGGACCTGACGGTCGAGGTGCGGGAGGACTCCCCCGCCGTGCCGGTCGCCGAAACGCTGCTGGACGTGCTGCTGCCGGAGCTGCGCCCCGAGGAGGCGGCCGCGCTGACCGTACTGGCGGCCGCGCACGACGAGGAGTCGGCGCGGGTGCTGGCCCGCACCCGGCTGCGGGCCGCCTCCGTGGAGGGGGACGTGGCGCTGCGGCTGCGGGACGCGCTGCGGGCGGACGGCTGGCCGGCGGGGACGGCGCGCCCCGGCGGGGCGGGGGCCGGCGGGGACGGGACCGGGGGGCGGGCGGGTGCCGCGCCCTCGTACTTCGTCACCGACCCGCTGCTGCGCGCCCTCCTCCTGCACCGGCTCCGCTTCCACGACGGCGACGCCCCCGCGTACGCGGCGTGGCGGGCCGTCCACGAGACGCTGCTCGCCCACTACGGCCCGCGCCCCACCCCGTACCGGCTCCGCCAGGAGCTGGCGCTGGGGCGCACGGGCGACGCGGTGACCGCGCTGCGGGAGGCGTTCCCGGACCCGGACGTGGGCGGCTGGCTGGACCGGCTGCTGTTCGTCGCGTCCGCGCCGTACCCGCGCGACCCGGACCGCGCCGGCCCCGACCCGCGCCGCGCGGTGGCGCTCGGGCAGGACCCGGGCCCGGTCGAGGAGCTGGCCGGGCTCGACGAGGGGACCAGGGCCCTGCACCAGTCGGTGCGGCGGCTGCTGCACGCGGTGTGGCTGCTCACCGATCCGCTGGCGCTGCCCGACGACGACGTGGTCGAGCGGATGGCGTACGAGCTGCGCCAGCTCTCCGGCCGCCACCTGACCGGCAGCCTCCCGCTGTGGGACGCGGCCACCCACTGGCCGAGGGACATACGGGCCTGGCGTGCGCCGTCGTCGCCGGGCAGCGAGGAAGGAGCCTGACGAGCATGGAGAACCCCTTCCGGTACCGCGTCTTCTACACCGTCCGCCAGAAGATCGTCACCAGTACGGTGGTGCTGGCCCTGCTCGCCTGGGGCACCGTCACCGTCGTGCAGCGCGTCACCACGCCCGAGGACCGGTCGTGCGCGCCGGGCGTCGCCCGGCCCGCGGGCAGCGCCGAGTGCGTCGGCGTCGCCACCGCCGGGAACGGCTACGACTTCGGCCAGCCGCACCTGACCCAGGTCGCGGCGGCCATCGGGCGGGAGAACGCCACGCTGGAGGAGGGCCGGTACGCGACGGTCGCCCTGCTGCTCCCGCTGTCGTCGACGAGCCCGGGGCTCCGCGAGAAGGTCCGGGGCGAGCTGCAGGGCGCGTTCGCGCAGCAGTACCGGGCCAACCGGCGGAACAACGAGTCCCCGAAGGTACGGCTCCTCCTCGCCAACACCGGCAAGGACAACGTCCACTGGAAGACGGCCGTCGACCAGTTGAAGGCCATGACGGGCGCCCCGCACCAGTTGCGGGCCGTGTCGGGCATCGCGACCAGCAGCACCCCCGTGCGGAACGCGGTCGGGGAGCTGACCCGCGCCGGCATCGCCGTCGTGGGCACCACGATCACCGCCGACGACCTCGCCAACGGTCCCGGCCGCGACCGCTTCCCCGGCCTCGCCCGGGTCTCCCCCACCAACGGCGACGAGGCGCGCGCCCTCGCCGGCTTCGGCCGGCGGGTGGACGCGACGAAGGCGCTGCTCGTGCACGACACGCGGACCGGTGACTACTACACGAACTCCCTGAAGAACGCATTCTCCAGCCTGCTGGCCCGCTCCCCGTACGAGCCGGTGCTGTTCACGTCCGCCGACGACCCGAACGCCGAGGGCACGACGGCCAACACGTTCCGGCAGATCACGCACCTGGTGTGCGACACGCGCGCGGAGACGGTGTTCTTCGCCGGGCGCCACACGCAGTTGCGGCAGTTCATCAACGCGCTGGGCGCGCGCGGCTGCACGGAGCGCCGGTTCACGGTGCTGACCGGCGACGAGGGCTCGTACCTGGGCGCGGACCCGCAGCTGGACCGGTCGGCGCTCGACTCGGGGCTGACGGTCCGTTACGCGGCGCTGGCGCACCCGGACGCCTGGCGGGCGCGGGCCGGGTACCGGCCGCCGGCGACGGGCGGCTCGGCGGACGCGTACGCGGAGTTCGTACGGACGCTGGGCGAGGTGGCGGAGGAACCGGTGGGGCCGATCGGGCGGGTCACGCTCACGGACGGGCAGGCGATCGTCGCGCACGACGCGATGGCGATGGCCGTACGGGCCATCCGGGAGGCGACGCCCCCGGGCGCCCACGTCCCGCCGCTCAGGGACGTGGCGGAGCAGTGGCCGCGGGTGAAGGGCTCCCTGAAGGTGACGGGCGCGAGCGGCTGGATCTGCCTGGACAACCACGGCAACCCGTACAACAAGGCGGTGCCGGTGGTGCAGCTCACGCGGAGCACGCCGCGGTTCGTGGCCATGGCGTGGCCGGAGGGCGGGCCGCCCGTGGCCGGGGCCGACCATGACGGGTGCGCCCGTGGCCGGAGCCGCTCATAGCCGGGGGCGCTCATGACCGGAGGCCGCGCGGTGACCGTCCCGGACACAGCGGGACCGCCGGGGCCACCGGGGCCACTGGGACCGCGCGGGAGGACCGCCCCGCCGGGCCGGGGCTCCGGCACGCCGGCGGCGGCGCCCGGCCGGGAACCGGGGCCGGCGCGGTCCGCGGCGGCCGGCCGCACGGCCTCCCCGGGGCGGCCGGGGAGGGCCGCGGACCGCGGGACGCGCCGGTCACCGCGGGCCCCGGCGGCGCCGACCCGCCGTGACGGCGCGCCCGCCGACTCCTCCGGTGCCGCGCGGCGGCGCGCCGCCCGCTACCGCCGCGGAGGGGTCACTGGACGCCCGCGTACGAGTGCAGGCTGTTCACGAAGAGGTTCACGCCGTAGTAGTTGAACAGCCAGCAGGCGAAGGCGATGAGCGCGATGTACGACGCCTTGCGGCCCTTCCAACCGACCGTCGCGCGGGCGTGCAGGTACGCGGCATAGGCGACCCAGGTGATGAAGGACCAGACCTCCTTGGCGTCCCAGCCCCAGTAGCGGCCCCACGCGTCACCGGCCCAGATGGCGCCCGCGATGATCGTGAACGTCCACAGCGGGAAGACGGCGGCGTTGACGCGGTACGCGAACTTGTCGAACGTCGCGGCGGCGGGCAGCCGCTCCATGATCGACCGGCTGAGCGCGCCCGGCGTCTCGCCGCGCGCCACCTTGGCCTCGTACCCGTCGCGCAGCAGGTACAGCAGCGTGGTCACGGCGCCGATGTAGAAGACCGCGCCGCAGAAGATCGCGGTGGAGACGTGGATCCACAGCCAGTACGAGTCGAGGGCGGGGACGAGCTGGTCGCTCTCGGTGTAGAGCCAGGTGGTGGCGAGGCCCAGGTCGAGGAGGACGGTGGTGACCAGGGGCAGGCCGAGCCAGCGGACGTTCTTCCCGGCGAGGAGGAAGGCGAGGTACGCGCCGGCCGCGACGGTGGAGAACGTCAGCGAGAACTCGTACATGTTGCCCCACGGCGCCCGCTGCACGGACATGGCGCGGGAGACGACGCCGCCGGCCTCCAGCAGGAACGCCAGCGCGGTGAGCGACACGGCGATGCGCCCGTACAGGTCGCCCTTCTCGTCGCCGGCGGCCGCGCCGGGGCCGTCCGGGACGTTCCGCGCCCCGGCGGCGCCGCGCGTGACGATCGCGGGCCTGTCGAGCACGGCGGTGCCGGCGGACCCGGCGGCCTGCTTGCCGCGCACCTGGACGGCGGGCGCGGCGGACGCGCCGCCGGTGGCGGTGAGGGCGGCTGCGGTGCGGCCGACCTTGCTGCGGCTGCCGAGCACCCACTCGGCGATGTGCGCGAGGAACGCCAGGGTGTACACGGCCATGGCCGAGTAGACGAGGACGTTGCTGATGTGCGCCAGGTTCTCGTTGGCGGCGGCGATGGTCACTGCGATGCCCCTTCGGCAGGAACAGCCTCTTCGGCGGGTTCGGCGTCGCCGTCCACGGTGTCGTGGGCGGCGGCGTCACGGTTCTCGGCGTCGTCCGCCGGCGTGTCGCCCGCGGGCTCGTCGCCCGCCGGCTCGTGCCCCGCGGGCGCGGGCGGCGCGGTGGGCGCGACGGAGTGGAGCGCGGCCGCCAGCTCGGCCAGCTCCTCGGGGAGCTTCGCGGACTCGCTGCGCCCCAGCCCCGCCATCTCCAGGACGGTCACGCCGTCCTCGCCCTCGACGGCCCGCACCCAGACGCGGCGCCGCTGGATGAACAGCGAGCCGACGAGGCCCAGGATGGCGGCGACGGCGCCGGTCAGCGCCCAGCCGTTGCCGGGCTGCTGGCTGATCTGGAAGCTGGCCCACTCCTTGATCTCCTTCTCGAAGGTGATCGAGCCGGCCCCGTCCGGCAGCGTGAAGGTCTCGCCGGGCTTGAGCTGCTTCTTCAGGATGTCGCCGTTCGCGTCCTTGAACGGGGTCATCTTGCTGGTGTCCAGCTGGTACACGTTCTGCGGCACGCCCGAGTCGGCGCGCAGGTCGCCGCGGTACGCGGAGACGCTCAGCCGCGGGTCCACGACCGCGGGGAACACGGAGAACATCTGCCCCTGGCCCTCGCCCGCGAAGGTCGGCACGAAGAACAGCGGGATGCCCAACTGGTCCCTCTTGCCGTTCTTGTCCCTGTAGCCGTCCTTGATCTTGACGACGCCCTGCGAGGTGACGTTGGCGTCGATCGGCAGCAGCGGCACGGCTTCCCGGCTGACGATCTCGCCCTTGCCGTCCCGGACGGTGACGACGGGGGCGTACCCGTGCTCGATCAGGTACACCTTCGTGTCGTCGACCTCCAGCGGCTCGTTGACCCGGATCACGGCCTTCTTGTCCGGGCCGCCGTTCTCCGCGTACGTGATGTCGGCCTCGAAGGTGCGGGGGGTGCCGCGCTGCGGCCCGGTCGCCTCGTACGTCCCGGTGAACTGCTTCAGTTCGAAGCTGAAGTGGCTCAGGTCGTCCAGGGAGAACATCGGGCCGGAGCGGAAGTCGTCGTACTGGCTGAGCGTGTTGGCGAAGCCGTCGCCCTCGACGATCAGCTTGCCGCCCTCGGACCGGAAGAGCTGCCCGGCGGCGAAGGCGAGGAGCATCACGATGAGCGAGATGTGGAAGAGGAGGTTGCCGGCCTCGCGGAGGTAGCCCTTCTCCGCGGCGACCGCGTCGCCCGCCACATGGGTCCGGAAGCGCCTCTTGCGCAGCAACTTCAGCGCCGCCTCGCGGGCCTGCCCGGGCGTGGCCTCCGTGCGCCAGGTCGTGTACGCGGGGAGGCGCGTGAGCCGCTTGGGCGCGCCCGGCGGGCGGCTGCGGAGCTGGCCGACGAACTGCCAGCTGCGCGGGACGATGCAGCCGATGAGGGAGACGAACAGCAGGATGTAGATCGCGGAGAACCACACCGAGCTGTAGACGTCGAAGAGCTGGAGCTTCTCGTAGATCGGCGCGAGCGTCCTGTGGGACTCCTTGAAGGCGTTGACCTTCGTCTCGTCCACGCCGTTCTGCGGGATGAGGGAGCCGGGGATCGCGCCGAGGGAGAGCAGGAACAGCAGGATCAGCGCGACCCGCATGGAGGTGAGCTGCCGCCAGAACCAGCGGATCCAGCCGACGGGGCCGAGGGCCGGGAGCCCGGCCGACGCGGGCTCGGGGGCCTGGTCGGGGGTGGTGGAGAGCCGCTCGCCGGCGGCGCCGAGGGACTGCTCGTCCGGTACGGCCCGCCCGGGGTCGCCGGGCCCACCGGGCTGTTCGGTCTGTTCGGTGTTGCTCATGGTGACCTCAGATCCCCACCTGGAAGCTGCTGGACCAGCTCTGCATCTCCTGCACGAGCGCGTCCCACACGCCGGTCAGCAGGAGCAGACCGGTCGCGATCATCATGCCGCCGCCGATCCGCATCACCCAGGCGTAGTGCCGCTTGACCCAGCCGAACGCGCCCAGCGCCCTGCGGAAGGCCACGGCGGCGACGACGAACGGCACGCCGAGACCGAGGCAGTACGCGAGGGTGAGCAGCGCGCCGCGCCCGGCGCTGGCCTCGTTGAGCGCGAGCGCGTTGACGGCGGTGAGGGTCGGGCCGATGCACGGCGTCCAGCCGATGCCGAAGAGCACGCCGATGACCGGCGCGCCGACGAGACCGGCGGCCGGCCGCTTGTGGAACCGGAACTCGCGCTGCGTGAGCCACGGCATGAGCCCCATGAAGAAGACGCCCATGAGGATCATGACCACGCCGAGGACCTTGCTCAGGACCTCGCGGTACTCCAGGAGCGTCTGGCCCGAGTAGCCGAACAGGGCGCCGCCGGAGACGAAGACGGCGGAGAAGCCGAGGACGAACAGCCCGGCGCCGAGCGCCATCCGGCCGCGCCGCGCCTCGGCCAGGTCGGTGCCGGTGACCCCGGTCACGTACGAGAGGTAGCCGGGGACGAGGGGCAGCACGCAGGGCGAGAAGAAGGAGACCAGGCCGCCGAGGACGGCGACGGGCAGGGCCAGCAGGAGGGCCCCGCTGAAGACCGTCTCGTTCATGGACTACTGCCCGTCGGCCTTCTCGGCGAGCACCGGGGCGATCATCGAGCGCAGCTCCTTCTCGGAGAGCGCCTTCAGGGCCCGTGCGGCGATCTTCCCGTCGCGGTCGAGGACCAGCGTCGAGGGGATCGCCTGTGGGTGGACGGCGCCCTTGGGGAAGCCGTTGAGGACGAGCTTGCCGTACCGGTCGTAGAGGCTCGGGTACGGGATCTTGAAGTCCTTCTCGAACTTGATCGACTTGCCCTTGTCGCTGCGGGTGTTGATGCCGACGAACTCGACGCCCTCGGACTTGAGGTCGCCTGCCACCTTCGCGAAGTGCGGGGCCTCGGCGCGGCAGGGGTTGCACCAGTCGCCCCACAGGTTGAGGACGACGACCTTGCCCTTGAAGTCGGCGACGTCGAGCCGGTCGCCTTCGAGCGTCTCGCCCGCGAGCTCCTTGGGCGCGGGGCGCTCGTCCTTGGTGATGGTGGCGATGCCGCCGATGTTGGTGACGAAGTTGGTGTTGCCGCCACCGCCGGACGTGCCCTTGGGGCTGCCGCTGCACGCGGTCAGCGCGAGCGCGGCCGCCAGGGCGCCGGCGGTGAGCAGGAGGCCTCGGGGGGCGCGGCTGTGGCTCATGTGAAAAGTTTCGCATGGGCGTTGCGCGGATCTTGGCCGCCCCCCTGAGTGCCCGTAAAGCCCCTTGTGAAGCTCCGTTAAGCCCGCAGGAAGGCGTTCCAGCCGCCGGCCGGGGATTCTCCGACCCCGAGGGACCGGAGCTTCTTCAAGATCTTCGGGTCCTGCGCGTCGAGCCAGTCGACGAGCTGCCGGAAGGAGACGAGGCGCACGTCCTCCTTTCCGGCCATGACTTTGAGCGCCTCTTCGACGGCGTCCATGTAGATCCCGCCGTTCCACTGCTCGAAGTGGTTGCCGATGAAGAAGGGCGCCCGATTCGTTTCGTACGCGCGCGTGAATCCGGCCAGATACGCCTCGGTGGCCTGCCTCTTCCAGCCGGGGTACCGGGAGGGCACGCCCCGGGTGGAGTTCTTCGACTGGTTGGCGAGGATGTTGTAGTCCATCGACAGGACCTCGAAGGAGCGGCCGGGGAACGGCACGGCCTGGAGGGGCAGGTCCCACAGGCCCTCCCGCCTGGCGGGCCAGACCTGGCGGCCGCCGGGGGACGAGGCGTCGTAGCGCCAGCCGAGCCTCCTGGCGGTGGGCAGGAGGCCGTCCTGGCCGAGGAGGCAGGGGGTGCGGCCGCCGACGAGTTCCCTGCGGTAGTCGAAGGGGAGCGGGTCGAGGTCGGTCCAGCCGCTGTTGGTCTTCCATTCGGTGACGAATTTCACCGCCTGCTCGATTTCGTCGCGCCAGTCGTCGGGGGTCCAGTTCCCGACGGATCCGGGGCCGCCGCAGAAATGGCCGTTGAAGTGGGTGCCTATCTCGTGCCCGTCGAGCCACGCCCGGCGGAGGTGTTTCAGGGTGTCCTTGATGTGCGCGTCGGTGAGGTACCCGATGTCGGAGGCGCCGGGGCGGTTGTTCGGCGGGCGGTAGAGGGTCTTCTTCGATTCGGGGAGGAGGTAGATCCCGGAGAGGAAGAACGTCATCGCCGCGCCGTGGTCCCTGGCGAGGTCGAGGAAGCGCGGGAAGAGGCCGTTCCCGACCTCCCCGGCGCCGTCCCAGGAGAAGACCACGAACTGCGGCGGGGTCCGGCCCGGTTCGAGGGGGGCGGGGCGGGCGGGCTGGTGGGGCTGCCCGCCGGTGTCGGCGGTGGAGCCGTCGCCGAGAAGGCGCCCGGGCGGCGCGCCGCCGGGACCGCCGCCCTTTCCGGGACGTCCGCCACCGCGCCCGCCGCCGTCGCGGTCACCGGCCCCGCGGGCGCCGCCGGAGCCGCCGGGGCCGTCACCGGGGGCGCCGCAGCCGCCCGCTCCGAGCGCGGCCGCGACGCCGACCCCCGCCCCCAGCAGTCCCCTCCGGCCGACCGCGCGCATGCCGCTCCCCCTTCCGCTCCCGGGTGCGCCGGGCGGGGTTCCGGCCCGGCGCACGGGGAGATGCGGAAAAGAGGAACGGGGTTCCGCCGATAATCACACGATTATCGGCGTGCTGAAACGGTTACCCCGCCCCGGGACCGCCGTCCCGGGAACTCAGGCGCCAAATCCCTTCGACTTCCCCTTCACCGGCTTGGCGCCCGCGAGCAGGTGCGCCGGTACGAGGTCGCGGGCCGGTTCGCTGTAGCCGACCGAGACGATCTGGTCGCCGTGGTACGTGAACGTCGTCAGCGACGCCAGGGTGCACTGCCGGCGCCGCGGGTCGTGCCACAGCCGGCGCCGCTCGACGAAGCTCCGCACGATCCAGATGGGCAGTTGGTGGCTGACGCACACCGCCTCGCGCCCGCGGGCCGCGTCGCGCGCCGAGCCGAGCGCGCCCATCATCCGGACGACCTGGTCGACGTAGGGCTCGCCCCACGACGGCCGGAACGGGTTGGTCAGGTGCCGCCAGTTGCCCGGCCTGCGAAGGGCGCCGTCACCGACGCCGAAGGTCTTGCCCTCGAAGACGTTGCCCGCCTCGATCAGCCGCTCGTCCGTGGCCAGGGACAGGCCGTGCGTCCCGGCGATCGGCTCCGCCGTCTCCTGCGCCCGCTCCAGCGGGGACGCCACGACGTACGCGATGTCCCGGTCGGCCAGGTGCTCGGCGACCCGGTCGGCCATCCGGCGGCCCAGCTCCGACAGGTGGTACCCGGCGCGGCGGCCGTACAGGACGCCGTCCGGGTTGTGCACCTCGCCGTGGCGCATGAGGTGGACGACGGTCACCTCCTCCGGCCGCACGTCCGTCATGCCGCGCCCTCCGTGGCCTCCGCCGCGGCGCGGGCGGCGGCGGGCAGCGCGGCGGCGATCCGCTCGACGGCGCGCTCGTCGTGGGCCGTCGACACGAACCACGACTCGAAGGCGGACGGCGGCAGGTAGACGCCCTGTGCCAGCATCGAGTGGAAGAACGCGGTGAAGCGGAAGGACTCCTGCCGCTTGGCGTCCTCGTAGTCGCGGACGTCGCGGTCGGTGAAGAAGACCGAGAACATGTTGGACGCGTTCTGCAGCCGGTGGGCCACGCCCTCCTTGGCCAGCGCGTCCGTCACCAGTCCCTGGATCTCCCGCGAGACCGCGTCGACCTTCTCGTACGCGGCGTCGTCGAGCAGCCGCAGCTGCGCGAGGCCCGCGGCGGTGGCGACGGGGTTGCCGGAGAGCGTGCCCGCCTGGTAGACGGGGCCGGCCGGCGCGAGGTGCGCCATGACGTCGGCACGGCCGCCGAACGCCGCGGCCGGGAAGCCGCCGCCCATGACCTTGCCGAAGGTCATCAGGTCGGGCGCGACGCCGTCCACGCCGTACCAGCCCGCCCTGGACGTGCGGAAGCCGGTCATGACCTCGTCGGAGATGTACAGCGCGCCGTTCTTCGCGCAGGCGTCCTTGAGGCCCTGGTTGAAGCCGGGGCGGGGCGGGACGACGCCCATGTTGCCGGGGGACGCCTCGGTGATCACGCAGGCGATCTCGCCCGGGTGGCGGTGGAACGCCTCCTGGACGGCCTCCAGGTCGTTGTAGGGCAGCACGATCGTGTCGCCGGCCTGCGCGCCCGTGACGCCGGGCGTGTCGGGCAGCCCGAAGGTGGCGACGCCGGAGCCGGCGGCGGCCAGCAGCGCGTCCACGTGCCCGTGGTAGCAGCCCGCGAACTTGATCACCTTGCTGCGGCCGGTGAAACCGCGGGCCAGGCGGATCGCGGACATGGTCGCCTCGGTGCCGCTGGACACGAGCCGCACCTGCTCGACCGGGGCGACCCGCGCCACGATCTCCTCCGCGAGCGCGACCTCGCCCTCGCCCGGCGTGCCGAAGGAGGTGCCGCGCGCGACGGCCTCCTGCACGGCGGCGATGACCTCGGGGTGGGAGTGGCCGAGGATCATCGGCCCCCAGGAGCAGACGAGGTCGACGTACTCGCGCCCGTCCGCGTCGGTGAGGTACGGGCCCGTGCCGGACACCATGAAGCGGGGCGTGCCGCCCACGGCGCGGAAGGCGCGCACGGGGGAGTTCACGCCGCCGGGCGTCACCTGGGAGGCGCGGTCGAAGAGCGACTGTGAGACTGGGGCTTCGTATGAGTACGACACTGGGGTCCTGACCTGCGAGAACGAGTGGACGGACGGCTGGTGCGGGCGCTGCCGCCGGGGCGGCGGCGGGACGGTCCCGCGGGGGCGGGGCGAGCCGTGTTCCCTATTCACGGCATCCGGTTTCACGACGATCGGCCGGGCGGCCTTGCTTCGGCGCGACGCCTTCCCTCACGATCTTGTTTCACAAGGCCGTTCCCCCGCTCGGGCGAAGCTGAGGGATCACGGAGTTTCCGGACCCTGTTTTCGGCAAGGCGCCGGCCCTCCGCGTCTGCGAAACTGGGGCGTCATAGGGAGAGCTCACGGAAACCATGGTGTCAGAGGCCGGGACGTTCTTGCGGACAGGTGTTTCACCACCCGTCCGCGGGGGAGGTCACTGACACGATGATCGGGTCGCGCGGCGGGGGCCGTGTCACCCTGCAAGCAGTCGGGTGGAGATATGCATCGCGGTGGCGGACTGGGCGAGGGGACCGGCGATCTGGGCCCCGAGCGTGCCCGGCGGGGGAGGCACCGGCGACAGCGGGACGATCCCGCCCCGCGGGAGCCCGTACGACGGGATGACGGCTTCCAACGGGAAGTCCCCGCGGGAGGCGCGCCCCTGGGGGCGGGCCCCCTGGGGGGCAGGGGCGGACGCATGGGGGTGACCTACAAGTACTTCGGCGCGCCCAACGGCGCGACGGCCGCGCGCGTGCCGATCTCGATGCGACCCGAGGAGCTCGGCGGCGACGAGCTCGGCATGGGCGGGATGTTCACCAAGATCAAGCCGGAGACCATAGCCGCCATGGTGCTGACCGGCCTCCAGGGCATGCCCCTGCACAAGGTGCCGCCGCTGGAGCTGGTGGTGCTGCACCCCGACTACGCGGTGGTGAAGCTGCCGATGACGGTCGTCGACCCGCTGCGCGGGGTCGGCGAGGAGTCCGTGGGCGCCGCCGCCTTCATCTGGTCGACGGTTCCGGACCGGGGCGGGCCGCGCGACGCGTTCGACGTGTACCAGTTGCTGCACGAGTGGCAGGACTTCTCGGTGCGGCTCCACGAGGCGGGCCACCAGCCGTACTGTCTCGTCTGGCCCTGATGGACGCCGCGCCGCCCGTGCGGCTCGTCCCCTGGTCGGAGGGCGACTTCGCGCTGCTGCGGGCGGCCAACGCGCCGGAGGTGACGGCGTACCTGGGCGGGCCGGAGACCGAGGAGCGGCTGGCCCGGCGGCACCGGCGGTACGTGGAGATGAGCGGGGGCCCGAAGGAGGCCGGACGGATGTACCGGGTCGTCCTGCTGCCCGGGGAGGTGCCGGTCGGCACGATCGGGTACTGGCCGCTGACCTGGGACGGCGAGCGGGTGTACGAGACGGGGTGGAGCGTCCTGCCCGGCTTCCAGCGGCGCGGCGTGGCCACGGCGGCGGCGGGCGCGGTGGTGGCGCTGGCGCGCGAGGCGCGGATGTACCGGTACCTGCACGCCTACCCGTCCGTGCGGAACGCCGCGTCGAACGCGGTGTGCCGCAAGGCGGGTTTCGAACTGCGGGGCGAGCGCCTCTTCGAGTACCCGGCGGGACGGCTGACGCCGAGCAACGACTGGCGCTTCGATCTTGAGGCGTGACCCGGGCGACGCGCACCGGACTAACGGTTTAGAGTGTTCCAACCATTAGGCGCGTCCAGGGGGGCTCCCGTGCTGCTGGCCCACATCAGCGATCTGCATCTCGACGGAACCGAGCGCGCGACGGAGCGCGCCGTCCGCGTCGTCCGGTACCTGAACGGCCTGTCCCGGCGCCCCGACGCGGTCCTGGTCACGGGCGACATCGCGGACCACGGGGCGCCCGAGGAGTACGCGCAGGCGGCGGAGCTGCTGGCGGGGCTGCGGGCGCCCGCGTACACCTGCCCCGGCAACCACGACGACCGGGCCGCCTACCGGAAGGTCCTGCTGGGCGAGGACGGCGCCGGGGACCCCGGCGCGGCGGTGAACCGGGTGCACCACGTGGCGGGCCACGCCCTGCTGATGTGCGACTCGACGATCCCGGGCGAGGACGCGGGCCGGTTCGACGCGCGGACGCTCGACTGGCTGGAGCGGACCCTGGACGACCTGGACGGCGCGCCCGCCCTGCCGGCCTTCCACCACCCGCCGGCCGCGCTGCGCCATCCGGTACTGGACGGGATGAACCTCCTCAACGCCGACGACCTGGCCCGCCTGCTGGCCGGGCGCCGGAACGTCCCGGCCCTCTTCGCGGGCCACGCCCACACCCCGGCCGCGACCGTGTTCGCCGGCCGTCCGCTGCTGGTGGCCCCGGGCGTGGTGTCGACGGTGCGGATGCCGTGGGAGGCGGGCGAGGGCTTCACCGACCGCGCGGCGCCGCCGGGGGTGGCGTTCCACGTGGTGGACGAGGACGGCGGGGTGACGACCCACTTCAGGGTGGTGGCGTAGGAACGGCGCCTCCTGGGCGGGACCGGCGGCGGGGGGCCGGCGGGACGGCGGGGACCGGCGGGACGGCGGGGCGGCAGGAACTGGCGGGACGGCGGGGACCGGCGGGGCGGCAGGAACTGGCGGGGTGGCAGGAACTGGTGGGGTGGCAGGAACTGGTGGGGTGGCGGTGGCTGGCGGGGCGGCGGCTTCCGGGCGGGGCCGGGGCGGCAGGAACTGGTGGGGTGGCGGGAGCCGGCGCCGGGCAGGGGAGGCCGGACCGGTGCGGGCGACGGGAGCCGGAGCCGGACAACCGGAGCTGACGGGGCGACGTCCCCGGACAGGTCCGGGGCAACGGGAGCCGGTGCCGGGCGGTGGGGCCTGGAAATGATCTGGCTGGGGCGGGCCGCCCGGTGGCATCCTGGCCGCGTGAACGGACCGGAGATCCACATCAGCTTCGCGCCCGAACTCGGCCTGTTCGTACCGGCACCCCGCCGTGCCGGTCGTACGGCCCTGGTGACGGACGGCGTGTCGACGCTCGGGCACGTCGTCGAGTCGCTCGGCGTGCCGCTCACCGAGGTGGGCGCCCTGCTGGTGTCCGGCGAGCCGGTCCCCGCCTCGCACGTGCCGGCCTCCGGCGACGAGATCGAGGTACGGGGCGTACGGCGCCCCCAGGAGGTGCCGGGGGCGCCGCTCCGGTTCCTGCTCGACGTCCACCTGGGCACGCTCGCGCGGCGGCTGCGGCTGCTGGGCGTCGACGCCGCGTACGAGAGCGAGGACATCGGCGACGCCGCGCTGGCCTCGCAGTCGGCGCGGGAGCGGCGCGTGATGCTCTCGCGCGACCGCGGGCTGCTGCGCCGCCGGGAGCTGTGGGCGGGCGCGTACGTCTACAGCCACCGCCCGGACGAGCAACTGCGCGACGTGCTGGAGCGCTTCGTCCCGCGCCTCGCCCCGTGGACCCGCTGCACGGCCTGCAACGGCGTGCTGACCGAGGCGGACAAGGACGAGGTGCGTGAGCGCCTGGAGCACGGCACGCAGCGCACGTACGACGTGTTCGCCCGCTGTACGGCCTGCGACCGCGTGTACTGGCGCGGCGCCCACCACGCCCGCCTGGACGACATCGTCCGCACGGCCCTCCGCGAGTTCGGCGGCGCGGCGGCCTGACGGCCCGGCGACCTGACGGCCGGCCGCCGCGGCCCGGCCCCTACGACTCCTCCAGCTCCTCCGGCTGATCCGGCTGATCCGGCCGCTCCGACTGCTCCGGCCGTTCTGCGGTCAGGTACCGCTGGATCGTCGGGGCGAGCCAGGCGATCAGCTCGTCGCGCGACATCGTGGCCGCGGGCGGGAACCGCAGCACGTACCGGGCGAGTGCCATGCCGAGGATCTGCGACGCGACGAGCGCGGCGCGGCGGGGGGCCTCCGCCGGGTCGGGGCAGACGCCCGCCACCATCGGCCCGAGCTGGGCCTTGAAGATCTCCCGCATGCGCTCGGCGCCCGCCTCGTTGGTGACGCCGACGCGGAGCATGCCCGTCAGGACGTCGTCGGCCTCCCAGCGGTCGAGGAAGTGCGTGACGAGGACGGCGCCGACGTGCCGGGACGGCACGGCGCCCAGCCTCGGTATCCGTAGGTCTATCTCGGAGGCCGCGACGAACAGCCCCTCCTTGTTGCCGTAGTAGCGCATGACCATCGACGGGTCGATGCCCGCGTCGCGGGCGATCGCCCTGATGGTGGCGCGCTCGTAGCCGTCCGCGGCGAACCGCTCGCGGGCGGCCGCGAGGATCGCGGCACGGGTGACGTCCGAGCGGCGCGGGGCACGGGCGGGGGCGGGGGTCGGCGGGGTGTCGACGACGGCGTCTTCCTTCACGCCAACGACTGTAGGCCAACAAGTGTTGACACGCCAGCCCCGCCCGGCTTACCTTTGCCAACAAGCGTTGACCAACGAATGTTGACCAACGACCGTTGACCCACTCGGGTCGGCTTGAGGAGGCAGGCATGACCAGCACGGGCATGACTGGCACAGACACGACCAGCACGGGCACGACCGGCGAGCCGGGCGACCGCACCGGCGCGCACACCGACACGGACGTCGCCGTCGTGGGCGCGGGTCCGACCGGGCTGCTGCTCGCGGGCGACCTCGCCTCGGCCGGACTCCGCGTCACGCTCGTCGAGCGCCGCCCCCACGCGACCGGCAACCTCACCCGCGCCTTCGGCGTCCACGCCCGGACGCTGGAGCTCCTCGACGCCCGCGGCCTTGCGGACGAATTGGTGGGAACGGGCACGACCCTCACCCGGCTGCGCCTGTTCAGCAGTCTGGTACTGGACCTCTCGCGGCTGCGCTCCCGCTTCCCGTACCTGCTCGTCACCCCGCAGTACGAGGTGGAGCGGCTGCTGGAGCGCCGCGCCCGGGCCGCCGGCGTGGAGTTCCGCCGCGGCACGGCGCTGCGCGCCCTGCGCCAGGACGCCGAAGGCGTCACCGCCGAGCTCGCCCCGCCGGGGGACGGGGGCGCGGTCACACGCCTCCGCGCCCGCTACCTGGTCGGCGCGGACGGTGTCCGCAGCACGGTCCGCGACCAGCTCGGCCTGCCGTTCCCCGGCCGCTCCGTGGTCCGCTCGCTCGTCCTGGCGGACGTCCGCCTGGCGGATCCCCCCGAGGACGTGTTGGCCGCCAACGGCACCGGCGACGCGTTCGCGTTCGTCGCCCCGTTCGGCGACGGCTGGTACCGGGTCATGGGCTGGGACCGGCGCCACCAGGTCCCGGACGACGTCCCCGCCGACCTCGACGAGATCCGCGGCATCGCCCGCCGCGCCCTCGGCTCCGACTTCGGGATGCGCGATGCCCGCTGGATCTCCCGTTTCCACAGCGACGAACGGCAGGTGCCCGCCTACCGCGTGGGCCGCGTCCTGCTCGCCGGCGACGCCGCGCACGTCCACTCCCCCGCCGGCGGCCAAGGCATGAACACCGGTCTCCAGGACGCCGCGAACCTCTCCTGGAAGCTCGCCGCCGTCCTGCGCGGCGACACGGACGACCCCCAGGCGCTCCTCGACAGCTACCACGCCGAGCGGCACCCGGTCGGCACGGCCGTCGTCCGCGGCAGCGGGACGATCATCCGCCTCGCCATGGCCCGCACGCCCCTCCGGCGCGCCGCCCGTACCGCCGTCGCCCGACTCGTCACCACGGTCCGGCCGGTCTCCGCCGCCGTGACGGGCATGCTCAGCGGAATCGCCGTCTCCTACCCCGCCGGGCGCGGTGCGCACCGCCTCGCCGGGCGGCGCGTCCCGGACCTCCTGCTCGCCGAGGGCCGCCTGTACGAGCTGCTGCGCGCGGGCTCCTTCGTCCTGGTCGCCCCCCGGGACACGCACCCGGCCGCTCCGGAGATCGCCGCCGCGCCCGGCGGGGTCGTACGGGCCGTGTGGGCGAACCCCTCCCGCCGCGGCGCCCTGCTGGTCCGCCCCGACGGCTACATAGCCTGGGCCCGGGGCTGAACGCCGCCCGGCCGGGGACCGGGCGCCGCGGACGCACGTCCCTTCGGCGACCGCGGACCGTACCCCATCACCCGGGGCGTCTCAGACCAGACAGTCGGGCGGCGGTCAGAACACGTACGGGTCTCCGGTCGCCAGGACGATCACGCGGTGGTCGTTGTTGTCGGGGCTGCCGTCGGTCGCGCCGCCGTTCCACGCCGTGTCCACGCGCACGGTCAGTTCCTGCGGCGCGCCCGTGATCCGCAGATCCAGCAGGGTCTCCCGCCGCTCGCCGTCCGCGGCCAGCGGCCCCGTCGAGCACAGCACGACCCGCTCCCCGCCCCACACGCAGCCGGCCGGCAGCCTCCGGCCCACCGAGACGACCGGCGCGGACACCTCCACGCGAAACGTCATGTCCTCCAGAGAGGACGGCCCCTGGTTCCGTGTCAGCACCGTCACGTCCAGTCGGTCGCCGGAGAGCGTGGCGTAGCCGTGGTGCATCACATCGGCTTCCGGGCCGACCGCCCCTGCACCACTGCCCGCACCGAACACCGCCGCCATCGCGACGGACACCGCCGCAGCGGCCCTACGCATCGCCATCATGCCCGGAAGATACCGCTTTCCCGCCCTTCATCCCGCGTCAGCCACGCGGACCTCGACCCACCGGCCCACGACCGCCCCAAGTGATGATCATGTACACCACACTCAGTCGCGGAAGACGCCTATCCTGGCGGCGTACCGCTCACCGGCCCGAGGAGCCCGCAGACCATGACCGCCGCCCTGCCCGTCGCCGTCGTCACCGGAGCCAGCAGCGGCATCGGGGCCGCGACCGCGCGCCACCTGGCCGCGGCCGGCCACCGCGTCGTCCTCACCGCCCGCCGCAAGGACCGCATCGAGGCCCTGGCCGCCGAGCTGACCGAAGCCGGTCACCAGGCCACGGCGTACGCCCTCGACGTCACCGACCGTCCGGCCGTCGACGCCTTCGCGGACTCCCTGGACCGCTGCGACGTCCTGGTCAACAACGCCGGAGGCGCGCTCGGCGCCGACCCGGTGGCGACCGGCGACCCCGAGGACTGGCGCCGCATGTACGAGGTGAACGTCCTCGGCACGCTCCACATGACGCAGGCGCTGCTGCCCGCGCTCACCGGGAGCGGCGCCGGCACGGTCGTCGTGGTCTCCTCCACGGCCGGCCACGCCACGTACGAGGGCGGCGCGGGCTACGTCGCCGCCAAGCACGGCGCCCGGGTGCTCGCCGAGACGCTGCGCCTGGAGATCGTCGGCACGCCGGTCCGGGTCATCGAGGTGGCGCCCGGCATGGTGAAGACGGAGGAGTTCGCCACCACCCGGTTCCGCGGCGACACGGAGCGGGCCGCGAAGGTCTACGAGGGCGTGCCCGACCCGTTGTCGGCCGATGACGTGGCCGACACGATCACCTGGGCCGTGACGCGCCCGCCCCACGTCAACATCGACCTGCTGGTCGTCCGCCCCCGCGCCCAGGCGTCGAACCAGAAGGTCCACCGGGAGGGCTGACCCGCCGGGACCGGCCGGACGGCCGAGCCAGGCCGGGCAGGTCAAGCGGGCGGGTCAGCGGGCGGGCCAGGCCACCGGGTGGGGCTGTCGGGCTGGAGCGGGGCAAGTCGGGCCGGGCCGGGCCGGGCGGGTGGCTCAGCCCTTCACGCAGACGACCTGCTTCAGCTTCGCCACGACCTCCACCAGGTCGCGCTGCTGGTCGATGACCTGCTCGATCGGCTTGTACGCGCCGGGGATCTCGTCGACGACGCCGGAGTCCTTGCGGCACTCCACACCCCGCGTCTGCTCCTCCAGGTCCCGCGTGGAGAACCGGCGCTTGGCGGCGTTCCGGCTCATCCGCCGGCCGGCTCCGTGCGAGGCGGAGTTGAAGGACTTCTCGTTGCCGAGGCCCTTCACGATGTACGAGCCGGTGCCCATGGAGCCGGGGATGATCCCGTACTCGCCGCTCCCGGCGCGGATCGCGCCCTTCCGGGTGACGAGCAGGTCCATGCCGTCGTACCGCTCCTCCGCCACGTAGTTGTGGTGGCAGGAGATCTCCCGCTCGAAGGTCACCCCGGCCTTCGCGAACTCCTTGCGGACCACGTCCTTCAGGAGCGCCATCATGACCGTGCGGTTGTACTTGGCGTACTCCTGCGCCCAGAACAGGTCGTTTCGGTACGCGGCCATCTCCGGCGTGTCGGCGACGAACACCGCGAGGTCCCGGTCGATCAGGTCCTGGTTGTGGGGCAGCCCCCGGGCGACGCCGATGTGGTGCTCGGCGAGCTCCTTGCCGATGTTCCGCGACCCGGAGTGCAGCATCAGCCACACCGATCCGGTCGAATCAAGGCAGACCTCGATGAAATGGTTACCGCTTCCGAGCGTTCCCATCTGCTTCGCAGCCCGTTCCTGACGGAACCTGACCGCTTCCGCGATGCCGTCGAACCGCGCCCACAGGTCGTCCCACCCGGTCGCCGTGAAGCCCCGGAGCCGTCCGGGGTCGAGCATCTCGTCGTGCATCCCCCGGCCCACCGGGATCGCCCGCTCGATCCGCGACCGCAGTCCGGACAGGTCGCCCGGCAGGTCGTTCGCGGTGAGCGACGTCTTGACGGCCGACATCCCGCAGCCGATGTCCACACCGACCGCCGCCGGGCAGACCGCACCGCGCATGGCGATGACGGACCCGACCGTGGCGCCCTTGCCGTAGTGGACGTCCGGCATCACGGCGAGACCCTCGATCCACGGCAGGGTCGCGGTGTTCCGCAGCTGTCGGAGGGCGACGTCCTCCACCGTGGCGGGGTCCGCCCACATCCGGATGGGGACCTTCGCCCCCGGCATCTCGACGTACGACATACTTCTTCGGTCCCCCAGAAAAGTCAGAAAACGCAAAATCCGGTGCCAGAACTGACATAAGTGACAGCAGACCGGCAGCAACGGCGCGCGTGCGATACACATTGTGTTCACCGGCCGCCAACCACCGGCAAGCTGTTTTCACCGTGACCGCAGGGAAGGGAGCCCGGGACCGTGCAGCGAAGGGCGTACGCATCCGGTCTGGCCGCGCTCCTCGCGGCACTCAGCGCCACCGCCCTCGCAGGATGCAGTTCCGGATCCGGAACGAGTGGTTCCGGCATCGACGCCAAGGCGGGCACCGCCGCCGGGCCCATCGCCCAGCCCGGCCGCTACCGCACCCTCTTCGAACCGTGCGGCTCCGTCCCCCACGCCACCCTGCAGGACATGCTCCCCGCCGTCACCGCCCTGCCGGCCGAGCAACGCGACCGCGTCCTGCGCGGGACGGCCGCCGTCACGTACGACACGGACCGCCGCGTCGGCTGCACCTGGAAGGCGGACGGCCCGGACGCCATCCACCACCTCACCCTCGACTTCGAGCGCGTGGTCTCCTACGACCCGTCCGTCAGCGACGAGACGCGGGCGCAGGAGGTGTACACGACCAAGGAGTCCGCCGCCGGCCTGACCCCCGCCTCGCCTCCCGCCACGGACCCGGGCACCGGCACGGCCACCAGCCCCGCGCCCGGGACCGCCGGGCCCACCACCGGACCGACCACCAAGCCGACCGCCGGGCCGACCGGCAGTCCCACCGCCCCCGGCACCGCCTCCGCCACCGCCCCGGGCACCGCCCTCGCCCCCGCCGTCGCCGGACGGCAGCCGCAGACCGTTCCCCCCGGCGCGCCCTCCCCCACGGCCTCCGCGCCCCCCGAGGGCCTGGAGTCCCGGACGCTGACCGACCTGGGTGACGCGGCGTTCCTCGACGACACCCTCGCCCCGGCCGGTTCAGCCACCCAGCAGCGCGTCGTCAGCGTGGTGTTCCGCACATCGAACGTGATCGTGACCGTGCGGTACGCGGCCCAGCCCACGCGTGTCGGGGAGGTTCCGGACAGTGAGGAACTGCAGGAGAAGGCGTGGCAACTGGCACACCGTCTGGCCGAGCGGTTCGAGGAGTGAGCCGCGCCCCGGGCGCCGGCGCACCGCGTCCCGGCGCGTGCCGGGGTGCGTCGACGGCCCCCGGCGGGGCGCCCGGACGGGCTACCGTGGCCGGGCCGGATCGCCCGGACCGTACGACCGGACCGCATGGCGGGCCGGTACGAGCGACTCGTACGACAAGCGACAGAGCGACTGAAGGAACCATGCACCGATCAGCCCCGCGTCTCACCCGCATACTCGCCTGCGCCGCCGTCCCGGTGATGCTCGTCGCCGCCGGCTGCTCGTCGGACGACTCCGGCTCCGGCGCGTCCGCGTCCGCGTCGCCCTCCGCGTCCGCGGCGTCCGGCTCCCCGGCGGCGCCCACCACGTCGGCGGCGCCCTCGCCGAGCGTCGCCCCGGCGAAGTTCGCCAAGCTGCCGGACGCGTGCAAGGCCATCACCGCGAAGACGGTCGAGGACCTCGTACCGGCAGTGAAGAAGAAGTCTGGCACGCCCGGCAGGTCCTCCGACCTGAACAACCGCGGGAACTGCTCGTGGAACGGCCTGAAGGACAGGGGCGTCAAGGGCTCCGACTACCGCTGGCTGGACGTCTCGCTGCTGCGCTTCGACTCCGATCCGACGCTCGGCAGCGGCGAGGAGCGCGCCCAGGAGAAGTACTCGGGCAAGGTCGACGAGGCGAAGGCGACCGAGGGCGCCATCGACGTGCGGACGTCGCCCGTGCCGGGCGTCGGGGACCAGGCCCGCGCCGTCAGCTACTCCCTGAAGAAGACCGATGAGACCTTCCGCTACGGCGTGATCGTGGTCCGCACGGAGAACGTGCTGATCACCGTCTCCTACAACGGCACCGGTTACGCGGGCGCCAAGGCCCCGGCCGCGGGTGACGTGATGGAGGGCACGGTGAAGGCCGTCAAGGACGCCGTCGCCGCCGTGGCCGCCGCCAACAAGTAACGCCCGACAGCGGCAGAACGACGGGATCCGGCCTCCCCCGGGCGGCCGGGTCCCGTACGCGTGTGCCAGGCTGTGCCCGCGAAAGCGCATGCGAACCAGGGGAGGGAACCGCGGGTGGCCGCGATGCAACTGACACGGATGCACCGCGTTCTGATCGGTGTCGTCGTCGCCGGCGCCGTGATCATCGCTGCGATCGGCTTCGCGGGCTCGTACGCGGCAGTGCGGGAACTCGCGGAGAACAAAGGTTTTGGCGACTTCTCCCTGGTCTTCCCGATCGGCATCGACGCGGGCATCTGCGTGTTGCTGGCCTTGGACCTGCTGCTGACCTGGCTCCGGATCCCCTTCCCGCTGCTGCGCCAGACGGCATGGTTGCTGACCGCCGCGACGATCGCCTTCAACGGCGCCGCCGCATGGCCGGATCCGCTCGGTGTGGGGATGCACGCCGTCATCCCGATGCTGTTCGTCGTGGCCGTCGAAGCGGCCCGGCACGCGGTGGGCCGGATCGCGGACATCACGGCCGACAAGCACATGGAGGGCGTACGGCTCACCCGGTGGCTGCTGTCGCCCGTGCCGACGTTCCGGCTGTGGCGGCGGATGAAGCTGTGGGAGCTGCGGTCGTACGAGCAGGTGATCAAGCTGGAGCAGGACCGGCTGATCTACCAGGCGCGCCTCCAGGCCCGGTTCGGTCGCGGGTGGCGGCGCAAGGCGCCGGTGGAGGCGCTGATGCCGCTGCGCCTCGCGAAGTACGGCGTACCGCTCGCGGAGACCGCCCCGGCGGGCCTGGCGGCGGCGGGCATCGAACCGGTGCTGCTGCCCCCGAACCCGGCGGCCCAACAGGCACCCGCGCCGCTGGTGGCCGCCCCGGTGGCGGAACTCCCCCAGGCGGAGCCCTCCGGGCCCCGGCCCGTGGCGCCCGTGCAGCCGGAACCGCAGGTCCGGGCACCGCAGTCCGTGCCCGCCCGGCCCCAGGCACCCGGCCAGGACCGGACCCAGCCTCCAGCTCAAGCCCCGGCACCGGCCCACACTCAGGAGCAGGCCCAGCCCCCGGCCCAGCACCAAGCCCCGGACCAGCACCAGCAGGCCCACCCGCAGTCGCACCCGGCCCCGGCCCCCCACCCGCAGCCCGCGTCGGAGCCCCAGCCGCAGCCCGCACGCCAGCCGGAGCCGCAGCCGCAGCCCGCACCGGAGCCTCAGCCGGAGTCCCACCCGCAGCCCGCGCCCCAGCCGGAGTCGCACGCCGTCCCGGCCAACCACGTCAGCCCCTGGTTCTCCGCGCCCAAGCTCCCCCAGGACACCGCCTACGCCGGTTCGTACGACCCGGCGGCGAACGCCGAGGCGTCCGCCCGCGTCCCGGAGGCGGAGGAGGACGAGTACGTCCGCGCGGCGTACGGGGCGTTCCAGGAGTACGTCGGGGAGAACGACAACCCGCCGAGCGCCGACACCCTCGCCCTCCTCCTCTCGGACGCGTACGGCCTCCAGCACCCCCGCGCCGTGCCCCTGCTCCGCAGGCTGCTCCCGGACTTCATCACCCGGTACCAGGCCGAGTTGGAAGCCGAGCACATCGCCTGACCGGCCGCCCGGCCCGGATCAACGGACCGCGGCGCCCGGCCGCCCCCGGCAGACGGCGACGACCACCCCGACGACGGCAGCCCCGATGACGACCAACCCGGCAGCAGCCACCCCGACGACGGCAGCCCCGGCAACGACGAACCCGACGACGGCAGTCCCGACACCAGCCAACCCGGCAGCAGCCACCCCGACGACAGCGGCTCCGGCGACGACGTCCCGGCAACGGCCGCCCCAGAGCGACCGACCCGTCACCCCAGCCGCCCCCGGCGACGGCGACGACGCCGTACAGGGGCATGGCTCCCTCGCCCGGGAGCGCAACCCCCCACCCGCTCCCCGAACTCCCGCCCGGCGATGCCCAGCGCCCTCCGCACCCCCACGAACCATCCAGTGCCGCCGCGAGTTCCCTCATGCCGCGAGGCTCCCGCGCCCACCCCACCACCCCGCCGTACGCGGACCGCAACCCCGCCTCGCCCGAACGACGCGACGGCGGGCAACGAACGGCGCGACCACGGGCCACGGACGACAGACGACAGACGACAGACGACGAACAACGGACGAGGGGCCCCACCCGCAACGGGTGGGGCCCCTCGTCCGTCATCCGGGGCGCGCCGCCCCTCGTGTCACGCGCCCAACAGCTTGCGGACGCGGTCCGCGCCGACCGCCAGGAGCAGCGTCGGGAGGCGGGGGCCCGTGTCCCGGCTGACGAGGAGGCGGTACAGGAGGGCGAAGAAGTCGCGCTGGGCCACCTTCAGCTCCGGCGTCGGCTTCGCCTCGGGCTCCAGACCGGCCATGACCTTCGGGACGCCGTAGACGAGCGTCGTCAGACCGTCCAGCGACCAGTGGCTGTCCAGGCCCTCCAGGAGGAGCCGCAGCGACTCGCGGCCCTCGTCGTCGAGGGAGCCCAGCAGCTCCGTGTCGGGCTCGTCGCGCACGATGGTGCGGGCCTCGGCCGGGACCTGCGTGGTGATCCAGTTCTCCGCGCGGTCCAGCCGCGGCCGCGCCTCGTCCAGCGACGTCAGCGGGTTCGCCGGGTCCAGCTCGCTGAGGATGCGCAGGGTCTGCTCGTCGTGTCCGGCGGTGACGTCCACGACCGAGGCGAGCGTCCGGTACGGCAGCGGGCGCGGCGTGCGCGGCAGCTCGCCGGCGGCCGTGCGGACGGCCCGCGAGTGCGCGGCGGCGTCGGCCGGCAGCGCCGTGCCGTCCGCGACCTTGGCCTCCAGCTTGTCCCACTCGTCGTAGAGCCGCTGGATCTCCTGGTCGAAGGCGATCTTGAAGGACTGGTTGGGCCTGCGGCGCGCGTACAGCCAGCGCAGCAGCGGCGCCTCCATGATCTTCAGCGCGTCCGCCGGCGTCGGCACGCCGCCCTTGGAGGACGACATCTTCGCCATGCCGGAGATGCCGACGAAGGCGTACATCGGGCCGATCGGCTGGACGCCGTCGAAGACCTCGCGGACGATCTGCCCGCCGACGACGAAGGACGAGCCGGGCGACGAGTGGTCGACGCCGCTGGGCTCGAAGATCACGCCCTCGTACGCCCAGCGCATCGGCCAGTCGACCTTCCAGACCAGCTTGCCGCGGTCGAACTCGTTCAGCAGCACCGTCTCGGAGAAGCCGCAGACGCAGGTGTACGCCATCTCGGTCGTCTCGTCGTCGTACGCCGTGACGGTCGTCAGGTCGCGCTCGCAGCGCCCGCAGTACGGCTTGTACGGGTAGTAACCGCCGGCGCCGCCCGAGCCGTCGTCCTCGCTGGCCGCGCCGGAGCCCTCGGCGGCCTCCAGCTCGGCCTCGTCGACCGGCTTCTGCTGCTTCTGCTGCACCTTGGCCTTGGGCTGGCCGGTGGTCTTGTCCTTCGTCCGGTACCGGTCGAGGATCGCGTCGATCTGGGCGCGGTGCCTCATCGCGTGCAGGATCTGCGCGCGGTAGGCACCGCCCGTGTACTGCTCCGTCTGGCTGATGCCGTCGAACTCGACGCCCAGCTCGGCGAGCGACGCGACCATGGCGGCCTTGAAGTGCTCCGCCCAGTTCGCGTGCGGGGAGCCGGCCGGGGCCGGGACGGACGTCAGGGGCTTGCCGATGTGCTCGGCCCAGGAGTCGTCGACGCCGGGGACGCCGGCCGGGACCTTGCGGTAGCGGTCGTAATCGTCCCAGGAGATCAGGTGCCGGACCTCGTGCCCGCGGCGGCGGATCTCGTCGGCCACCAGGTGCGGGGTCATGACCTCGCGGAGGTTGCCGAGGTGGATGGGGCCGGACGGAGAGAGACCGGAGGCGACGACGACCGGTTTGCCAGGCGCACGTCGCTCCGACTCGGCGATGACCTCGTCCGCGAAACGGGAGACCCAGTCGGTCTCGGTGCTGCTCTGAGCCACGATCGGCACGTCCTTGGTGTTCTATGCGGGTTTCGAAGGGCTGGTCCCGGGGCGGCGTCGCCCCTCGGCCATTCTCCCAGACGGGACGACCGGACCGGAGGTTGTCCACAGGCGGGATCGTCCGTGGTCCGCCGGTTGTCCACAGGGCGGGGAAGCCGTGGGAAAGAGGTTGCTCGGCCATGGGACACTTGACAACCGGAATAGCACGACACCGGCACAGCCCGGAAACCACAGACCCCGAAACAGGAACGGAAGCTCATGGCCTCGGTCCCTTCTCTCGCTTCGACCGTGCAGCAGCGCCTCGCGGACGCCCTCTCGGCAGCCCTGCCGGAGGCCGGTGCCGCCGACCCGCTGCTGCGACGAAGCGACCGGGCCGACTTCCAGGCCAACGGCATCCTGGCGCTCGCGAAGAAGCTCAAGGGCAACCCGCGCGAGCTGGCGACGAAGGTCGTCGGGGCGCTCTCGGCGGACGACGTGCTGAAGGAGGTCGAGGTCTCCGGCCCCGGTTTCCTCAACGTCACGGTCAGCGACCGGGCGATCGTCGACACGCTGGCGGCCCGCGCCGCCGACGACCGCCTCGGCGTGCCGTACGCGGAGGAGCCGGGCACGACGGTCATCGACTACGCCCAGCCGAACGTGGCGAAGGAGATGCACGTCGGCCACCTGCGGTCCGCCGTCATCGGGGACGCGATGGTGCAGATCCTGGAGTTCGCGGGCGAGAAGGTGATCCGGCGCCACCACATCGGCGACTGGGGCACCCAGTTCGGCATGCTCATCCAGTACCTGATCGAGCATCCTCACGAGCTGGACCACAAGGCGGACACGGACGACACGCAGACCTCCGGCGAGGAGGCCATGTCGAACCTGAACCGGCTGTACAAGGCGTCGCGCGCGCTGTTCGACTCCGACGAGGAGTTCAAGGCGCGGTCCCGCGACCGGGTGGTCCTGCTGCAGTCCGGTGACCCGGAGACGATGCGGCTGTGGCAGCGCTTCGTCGACGAGTCGAAGATCTACTTCTACTCGGTCTTCAACAAGCTGGACATGGAGATCCACGACCCGGACGTGGTCGGCGAGTCCGGTTACAACGACATGCTGGACGAGACGTGCCGCCTCCTGGAGGAGTCGGGCGTCGCGGTCAGCTCGGAGGGCGCGCTGTGCGTGTTCTTCGACGACGTGAAGGGCCCGGACGGCAAGCCGGTCCCGCTGATCGTCCGCAAGTCGAACGGCGGCTACGGCTACGCGGCGACGGACCTGTCCGCGATCCGCGACCGCGTGCAGAACCTGGGCGCGAACACGCTGCTGTACGTGGTGGACGCGCGGCAGTCGCTGCACTTCAAGATGGTCTTCGAGACGGCGCGCCGGGCGGGCTGGCTGGGCGACGACGTGAAGGCCGTCCAGTTGGCGTTCGGCACGGTCCTCGGCAAGGACGGCAAGCCGTTCAAGACCCGTGAGGGCGAGACGGTCCGGCTCGTGGACCTGCTGGACGAGGCGATCGAGCGCGCCTCGGCGGTCGTCCGGGAGAAGTCCGAGAGCCTGCCCGAGGCCGAGCGCCTCACCGAGGAGGAGATCGCCGAGCGCGGCGCCCAGGTCGGCATCGGCGCGATCAAGTACGCGGACCTGTCGACGTCCGCGTCCCGCGACTACAAGTTCGACCTGGACCAGATGGTGTCGCTGAACGGCGACACGTCGGTCTACCTCCAGTACGCGTACGCGCGTGTCCGGTCGATCGTCCGCAAGTCCGGCGACGCGAAGCCGGTCGCCCACCCGGAGCTGGAGCTGGCCCCGGCGGAGCGCGCGCTGGGCCTGCACCTGGACCGGTTCGGGGAGACGCTCACCGAGGTGGCCGCGTCGTACGAGCCGCACAAGCTGGCCGCTTACCTGTACCAGTTGGCGTCGCTGTACACGACGTTCTACGCGGAGTGCCCGGTCCTCAAGGCGCCGACGCCGGAGCAGGTGGAGAACCGCCTGTTCCTGTGCGACCTGACCGCGCGCACGCTCCGCCAGGGCATGGCGCTGCTCGGCATCCGGACGCCCGAGCGCCTCTGACGCCCGAGCGCCTCTGGCGCCCGCCTCCGGTCGCCGCGCCCGCGCGGCACGGCGACCGGACGGGCCGCCCGTCAGCCCGGGACAGGCCGCCCGTCAATCCGGGGGCAGGCCGCCCGTCAGCCCGGGACAGGTCGCCCGTCAGCCCTCTCCCGTCGCGTGCGGGATCCACCCGTTGCCGCCCAGCGGGTGGTCGAAGGTGGGGCGCCCCGTGGTCGCGCTCGTCGCGAAGGGCCGGCCGCGGTCGTTGATGAGCAGCGTCCCCCGCCGCCCTCCGCTGCTCCATTCCAGTTCCAGGTACCAGCGCACGAAGTGCCCGGCGGTGTGCGCCGTGACCCGCAGCATCTGGGGGTCGTCCGCGGACACCTTGTACGGGAAGTCGCTCGCCGGGATCTCCCGGTCGCCCTGCAGCCCCGCGACGGGCACGGTGCGCGGGCTCGCCGCGTCCAGGTTGACGTCGAGGCTCATGGGCCTCATCTCACCGCCGCAACCCACACCCATCGTGTACGCGTTCCAGGGCAGCGGCGCGTCCTTCTTCACCACCCGTACGTGCAGCGCGTGCAGCACCACCGTCTCGTCGCCCGCGGCCTGCACGGTCAGCTCCATCAGCATGTCCCCGCCGGGCACCCCGCCCAGCGGGGTGACCCAGTCGCGTGCGCCCTGCTCCGAGGGCGGCGGCGGGACCTGGGCGGGCGGCCGGTCCAGCACGTACATCTGGCTGCACGGGTCGCGCCAGACGTACGGGCGCACGTCGACGGTCAGCGGTACGCCGCCGTCGCGCCGCTCCGGCGCGGCTCCGCGCGGGGACGCGGCCCCGGACGGCTCGGGCGCGGCGGTGGCCGGGGCCGTGGTGGGGGCGGGAGTCGCGGTGACGGAGGGGCTGGAAGTGCCGGACGGGCCGGATGGTGACGGCGTCGCGGAGGCGCTCGGACCGGCGGAGCCGGTGGGGGCGAGGGGCGGGGCCGACGCGGTGCTCTGCTCGTCACCCACGGCGACGGTGTCCTTCGGCGTGCGGGAGTCCATCGTCACGGCGAGCGCGACGGAGGCGGCCAGGGCGACCACGGCCGCCGCGGCGGCGAGGCGGACCCGCCGCCGGGACCGGACGCCACCGGGCCGCCGGGCGGGCCCGGGCACGATGACGGCCACGGGGTCGGAGTCGGAGTCGGAGTCTGCGGCCGGATCCCCATCGGGCCCGACCGGGGCCCCACCGGGCCCGGCCGGGCCGGCGGACGGCACCGCACGGGGCCGACCGGCGGGACCAGCCGAGTCGGCCGGCTCGGCGGGCTTGGCGGGTTCGGCGGGCCTGGCCGGTTCAGCAGGCTCGGCGGGCTCGGCCGGTTCGACGGGCTCAGCCGGTTCAGCCGGTTCAGCAGGCTCGGCCGGCCTGGCCGGCTCGGCAGGTACAGCCGTGGAGTCGTCCCGCGCGGGTTCCGCCGCCGCCCCCGGCCGCTCCCCCACAGGGGAAGGCTCCGGAACAGCTCCCTCCCCTTCCACCACCGGTGAGCCTCCCGGACCGGCGGCTCTCCCCGGCCGTCCAGGTGCCGGCGCCTCCGGCGACGCCTTCGACGGCGCCTCCGGCGGGGCAGTACGGCCGCGGCGCCGGGCCTCGTCGGCGACGATCCAGCGCCGGTGCAGCGCCACCATCTCGTCGCGGGACGCCCCGCACAGCCGCGCGAGCCGCTCCACGGGGGCGAACTCCGTCGGCACGGCGTCACCGTTGCAGTAGCGGTGCAGCGTCGACGTGCTCATGTGCGCCCGCTTGGCGAGCGCACCGTAACTGAGCCCGGAGCGCTCCTTGAGCCCCCGCAGCGCCTCCGCGAAGCCTTCCATCCCGGTCTCCACCCAGCCTCCCCCTCCACTGCACCGTTCCAGGAACGCGTTCCAGGCACCTGACGGAGCCGCAGGTCAGAGACGTTCCAGCATTCCAGCGTTCCTCATTGTCCCGCGTCGATTGCCCCGGGATCACGCTGCCCGGCACGGTGTGTCCAGCACCACGGAGACAGGAGCACCGATGCGGTCCCGCTACCGCCTCGACCTCGTCGACGCCTGTGCCGTCGGCGTTCTGATCGTCTGCACGGCGATCCTCATCTCACTGATCAACCGTCACTGACCGCACCACCAACGGGGAGTACGAACCATCATGCGCACCTTCCGCACCCGCACCACCGCCACCGCCGCGACCGCCCTCCTGGCCGCGCTCTCGCTCACCGCCTGCCAGAACGGCGACGGCTCCGACGCGGGCGCCGCCCCCTCCGCCGCCCCGGCCGCCGCCGCCTCCACCGCGCCGTCCGCCGCGCCGAGCGGCCCGGCCGCCCAGGCCCCCGCCCCCGCGGGCTCCGTCTCCCCCGCCGGAGCGAAGGGCGGCAGCACCGGCACCGGCACCGGCACCGGCACCGGCACCGGCACCGGCAAGGACAGCAGCGGCAGCGGCGACAAGGCCAAGCCCGCGGCCCCCGCCGGGAAGGGCGGCGCCGGAGACCCCGCCTCCTTCACCACCTGCACCGGCGACAACACCAGGGTGACCGCCGTCCAGCCGGCCCGCCCGATCAACCACCTGCTGCTCACCGCCACCAACACGGGCTCCCGCACGTGCCTGGTGTACGCCGCGCCGCTCCTCCGCTTCGACGACGCGCAGGCGGCCGTTCCGTTCATCGAGGGGAGCCGCCCGCAGGCCGTCGTCACCCTCGCCCCCGGCGAGTCCGCCTACGCCTCGGTCGTGCTGAGCGGCGAGCGCGCGCCGGAGGAGGCCAACGGCCGCGTCGCCAAGCGGCTCGCCGTCCTGTTCGCCTCGCGCGACGCCTCCGGCTCGGTCGGCTCGCCCGCCGTGGTGAAGCTCCCGGCGAGCACCTACATGACCGACGACGCGGCCGTGTCGTACTGGCAGGCCACGATGGACGACGCCCTCACCTACTGATCGACCATCCACCGGTCAACGGTTCGTTGATCAACCGTTCACCGCTCAAGGCGGCGTCAGGGGACGCCGCCCCCTCGGGCCTGCGCCCGGGCCCCGGCCCACGCCAAGACCAGGCCCGGCGCGGGTCCCGGCCCGGGTCCCAGATCGGCACAGGCCCCGGCCCGGAGCACGCACCCGACCCGGCTCCGGGACCAGGGACGGCTCCGGGACCAGGGACGGGCCTCACATCAACGGATGCGACGGCTTCCCCTTCGCCTCGTCGATCTCGACGTGGGCCTTCTGCAGCAGCTGCGTGCCGATGTCCATCAGCGCGCGTGCGCCGGCGATCTCCTCGCCGACCCGCAACTGCCCGGAGTCGGACGGGTGGCGCTGTGCCTGCCCGTGCCCCCGCACCTCGGTCCCGTCCCCGAGCCGCACGAGCGCGGCGGCCTTGGTCCGGTTGCCGTCCTCCTGGAACTCCATGTCGACGTGCCATCCGACTAGCGTGTGCATACGGAACACCTCCAGTACCTCCCTTCCAGGGTGCTCCGCCTCACCGCACTCCGCCCCTCCGCGTCCCCGACGAGCCGGCCCGCGCCCGCCACGGGGGCGGGCCGCCGCTGGTAGGGCCGCTCCACCGGCATCCCGGCACCGGACAGCGCCCGCCCCCGTGTTCCCGCAGGCCCGCCCCGGGCTCGCCCGGGTCCTCGGGTCTCCAGACCGAGGAGACCGTTCGCCCCGGTACGCCCGGACCACCGCAGCACCGCACAGCACCGGAGCACCGCAGCACCGCAGCACGCGTGTGGTTGCGGCCACGGACCCCGGTGAAAGACTGAAAGGACCCACCACCAGGGACGCCGACGAGACAGGCGTCCCCGTCCGCACGGAGAAGGTGAACGACCGTGACGGCCGCTGACAACGACTCCCCACACGCAGTACGGCTGATCTTCGAGTACGAGGGCCCGGACATCCGTCTCGTCTCGCGTCAGCGGTTGGAGACGACTCCGCCGCCCGGCGACCGGGGGGAGGACCTGCGGGCGACGCAGGGCTTCTGGGTCGAAGTCCGCGACGCCGAGCACAACGTCCTGTACCGTCGCGTCCTCCACGATCCCGTACGGTACGACGCCGAGGTCTTCTCCGAGGACCCCGACCGGTCGATCGCCAGGGTCCCGGTGGAGACGCCCCGGGGGACCTTCGCGATCCTGGTGCCCGACATCGAGGCTGCGGACCATGTCGCGCTCTTCAGCGGTCCGCTCGACCGCGGAGCCGGTCCGGCGCCCGCCCCCGCGTCCGAGACGGCCCGGTTCGCCCTGCGGCCGGGGACGGACGACGTGCCGGACATCGGCGAGGCCCCGAACGCGAACCAGGGCCCGAGCACGGGCCGGGCCCCGGACACGGACCAGGGCCCGGACGCCGACGAGAGGGGGCGGTGACGATGACCACCGCCGACGGAACCGTCATCGGCACCACGAAGATCGTTGACAACGGGCCGGCGGCACAGCGCTGGAACCTAGTGATCATGGGTGACGGCTACACCCGCACGCTGCTGGGCAAATTCGGCAACGACGTCCAGTCGTTCGTGAACAGGCTCCGCACCACCCCGCCCTTCGACTCGCTGTTCCGCGCCGTCAACGTGTACCGCGTGGACGTCAGCTCGACCGACAACGGCGCCGACGACCCCGCGGCGTGCGGCGGCTCCGGGGCGACGGCCCGGACGTACTTCGACGCGTCCTTCTGCAACAACGGGGCCCGCCGGTTGCTGGTCGTCAACAACACCACAGCGCTGACGGTCGCGGGCAACCAGGTTCCGCAGTGGAGCATGGTGATGGTCGTCGTGAACTCCACCGTGTACGGCGGCTCCGGCGGTTCGGTGGCGGTCTACTCCCTCGCGTCGGGCGCCGTCGACATCGCCCTGCACGAGATGGGGCACACGGCCTTCGGCCTGGCGGACGAGTACGAGTACTACCTCGGCTGCGGCGTGGACACCGACCGCAACCACCACCCCGCCATCGAGCCCGCCCAGCCCAACGTCACCGTCAACGCCAACCAGGCGACGAACAAGTGGCGGGACCTGATCGCCTCGTCCACCGCCATGCCGACGACGGACAACCCGGACTGCACGCGGTGCGACCCCCGGCCGAGCCCGGTCCCGGCCGCCACGGTCGGCGCCTTCGAGGGCGCCCACTACTACCACTGCGACGCCTACCGGCCCCAGTTCACCTGCATGATGCGGGCCTTGGGCCATCCCTTCTGCGCGGTCTGCAAGCGGCGGATCCGCCAGACCCTCCGGCCCTACCTGCCGGCCACGGCCGGCCAGGTGGGCGATCACGAGGACACCGAGGCACCCGGAGGTCTTCCGGCCCGGTAGCGACAGGAGGGTCCGACCCGTCTGACGGGGCCGGGCCGCCGCCCTCCGCCCCGCCCTCCCACACCGGCCGCACCCGCGTCGGCCCACACCGGCCGAGCTCGCACCGGCCCCGCCCCCACACCGGCCCGCCCTCCCACACCGGCCGAGCCCGCGCCGCCCCCGCACCGGCCCTGCCCCCGTCCACCGGCGGCCACCACCGCCGGAGCGCGAGCGGGAGTCGGCCCGCGCGCCGGCGGCGACCCGTCGCGGGTGACCTCCACCACCTCCGCCGGGAAGGCGGCCCCCCGTGCGGCGGCCCGTCCTACGCTCCCCGCATGCGCTACGAAGACGGCCCCACCGCGACCGCCGAGACCCCCGTCGCCGCACCGCCCGCCCGCGTCTGGGACCTCGTGACGGACATCGGCCTCCCCGCCCGCCTGAGCCCCGAACTCTAGCGCGCCGTCTGGCTCGACGGCGCCGCCGCCCCCGCCCTCGGGGCCCGTTTCGAGGGCCACAACTCCCACCCTCTCGTCGGCACCTGGCGCACCCACTCCCACATCGTCGAACTGGTCGAGCACCGCTCCTTCGCGTGGGCCGTCACCGACCCGGACGGACGCTTCGGCGACGACGCCCCCGACCCCGGTCGCCCCCTGGCGACCTGGCGCTTCGACCTGTCCCCCGCCCCCGGCGGCACGACCCTCCTGTCCCACTCCGCCCGCCTGGGCCCGGCCCGCTCCGGCGTCAGCCTCGCGATCGACCGCGCCCCGGACCGCGAGGAGGCCATCGTCGCGACCCGCCTGGAGGAGTTGCGCGCGAACATGGCGGCCACCCTCGACGGCATCAGGTCCCTGGCCGAGCGGCCGGACCTCCGCTGAGAATTCCGCGCGGCGGTGTCATCCGGGTCCGCCGCGCCGGGAGTTTGTACGGGTGGAGAGGCGCCCCTCCGTCGAGTCCACCCGCAGTTCCCGAGGAGATCCGCACCCATGACCCGGACGAAGAAGTACGCGGCCGTCGCCGCCGTGGCCGCCGTGCTGGTGGGCGTGCCGGCCGGGGCGTACGCCGCCACAGCGCGGGACACCACCGCGCCGACCGCCCGCACCGCCCCCGTCCCCGCCGCCACCTCCGTCGCCGCCACCATCGCCGCCACCGTCCCCGCCCCGCGGCAGGAGGCGCGGCGCCCGGCGTCGGACGTGCGCGTCGTCCGGTCCGGTGAGCGCGTCGACGCCGGCCGCGGCTGGACGCTGTGGCTGACCCGCGACGGCAAGCACTGGGCGGGCCCGGACGGGTACGAGAACTTCCGCAGCGTCGTCGACGGCAACCTCGACCTGTCCCAGCCGGGCGTCAGCCACCAGTCGGAGGGCGGCCAGGACGGCGTCTTCCACTCCGGCGTGTACTACGGCACCAAGAAGGCCGCCCGCGTCGAGCTGGTCGCCGCCGACGGCACGCGGACCCCCGCGTCCCTCGTCGAGCTGCCCGGCAGGCCCGGCTGGGGCACCTGGTACGTGCACACGCCGCCGTCGACCGGCGGCGGCCCGGGCGTGGCCCTGTACGACCGCACCGGCAAGCTCCTCGCAGAGCTGCCCGCCCGGGACTTCTGACCCACCCCCTCCTCCGCGGCAGGGCCCGACACGGGGTGGGCCCTGCCGCGGAGCCCACGGAGCACCCGTCGCAGCCCCGCCCCACCGCCGTACGAACGCGAGGTTCCGCACCGTGCCGCACGAGTCCGACTCCGAGGCCACCGACTTCGCCGCCTTCGCCACGGCGGCCTGGCCCCGCCTGGTGCGCACGGCCCGGCTCCTCACCGGCGACTACCACGAGGCGGAGGACCTGGTTCAGACCACCTTGGTGAAGGTGTACGCGCGCTGGCGGAAGGTCCCCCGCGACGAGATCGACGCGTACGTGCGCCGGGCCCTGGTCAACAACAACCTCAGCCGCCTCCGCAGGAAACGCGTCGTCCACCTGCTGATGCCGTTGCTGCCGGACACCGCCCGGCACGCCCACGCGGGCCACGCGGACACGATCGACCAGCGCACCGCCCTCATGGCGGCGCTCGCCGACCTGTCCCCGCGCCAGCGCGCCGTGATGGTGCTGCGGTACTGGGAGGACCTGAACGAGCAGGACATAGCGGAGGTGCTGAACTGCTCGCTCGGCACGGTCAAGACCCACGCCCGGCGCGGGCTGGAGGCGCTGCGCACCCATCCCGTACTCGCCCCCCGCCTCCACGCCTCCCCCGGAGCCCAGCGATGATCCCCGAGCCCCCGACGCGCACGGAAGACGAGGCGGCCGACGCCGCCCGGAAGCTCCGCGCGGTGTTCGCCGAAGCGGCCCACGACATCACCCCCGCCCCGGTCCCGCTGGCCGCCATCGAGCGGGCGGGCCGCGCCCGGCGCCGCCGCCGTACGACGGCCCTGACCACGGGCTGCGCGCTCACGGTGACGGCGATGACGCTCGCCCTGCTCCACACCCTGGCGCCCTCGGGCCCCCCGTCCGTGGCGTCACCGCCGGCCCTGGAGAAAGGAGCGAACCGGCCCGTCGGCCCGTCCCCGTCGCCCTCCCCGTCCACGTCCCCGTCCGCGAAGCCGCCGAGGGTCGTCGCGCCGGGCGAGCGGGTGGACGCCGGGGGCGGCTGGAAGGTCTGGCTCACCCGGAACGGCAAGTACTGGGCGGGCCCGGACGGGTACGAGAACTTCCGCAGCGTCACCGACGGCAACATCAACCTGTCCCAGCCGGGCATCAGCCACCAGTCGACGGGCGACGACAAGGGCGTCTTCCACTCCGGCCTCTACTACGGCACCAAGAACGCCGCCCGCCTCGAACTCACCGACACCGCCGGCCGCAGGACCACCGCGACGCTCCTGGAACTCCCCGGCGAACCCGGCTGGGGCGTCTGGTACGCCACCACCCCGCCCGACCCGTCCGGCGACGGTGGCAGCGGCGAGAAGCTGGCCCTCTACGACGCGTCGAGCCGGCTCATCACGACTTTCCCCTGACCGGGCGCCGCGCCCGCCGACGCGCCGCCGACCGGGACGCGGTCCCGAGCCGGCGGAACCGTCGCGGTCGCGCGGCGTCCCCCAGCATCGGGGTCAACGGGGTGCCCCGGCTCCAGGGTTCGAGCAGGTCGAGGTCGACCAGCAGCGGCCTGCGGCGGGCGGCGAACCTGCGGGCCCCACGGGTGATCTCACCGACGGCCACGAAGACGGTCGCCTCGGCGCCGAGCTCCGCACGCGCCGCCTCGTCGAACTCCCGCAGGCGGCGACGGTTGACGAACGGGTTGCTGCCCACGGTCCGCCAGCACTTGACGGCCAGTGTCCGGCCGTCCGGCAGCCGGCCGACCAGGAGGTGGCCCAGTCCCGCGGGCCCGCCGATCCGCCGCATGTCGGCGCAGCCGTCGCGACGGCACAGACCGGCGACGTACTCCATGAACTGCAAGTCGTCCATGTCGCCCACCGGTTCCGGCAGGCTCCGCAGCCGCTCGCGCCGCTCCCACTGCGCCCGGAGGCGCGGGAGGAGGCCGGGGTCCTCTTCCGTTTCGCGCGCGCAGTACAGGTAGACGGCCACCATCACACCGCACCCCAGTAACACTCGCACCACGGTGTCCACGCGCGTTCCCCTCCCCGAAACCGGCCCCCTCTCGTCCTTCCCGCGCCGTGGGACGTGGGAACACGGCGGAGGCCGGTCACGGGAGGGTTCCGGGTCAGTCCCGCCGCAGCCGCTGCGCGACCTCGGTCGCCCAGTACGTGAGGATCATCTGCGCGCCCGCCCGCTTGATGCCGGTCAGGGACTCCAGGATCGCCTTGTCCCGCTCGATCCAGCCCTTCTCCGCGGCGGCCTCGACCATCGCGTACTCACCGCTGATCTGGTACGCCGCGACCGGCACGTCCACCGCGTCCGCGATCTTCGCCAGGACGTCCAGGTACGGGCCCGCGGGCTTCACCATCACCATGTCGGCGCCCTCGTCCAGGTCGAGCGCCAGCTCGCGCATCGACTCGCGGACGTTCGCCGAGTCCTGCTGGTACGTCTTGCGGTCACCGCGCAGGGAGGAGCCGACCGCCTCGCGGAACGGCCCGTAGAAGGCGGAGGCGTACTTGGCGGTGTACGCCAGGATCGACACGTCCTCCTTGCCGATCGTGTCCAACGCCTCCCTGATCACGCCGACCTGACCGTCCATCATGCCGCTGGGACCCACCACGTGGACGCCCGCGTCGGCCTGGACCTGCGCCATCTCGGCGTACCGCTCCAGCGTGGCGTCGTTGTCGACGCGGCCCTCGGAGTCGAGGACGCCGCAGTGGCCGTGGTCGGTGTACTCGTCGAGGCACAGGTCCGACATGATCACCAGCTCGTCGCCGACCTCGGCCCTCACGTCCCGGATGGCCACCTGGAGGATGCCGTCCGGGTCGGTCCCGGCCGTACCCGCCGCGTCCTTCTTGGACTCCTCCGGCACGCCGAACAGCATGATCCCCGACACGCCCGCCTCGACGGCCTCCGCCGCCGCCTTCCGCAGCGTGTCACGGGTGTGCTGCACGACCCCCGGCATGGCCTGGATCGGCACCGGTTCGGTGGCGCCCTCGCGGACGAAGGCGGGGAGGATCAGGTCGGCGGGGTGCAGGCGGGTCTCCGCGACCATCCGCCGCATGGTCGGCGTGGTGCGCAGCCGCCGCGGCCGCGCCCCGGGAAAGGATCCGTACGCAGTCATGCCCTCACGCTACGCCCGCCCCGCCCGTGCCTTTGCCGACGCGGAGTCGGCGCGCCGCGAGGGCCACCGCGGGCCGAACCGACCGCGCACGGCAGGGCCGGCGCGATCACCACCGCACCCACCGTCCGCCCCACCACGACCCGTCCCACCCGGCTCCGGTGCGCGGAACACCGCCCGAGGCCGACGCTCACGACGAGCGGAAGCCACTCACCAACAGCGCGTCGGCAGCCCGCGCCCCCGCCCCGCCGGGCAGTACGCGGACGCTGATCCGCGTGAACCCCGCCTCGTCGAGCAGCTCGGTCCACACCCGCTCCTGCAACACCCACCGCCGCATCGTGGTCGCCCCACCCTCCGGCGTCCTCGCCGGGATGTCGGCGTGCCGCACGTCGGGCTGCGCGGGCGCGCCGTTGCGGTAGTGGCCGAGGGTGGAGAACACCAGCCGCCCGCCGGGCCGCAGCGCGGCGACCGCCGCCGGCAGCAACGCACGGGGCTCGGTGAAGTCCACCGCCCCGAAGACGCTGTACAGCACGTCGTACGAGTCCGGGTGCGCGTGCAGATGGCCCACCACGTCGGACCGCACGAGGCGCAACCGGGGCGCGAGGTGTCCGTACAGGTCGGTGGCCATGGCGTACTGGGCGGGTGACGCGTCGACCGCGTCGACCCTGCCGGGCCGGTGATGGACGGCCAGGTGAGCGGCGTGCCGAGCGGCCCCGGCACCGAGGTCACCGACGTGCGCCCCGGCCAGGTCACCGAGGACTTCGGCCCCCGGCCCGCCGCTCTGGTCCCAGTTCCAGCGGAAGTCGCCGGACACGGCCCGGTCGGTGACGTGACGGGCACGGCCGTAGTGGTGCCAGAGGTCTGCGGTGCTGGTGGTCACCGCCCCATCCTGGCGGCCTCGACCGGGCGGCGCACCGGTTCGACGGAATGCCACCCGGGCGCGCGTTCGGACCCCGGCCGGTCGGCCAGGACCCGAGGAAGCCAACGCCACGGGAAGAGGCCGGGGCGAGTCGTTGCCGGTGTGGCAGGGACCGCGTTCGGCGGCGTCCACGCGAACCGCACACCGCCGTGACGCGGGCCGGTTGACATCAGGCGCCCCCTCACCCGTCGAAGTCCCCCGCGCCCTGGCCCGCAGGCCACCGGTGGGGTGCGAGATCCAGCTCCGCCCACACCGTCTTGCACGGCACCGGCCCGGTCCGCACACCCCAGCGGTCCGCCAGCTCCTCGACCAACAGCAGCCCGTACCCCGACTCGGCGAGCGCCTCCGCGCCCGCTCGGCCCCGGACGGGCAACCGGTCGTCCCGAGTGTCGGTGACCTCGACGCACACCGTCCCCGACGCGGCGGCGGAGAGCGTCAGACGGAAGCTCCGCCCGGGAACGCGGCCGTGCAGAACGGCGTTCGCCGCCAACTCCGCCACGACGTGCCGCACCGGATCCACCGGCAGCCCCCAGTCCTGCAACTGCTGGGCCGCGAGCAGCCGGGCGAGACGGGCGCCGCGACGGGTGGCGGAGAGCGGCACGGTGAACCGGCGCAGCAGGACGGGAGTCGCCGCCTCGACGACGGAACCGCTGGTGAGAGCCTTTTGAGGATTCATGTCACCCAGCGTGTCCACGCGTGCGTAGTCTGTGAAGGAAAGCGGCCCGTGCGAAGGGGATCTGTCCGCGCGCTGTCCGGTTCTGTCCGGGTGGTACGGGGTGACCGGACGAGGGCGCGCGGAGTTGGACCGGGGAGGGCTCGACGGGAGGGCGGGACGTGAGCGACTGGGACGTGGAGGCGGACGACGACGAGGTCGGGGCCGTCATCAGGGCCGTGGCCCGACAACTCAAGCTCTGGCGCGAGGCGGCCGGACTGACGCAGGCGGAGTTCGGCGCGGCCATCGGGTACGGGGAGGAACTGGTCTCGTCGGTGGAGCGGGGACGGCGCATCCCCCGGCCGGAGTACCTGGACCGGGCGGACGAGGTACTGGAGGCGGGCGGCAAGGTCGCGGCGATGAAGGGGGACCTGGCGGAGATCCGGTACCCGAAGAAGGTACGGGACGTGAAGCGGCTGGAGGCCGAAGCGGTCGAGATCTGCTCCTACAACAACTCGGTCATCGACGGCTTGCTGCAGACCGAGGAGTATGCGCGGGCCGTGTTCAATTCTCGCCGTCCGCCATTCACGGAGGAGGAGTTGGAGCAGCAGGTGGCCGCGCGATTGGCTCGGCAGGAGATCGTTGACGGCTCCGCAGCGCTGCCTGTCTTCAGCTTCGTCCAGTGCGAGTCGACGTTGCGGCGTCCCTACGGGGGCAGAATGGTGATGCGCAAACAACTCGAACGGTTGTTGCAGCTCGGCCAGTTGCGGAACGTCGACCTTCAGATCATGCCTCTGGAGCGGGAGGGAAATACCGGAGTCGACGGCCCGTTCCGAGTGCTCAGGCTCAGAGACGGCACCGCCGTGGGCTACAACGAGGTGCAGCTCGTCAGCCGCGCAATCACTGAGCCGAAACTTCTTCAGGTCCTTGACATCCGCTGCGGAGCCATCCGCGCCCAGGCTCTCACCCCACAGGGGTCGTTGGCCTTCATCGAGAAAGTACTGGGAGAAACGAAGACATGACGCTCAAGCCATCTGGCTCCCACGCCAATCTAGGGTGGATAAAGAGCAGCTACAGCACAGCGGACGGCCCGTCCTGTGTCGAAGTGGCCTGGGTAAAGAGCAGCTACAGCGGGGCGGACACCCCCTCCTGCGTCGAGGTGGCCACTGCCCCCGGCCGGATCCTCGTCCGCGACTCCAAGAACCCCGCCGGTCCCCGCCTCGCCCTCGCCCCCGCCACCTGGGCCGCCTTCCTGCCGTACGCCTCCGGGAACTGACCGCGCGAACACGTACAGCCCCGCACCCGAGTCCACGGGTGCGGGGCCGTACGCGTGCCCTCCGGGGCCGGGGCGAAGCCGCGGGCCCTACGTCGTGCGGCGCCGCCGGGCGCCCGGGCGGCGCTCCGAGGGGCGGGTGACCGGGTCGCCCGCCTCCAGTGCCGCCGCGCGGCGCTTCGCGCCGAACTCCGCCAGCGCCTCCGCCAGCTTCGTCACGGACGGCTCCGGGGACAGCACGTCCACGCGCAGGCCGTGCTCCTCCGCCGTCTTCGCGGTCGCCGGGCCGATGCAGGCGATCACCGTCACGTTGTGCGGCTTGCCCGCGATGCCGACCAGGTTCCGCACGGTCGACGACGACGTGAACAGCACCGCGTCGAAGCCGCCGCCCTTGATCGCCTCGCGGGTCTCGGCCGGCGGCGGCGACGCGCGCACGGTCCGGTACGCCGTGACGTCGTCGACCTCCCAGCCCAGCTCGATCAGCCCGGCCACCAGGGTCTCGGTCGCGATGTCGGCGCGCGGCAGGAACACCCGGTCGATCGGGTCGAAGACCGGGTCGTACGGCGGCCAGTCCTCCAGCAGCCCCGCCGCGGACTGCTCCCCGCTCGGCACCAGGTCCGGCTTGACGCCGAAGTCGATCAGGGACTTCGCGGTCTGCTCGCCCACCGCCGCGACCTTGATCCCGGCGAAGGCGCGGGCGTCGAGCCCGTACTCCTCGAACTTCTCGCGGACGGCCTTCACGGCGTTCACCGAGGTGAAGGCGATCCACTCGTAGCGGCCCGTGACGAGGCCCTTGACCGCGCGCTCCATCTGCTGCGGGGTGCGCGGCGGCTCGACGGCGATGGTCGGGACCTCGCTGGGCACGGCACCGTACGACCTGAGCTGGTCGGAGAGCGACGCCGCCTGCTCCTTGGTGCGCGGGACGAGGACCTTCCAGCCGAACAGCGGCTTGGACTCGAACCACGCGAGCTGGTCGCGCTGGGCGGCGGCGCTGCGCTCACCGACCACGGCTATGACGGGCCGGTGGCCCTCCGGGGACGGCAGCACCTTCGCCTGCTTCAGCGTCTGCGCGATCGAACCGAGCGTCGAGGTCCACGTCCGCTGCCGGGTGGTCGTCCCGGCGACGGTGACGGTCAGCGGCGTGTCCGGCTTGCGGCCGGCCGCGACGAGCTCACCGGCGGCGGAGGCGACGGAGTCCAGCGTCGTGGACACCACCACCGTGCCGTCGGACGCGCCGACCTCGGTCCAGCAGCGGTCGCTCGCGGTGCGGGCGTCCACGAACCGGACGTCCGCGCCCTGGGCGTCGCGCAGCGGCACGCCGGCGTACGCGGGCACGCCGACCGCGGTGGCGACGCCGGGCACGACCTCGAAGGGGATGCCGGCGGCGGCGCAGGCGAGCATCTCGGCGCCCGCGTCGCCGTCGAGCCCCGGGTCGCCGCTCAGCGCACGCACCACCCGCTTGCCGCCCCGCGCGGCCTCCATGACAAGATTGGCGGCGTCCCTCAACACCGGGACTCCGGCGGTCATTGACGCGTCGTCAACGACCGCCAGCTCGGGCGTGCTCACCCCCGCCCGCGCGTGGCCGCGTACGACGTCGAGCACCTCGGGCTCGGCGATCAGTACGTCCGCGCCCGCCAGCGCCTCGACGGCGCGCAGAGTCAGCAGCCCCGGATCACCGGGACCGGCGCCGAGGAAGGTGACGTGCCCGTACGCGGAGAACGCCGAGGAAGCCTTGGATGCAGTGGTGGGGCTCAAAGTGCTCGCTCCCCCATAAGACCGGCCGCGCCCTTGGCGAGCATCTCGGCCGCGAGTTCGCGACCGAGGGCCACCGCGTCGTCGTGCGACGTGGGTACGGGACCGGTGGTGGACAACTGCACCAGCGTGGAGCCGTCGGTCGTGCCGACGACGCCGCGCAGGCGCATCTCATGAACATCCTGTTCGCCGGCCGGCAGGTCGGCGAGCGCGCCCACGGGGGCGGAGCAGCCGGCCTCCAGGGCGGCGAGCAGGGACCGCTCCGCGGTCACGGCGGCGCGGGTGTGCGCGTCGTCGAGCTGGGCGAGCGCGGCGACCAGGTCGGCGTCGGCGGACAGGCACTCGACCGCGAGGGCGCCCTGGCCCGGGGCGGGCAGCACGACGTCGAACGGCAGGAACTCGGTGACCTCGTCGATCCGGCCGAGCCGGTTCAGCCCGGCGGCGGCCAGGACGACCGCGTCGAGCTCGCCGCTGCGGACGTAGCCGACGCGGGTGTCGACGTTCCCCCGGATGGCGACGGTCTCGACGCGCAGGCCGTGGTCGCGGGCGTACGCGTTGAGCTGCGCCATCCGGCGCGGCGCGCCGGTGCCGACGCGGATGACGCCGTCCCGCGCGCCCGCGGCCAGCTCCGCGAGCGGAAGCCCGTCGCGGGCGACGAGCACGTCGCGCGGGTCCTCGCGGACCGGGATCGCGGCGAGCACGAGGTCGTCGTGCTGCGCGGTCGGCAGGTCCTTGAGGGAGTGGACGGCGAAGTCCACCTCCCCGGCGAACAGCGCGTCGCGCAGCGCGGTGACGAAGACGCCCGTGCCGCCGATCTGCGCGAGGTGCTCGCGGGAGACGTCCCCGTAGGTGGTGATCTCGACGAGCTCCACGGGGCGGCCGGTCAGTCGGCGGACGGCGTCCGCGACGTGCCCGGACTGGGCCATGGCGAGCTTGCTGCGCCTGGTTCCCAGCTTCAGTGCCCTCTGGGTGCTCTGGGCCCTCTCGGTCATACTCGCCCTCGGTTCACGTCGGCGTCAGTCAGGTCGGCCCGCGAGACGGCGGCGACCGTCTCCGGGTCGAGGTCGAAGAGTGTGCGCAGCGCGTCGGCGTACCCGGCGCCGCCGGGCTCGCTGGCGAGCTGCTTCACGCGCACGGTCGGCGCGTGCAGCAGCTTGTCGACGACGCGGCGCACCGTCTGGGTGATCTCGGCGCGCTGCTTCTCGTCGAGGCCGGGGAGCCGCCCCTCCAGGCGGGCCATCTCACCGGCGACGACATCGGCGGCCATCGTGCGCAGGGCGACGACGGTCGGGGTGATGTGCGCGGCGCGCTGGGCGGCGCCGAAGGCGGCGACCTCGTCGGCGACGATCCCGCGGACCTGGTCGACGTCGGCGGCCATGGGCGCGTCGGCGGACGCCTCGGCGAGGGACTCGATGTCGACGAGCCGGACGTTCACCATGTGGTGCACGGCGGCGTCGATGTCGCGGGGCATGGCCAGGTCGAGCAGGGCCAGGGGGGCCCTACGGCCCGTCATGGCGGTCTCGACGGCCGGGCCGTTCAGGACGAGGCCGGTCGCGCCCGTGCAGGAGACGACCACGTCGGCGCGGGCCAGCTCCTCGCCGACGGCGGCCATGCGGACGGCGCGGGCGGCGACGCCCGTGCCACCGGGCTCGGTGAGGATCTGGACGAGGCGCTCGGCGCGCTCGGCCGTGCGGTTGGCGATGACGATCTCGTCGACGCCGGCGCGGGCGAGGGTCGCCGCGGCGAGCGACGACATGGAGCCGGCGCCGATGACGAGGGCGCGCTTGCCCTTCGCCCAGGCCGGTACGTCCACGCTGCCCACGGCGAGCTGCTCCAGGCCGAAGGTGACCAGGGACTGCCCGGCCCGGTCGATCCCGGTCTCGCTGTGGGCGCGCTTGCCGACCCGCAGGGCCTGCTGGAACAGGTCGTTCAGCAGGCGGCCCGCGGTGTGCAGCTCCTGGGCGCGCGCGAGGGCGTCCTTGATCTGGCCGAGGATCTGGCCCTCGCCGACGACCATCGAGTCCAGGCCGCAGGCCACGGAGAACAGGTGGTGGACGGCCCGGTCCTCGTAGTGCACGTACAGGAAGGGCGTGAGCTCCTCCAGGCCGACGCCGCTGTGCTGGGCGAGCAGCGTGGACAGCTCGGCGACACCGGCGTGGAACTTGTCCACGTCGGCGTAGAGCTCGATGCGGTTGCAGGTCGCCAGGACGGCGGCCTCGACGGCCGGCTCGGCGGCGAGGGCGTCCTGGAGCAGCTTGTTCTGCGTGTCGGAGTCGAGGGAGGCCCGCTCCAGCACGCTGACGGGCGCGCTGCGGTGGCTGAGGCCGACGACGAGGAGGCTCATGCCGGCATCACGGCGGGGACGTCCCCGTCCGGTCCCTTGCGGCCCGCGGTCGCCGCGGGGGCGGTCGCCGGGGCGGCGGCGCGCACGGCGGCGGCGGACGGGAGGCCGGCCTCGCCGACGGCCCCGTCCTCACCGGCCTTGCGCTGCTCGTGGAAGGCGAGGATCTGGAGTTCGATCGACAGGTCGACCTTGCGCACGTCGACGCCGTCCGGGACGGACAGGACGGTCGGCGCGAAGTTCAGGATGGAGGAGACCCCCGCGGCGACGAGCCGGTCGCAGACCTGCTGGGCGGCGCCGGCGGGCGTGGCGATGACGCCGATCGAGACGCCGTTCTCCTCGATGATCCTTTCGAGGTCGTCGATGTACTGGACGGGGATGCCCGCGACGGGCTTGCCGACCATGGACGGGTCGGCGTCGATCAGCGCCGCCACCCGGAAGCCCCGGGACGCGAAACCGCCGTAGTTGGCGAGGGCCGCGCCGAGGTTTCCGATGCCGACCATGACGATCGGCCAGTCCTGGGTCAGGCCCAGCTCGCGGGAGATCTGGTAGACGAGGTACTCGACGTCGTAGCCGACACCGCGCGTGCCGTAGGAGCCGAGGTAGCTGAAGTCCTTGCGCAGCTTGGCGGAGTTGACCCCGGCGGCCGCGGCGAGCTCCTCGGACGAGACCGTGGGTACGGACCGCTCCGACAGGGCGGTGAGCGCCCGCAGGTACAGCGGAAGGCGGGCGACGGTGGCCTCGGGGATGCCTCGGCTACGGGTCGCCGGTCGGTGAGTTCGGCCAGTTGCCACGGTGCTCCTGCGGGATGAGCGGGGCTGCGGGCGGCCCGTCCCAAGACCGCCCCGTCGACAGCAGGCTATGTCTTTGTGAACGCGTGCACAAAGATGATGTCCGCTTTGTCCGCGCAAAGTGACCGGGGTCACGCGACCCGTTCGCGCCATCGCGGAACCATCGGGAGCCTCAGCGCGTTCGATCTTCGGATAGGGCAAAGCCGTACACACTCCCTACGATGACGCCCCCGAAACCGAACAAAAAGCATCCGATGGTAACCGCCTTCGGCCATCGTCGGCGCCGCCGCGCGCAAGCCGCGCCCCCGAACCTGCCCGGCCGGCTCCCGGTCACCCCGACAGCGCCTCCCGCAGCCGCGCCTCGTCCACCCGCCAGAACGTGTGCTGTTCGCCGTCCACCAGCACGACGGGGATCTGCTCCCAGTAGGCCCGGTGCAGCGCCTCGTCCCGTGTGATGTCCCTCTCCTCCCACACGGCGCCCGTCTCCGCGCAGACGCGCTCGACCACCGCGCGCGCGTCGTCGCACAGGTGGCACCCGGGCTTCCCGATGAGCGTGACGGTCCGCGGACCGGCGGGCCTCTTCTTCGTACGTCCGAACATGCGCCCATTGTCCGCGCCCCGGCGTGCCGCTTCACCCCTCCGCCGCCGAGGGTTCACACGGGGGCGTCCCACAAGTCGGGCGGTGGCGGACGCACTGGCTATGCTCACGACATGGCCGCACTCGGATGGCTCTCCCCTCGTAGGCGCCCCGCCACGGCGCGCAGCGTGCTGGCCGGCGAGGCCGCGGCGGAGGCGGCGCGCAAGACCTCCCAACAGTTGGAGCTCCTCGACCGGGCGCTGGCGCAAGCGGAACCGGAGGTCGAGTTCCCCGTCCGCGGCGACGCCCGCGCGGCTGCGTTCTTCGACCTGGACAACACGGTCATGCAGGGCGCCGCCCTCTTCCACTTCGGTCGCGGCCTGTACAAGCGGAAGTTCTTCCAGCGCCGCGAGCTGGCCCGGTTCGCCTGGCAGCAGGCGTGGTTCCGGCTGGCCGGCGTCGAGGACCCGGAGCACATGCAGAACGCCCGCGAGAGCGCCCTGTCGATCGTCAAGGGCCACCGCGTCTCCGAGCTCGCGACCATCGGCGAGGAGATCTACGACGAGTACATGGCCGACCGGATCTGGCCCGGCACCCGTGCCCTCGCCCAGGCGCACCTGGACGCCGGACAGAAGGTGTGGCTCGTCACGGCGGCGCCCGTGGAGACGGCGACGATCATCGCCCGGCGGCTCGGGCTGACCGGCGCGCTGGGCACGGTCGCCGAGTCCGTCGACGGCGTGTACACCGGCCGCCTGGTCGGCGAACCGCTGCACGGCCCGGCCAAGGCGGAGGCCGTACGGGCCCTGGCCGCCGCGGAGGGGCTGGACCTGGACCGCTGCGCGGCGTACAGCGACTCGCACAACGACATCCCGATGCTGTCGCTGGTCGGCCACCCGTACGCGATCAACCCGGACGCGAAGCTGCGCCGGTACGCCAAGGAGCGGGAGTGGCGGCTGCGCGACTACCGGACGGGCCGCAAGGCCGCGAAGGTCGGGATTCCCGCCGCCGCGGGCGTGGGCGCGCTGGCGGGCGGCACGGCCGCCGCGGTGGCCCTGCACCGCCGCCGCCGCTGACCACCGGCTCGGGCGGGGACTCGGGCGCGGGCGCGGGCGACGCCATTCGAGGGGGCCTACCCGCCGAAATCGGGCGCCAGTCGCGCCCGACGCATTCGGCCAGAACACGCCCCCTGGACAGACAGAAGTCGAATAAATTCGCTCAAAAAGCGGCGGTCAAGCGCGACACGCTGCGCTCTTTAAACGCAACAGAAACGACCGAAACGGCGATTTGAGCAACTCGGCGTAGCACTCCCTGTACGAAGCGTTATTCTCCTCAGACGCATACGGAACCCCCCACACGTCGCCACGACGAGTGAAAGGTCCCGCACTGCACGTGATGGAAGCTCTGCCTCTGGGAGTCCCGTGTACCCACACGTCGGGGTTGACGCCTCGGGCCTGGCTACGCTGCGCGCGACGGTCCTCGACCACTTGCGCGGCTTCGTCCCCACCGCGTACGCCGTCCCCGCATTCGCCGTACCAGTCCCCGCCGGCCCCTGCTACGCCCTGGCCGACGGCGGTGCCGCGGCCGTCGGAAGAAGGAGCGCCCGGAGCGGCGCGGGCGCCTCGACCACCGCCCGCCGACCCACCGCCGACAGCGACAGCGGCCGCATGATGGAGCTGGTCGAACGCGCCCAGGCCGGCGAGGCCGAGGCCTTCGGCCGTCTCTACGACCAGTACAGCGACACCGTCTACCGCTACATCTACTACCGCGTCGGCGGCAGGGCGACCGCCGAGGACCTGACCAGCGAGACCTTCCTGCGCGCCCTCCGCCGGATCTCCACCTTCACCTGGCAGGGCCGCGACTTCGGTGCCTGGCTGGTCACGATCGCGCGCAACCTGGTCGCCGACCACTTCAAATCGAGCCGGTTCCGGCTGGAAGTGACCACGGGTGAGATGCTCGACGCCAACGAGGTCGAGCGCAGCCCCGAGGACTCCGTCCTGGAGTCCCTCTCCAACGCCGCCCTGCTCGAAGCCGTCCGCAAGCTCAACCCCCAGCAGCAGGAGTGCGTCACGCTCCGCTTCCTGCACGGCCTGTCCGTCGCCGAGACCGCGCGCGTGATGGGCAAGAACGAGGGCGCGATCAAGACCCTCCAGTACCGCGCCGTGCGCACGCTCGCCCGGCTGCTCCCCGAAGACGCCCGCTGACCCACCGGGCCCCGTCCCCACCCGTCCCCGCCCCGCCCCGTCCCCATCCCGTCCCCGTCTTGCGTCCCCCGTCCCGCCGCCGCCCCGACCGGCCCCCCTCCCCGCCAACTCACCCCTGGTGACCGCCTCATGACGCGCTGGTCCGATCATCTTCCGTCCGTAACCCAAGTGCCGCGACACTCGTTGTGCGGGACGCAGGCTCCCTCTGGTCGCACCCCGTCCACAGCCGCCCACCCGTCCGTGTGGATGTGTTCGACGCGTGCAACCTTCCGGACCCCCTGGGGAGTCGACCGTCATGACGAGAGGAGGTGCCGCCAGTGATCGCGAACGTATCGGCGCACCGGCGGGCGAACGCCTTCGCCCAGGCCCTGGAAGAACAGGCGGCCCAGCAGCCCGAGGCGTCGGCCCAACCCAGCGAGCAGAGTCGGCTCCTGGCCCTGGCGAACGGCCTCGGCGAACTGCCGAAGCCCACCATGGACCCCGAAGTGAAGGCGGTGCAGCGGGCCCAGCTCGTCGCCGCCATGGAAGCGATGTTCCAGGAGGGCACGGCCCCTGGCGACGCGCCCGCGGACCCCACGGTCCCCGAGCAGCGGACGTCGAGCGGTCGCGGCGCGCACCGCGCCGGTGCCCTCCGCAGACTGCGGCCCCGCAGCCGCTGGTCGAAGGGCCTGGCCGCCGGCGGCCTCACCGTGGGCGTGGCGGCGGGCGCGTTCGGCGGAGTCGCCGCCGCCAGTTCCGACGCCCTCCCCGGTGACTCCCTGTACGGGCTGAAGCGGGGCATGGAAGACCTGAAGCTCGGCCTCGCCGACGACGAAGCCGACCGCGGCGAGATCCACCTCGACCACGCCTCCACCCGGCTCAGCGAGGCCCGCCGCCTGCTGGAACGCGTCCGGTCCGGCGAACTGGACCACGAGTCGCTGAACGAGATCCGCCGCACGCTCAGCGGCATGCAGCACCACGTGTCCGAAGGCCACCGCCTGCTCCGCCTCGCCTACGAGCGGGACGGCCGCATCGCCCCCATGGCCACCCTCGACTCGTTCGCCCGCAGCCACCGCGGCACGTGGGACGGCCTGCGCGCCAAGCTCCCGCCCCAGCTGACCGACGTGCGCGACCAGGTGACGTCCGTCTTCGACGCCATAGACCAACAGGTCGCCCCGCTCAAGTCGCAGCTTCCCGACACCCCGGAGAAGAACGGTCGCGGCCCCGGCCGGCCCGGCGCCACCGACGGCTCGACCGGCCCCGGCCCCTCCAGCCAGGTCCCGTCCAGCCCGCACGCCCAGCCCTCGGGCGGCACCGGCGGCACGGACGGCACGCCCGGCCCGTCCGACAGTTCGAGCAGGGCCACGGACGAGGGCCTCCTCGGCGGCGGCACGGGCGGCCTCCTCGACCCGGACGGTCCGAGCACATCGGCACCGCCCGCCCAGGACGGCCTCCAGGAGTCCCCGGCGACCGAGCCCGACGTGACCCTCCCGCCGCTGCTCCCCGGCATCCTCCCGGGCCTCGGCATCGACGGCGAGGACGTCCGCTAGCGACGCGTACGGCACGGAACCGGGCGCCGCTCCCCACGGAGCGGCGCCCGACGCCGTACCCGTACCCGTACGGTCAGAAGAACACCGACCGGCGGCGCACCAGCAGCTTGTACAGCGTGTGCTGGATCTGCTCCCGCACCTGGTCCGTCAGGTTGAACATCAGCATCGGGTCCTCCGCCGCCTCCGGCGCGTACCCGTCCGTCGGGATCGGCTCGCCGAACTGGATCGTCCACTTCGTGGGCAGCGGCAGCGCGCCCAGCGGACCCAGCCACGGGAACGTCGGCGTGATCGGGAAGTACGGGAGGCCCAGCAGCCGCGCCAGCGTCCTGGCGTTGCCGACCATGGGGTAGATCTCCTCCGCGCCGACGATCGAGCACGGCACGATCGGCACGCCCGCACGCAGCGCCGTCGACACGAAGCCGCCCCGCCCGAACCGCTGCAGCTTGTACCGCTCGCCGAACGGCTTCCCGATCCCCTTGAAGCCCTCCGGCATCACCCCGACGACCTCACCGCGCTGGAGCAGCCGCTCCGCGTCCTCCGCGCACGCCAGCGTGTGCCCGGCCTTCCGGGCCAGTTCGCTGACGACGGGCAGCATGAACACCAGGTCCGCGGCGAGCAGCCGCAGGTGACGGCCCGCCGGATGGTGGTCGTGGACGGCGACCTGCATCATCAGCCCGTCCAGCGGCAGCGTCCCCGAGTGGTTCGCCACGACCAGGGCGCCGCCCTCGGCCGGGATGTTCTCGACGCCCCGCACCTCCACCCGGAAGTACTTCTCGTACAGGGGCCGCAGGAGCGACATCAGGACCTGGTCGGTGAGCTCCTCGTCGAAGCCGAACTCGTCGACCTCGTAGGCGCCGGTGACGCGGCGCCGCAGGAACGCCAGACCGCCCGCGATCCGCCGCTCCCAGCCACCGCCCCCGGCGTCCCGCCCGACCTCGGCTTCCCGCCCGGCCCCGGCGTCCTGTCCGGTCCCGGCGTCCCCGGCCTCCGGCGGGTGCGGGGCGTGCCCGTCGCCCCGCGGCCCGGGCGCCTCCGGAGCGGCCTGTCCCGGCAGCGGGGTCACCGGGCGGGCCGGAGCGCCCGGGGAGGCCCTCCTGCGGCCCGTGCGGGGCGCACCGCCGCGCGGCCGGTCCTCGTCGAAGGGGATGACCTTGGCGTCCGCCATCGTTAGCCCGCGCTCCTTGTCCCGGCGGTTCCACGCCGCTTCGCCGTCCGCGCCGTCCGCGCGGCCACACCGTCGCCGAGCCTGGCCGCCACCCCGTCGACGGCCGCCGCCAGCGCGGCCGGCGGCAGCAGGCCGGGCCCCCGGTGCCGTACGAAGTCCGCGAAGGTCTCCGCCGTCGTGTGGGTGGGGTCGAACCCGAGGGTCTCGCGCATCTGGACCGTGCTGACGACCCGGCCGTGCGTGAGGAGGCGGATCTGCTCGGGTGAGAAGTCGCTCACCCCGAACGTCCGCAGGGCCGTACCGGCCCAGGTGACGGCCGGCGGCAGCAGCGGGAGCGTCGGCCGGCCCAGGCGCCGGGCGCACTGCGACAGGGTCAGCACCCCGTCCCCGGCGATGTTGAACGTCCCGCTGTTGAGCGTGCCGCGGCGCGGCTCCGACGAGGCGATGCGCAGCACGTCGAGCACGTCGTCCTCGTGGACGAACTGGAGCCGCGGGTCGTACCCGAGGACCGTGGGCAGCACCGGCAGCGAGAAGTACTGGGCCAGCGGGGAGTCGGCGCCGGGACCGAGGATGTTCGCGAAGCGCAGCACGCACACGGCGACGTCGGGGCGGCGCCGGGCGAAGCCCCGTACGTACCCCTCGACCTCGGCGACGTCCTTCGCGAAGCCGCCGCCGGGCAGCGACTTGGGCGGGGTCGTCTCGGTGAAGACCGCCGGGTCGCGCGGGGCGGAGCCGTACACGCCGGTGCTGGAGCGGACGACGACGCGCCCGACGGTGGGGCACTTCTGGCAGGCGCCGAGCAACTGCATCGTGCCGATGACGTTGGTCTCCTTGGCCGCGGCCCGGCCGCCCCCGCCCGCCGGCGGGGACGCGGAGACGTCCATGTGGACGACGGTGTCGACGCCGTGCTCGGCCAGGACGCGGCCGATGGCGAACTGCCTGATGTCGGCGCGGACGAAAACGGCGCCGTCCAGCGGGTGCTCGGGGGCGACCGCGTCCACCGCGACGACCCGGTCGACACCGGGGTCACGCACGACGCGTCGTACGAAACGGCCGGCGAGCTGCCTGGCCACCCCGGTGACGAGCACGACCCTGCCCACGTTCAGCGCCTTCCGTTCGGTCCCCGCGACGCGTGTGGCTGCCACCGTAACCGGTCCGTGCCGCTCCACGACGGCCACGGCCCCCGGAACGTCCGGAACCGGAGCCCCCGGAAACGGCCGGAACATGACCGCGGCCCTCCCACCGGAACCGGTGGGAGGGCCGCGAGGCGCACGTACAGCCGCCGCTTACTTCTTGTTACGGCGCTGAACACGGGTGCGCTTCAGAAGCTTGCGGTGCTTCTTCTTCGCCATCCGCTTGCGCCGCTTCTTGATAACAGAGCCCACGACTACCCTCGCTCACTTCTCGGAACACCCCCGCATGAGCGGGGATCTCGGTGCGGGGCGTCTGGGCCCACACGACCTACGTCGGCCTAGCCTACCCGCCAGAGCGCCGAGCTCGTAATCCGAGGGCGGTGAAAGGACTCCGGACTACGCGGTCTCCACCCCCACGAAGGACTCGCGGAGGTATTCGTGCACCGCCTGCTCCGGCACCCGGAAGGACCTCCCCACCCGAATCGCCGGCAAATGACCGCTGTGCACCAGCCGGTACACCGTCATCTTCGACACGCGCATCACCGAGGCGACTTCCGCCACGGTGAGGAACTTGACCTCGTTGAGAGGAGTCTCGCCAGCAGCAACCATGACCCACCTGTACCTTCCGCACATGACGTCACCGGCTTCCCCTCCGGTGACTCTTCGTCGCCGTGCGCTCACTCCCCAGACTAGGGGCGGTTGATACGGGTGGGGAAGAGGAGCAGCCACCCGCCGCCTACGGTGACAGACACGCCCGATTGAGTACATAGCGAGTAAGCGGGCGGTAGTAATCGGACCGCACCGCGTCGTCGAGCGGCACGGCGACCGCCACCTGCCCCTCGGCCTCCCCGACGAACAGCGCGGGGTCGTCCGTGTCGGCCAGCCCGATGGCCTCGATGCCTAGCTGACCTGCCCCGCAGACCCATCCGTGGTCCCCCACCACCAGCTCCGGAAGGGGCCCGCCGGCCTCGGCCGCGGCCCCCAGAGCGACCCTGACCGGCAGGGGCGAGTGGGTGTGCACGCCGGGCTCACAACCGGCGCCTTCGCCCCGCGGTTCCCGTACGAGCGCGACTCCCCGGGCGTAGTCGAGACGGTGGGTACGTACGCCGAATCGGGTCGTTATGTCGATACATCTCCCCTGCGCGGGGGTGAGAACGGGACAGCCTGCCGACGACAGGGCGTCTGCCAACGTGGCGTAGAAGCCCAGCAGCCGGTGGGGGTGCCCGGTCCCGAACAGCACGGGGGCGCGGCGCCGGGCGGCGGCGGCGAGCCGCCCCGCGAACGCGTCCAGCGCGTCGAGGGTCCGCTCGGGATCGATGACATCCTGCCCGGTGCGGTGCCCGGGGTCCTCGGACACCCCGCACCTGTCGGCCATGAGCCGCAGCAGGTCCCGTTCGTCCCACCGCCGTTCGGGGGCGAGCCCGAGCGTGACCCGCGGGTCGCGGGCGGCGAACAGCCGGTAGTTTCGCAGGCTCTTCTCGCGCGCGGTGGCGACGGGCCCGGCCAGTCCGGCCGCCAGCAGGTGCGCGCGCAGCGCCCCGGTACTCAGCACTCCGTCGATGGTGCCGCACGGGACCGGGCGCCGCGCCGGGAACGGCCGGGCACCGCACGGTCGGCCTAACGGCGCCCTGCCCGCCGTCACGGCTGGACGAGGAGCCCGCGCAGCGGGAACACGGCCTTGCGGGTCGCCAGGACGGCCTGGTCGAGCCGGTCCTCGGGGTCGTAGCCGTCCTCCCAGGGCCGCCAGGTGACGGGCCACCGCCCGTCGGTCATGCGCCGCGGCCCGGGCAGCCGGGTCCGCGCGTACACGACGTCCCGCCAGGACTGCGGGACGGCCGTCTCGGGCGGCACGTCTGCCCCGGCTGCGATGCCCACGAGGTGCGCCCAGGACCGCGGTACGACGTCGACGACCGCGTAGCCGCCACCGCCGAGGGCCACCCAGCGACCGCCTTCGACGTGTTCGTCGGCCAGGCCCCGGCAGGCCAGTTGGACGGCCCGCTGGGCGTCGAGGGAGACGGCGAGGTGGGCGAGCGGGTCCTCGAAGTGGGTGTCGGCGCCGTGCTGGGTGACGAGGACCTGCGGCCGGAAGTCGGCGAGCAGTTCGGGGACGACGGCGTGGAACGCCCGCAGCCAGCCGGCGTCGCCGGTCCCGGCGGGCAGGGCGATGTTGACGGCGCTGCCCTCGCCGGGGCCCCGGCCGGTCTCCTCGGGCCATCCGGTGCCGGGGAAGAGCGTGCGGGGGTGTTCGTGGAGGGAGATCGTGAGGACCCGCGGGTCGTCCTGGAACACGGCCTGCACGCCGTCGCCGTGGTGGACGTCCACGTCGAGGTAGGCGACGCGTTCGGCCCCGAGTTCGAGGAGCCGGGCGATGGCGAGGGCGGCGTCGTTGTAGACGCAGAACCCGGCGGCGGCTCCGGGCATGGCGTGGTGGAGGCCGCCGGTGAAGTTGACGGCGCGGGCGGCGTCCCCGCGCCACACGGCCTCGGCGGCGCCGACGGACAGCCCGGCGATGCGGGCGGACGCCTCGTGCATGCCGGGGAACGCCGGGTCGTCGGCGGTGCCCAGCCCGTACGCCTGGTCGGCGCGGGCCGGGTCGGCGGACGCGGCGCGCACGGCGGCGACGTAGTCCTCGCGGTGGACGAGCCGCAGCGTGGAGTCCCCGGCGGGCCTGGCGGATCTGATGTCGACGGCCCGGTCGACGTCGAGGGCCCGCACCAACTCCATGGTCAGCGCGAGCCGTACGGGGTCCATGGGGTGGCCGGGGCCGAAGTCGTACCCGGTTACTGCGTCATCCCACATCAACAGTGCGCGGCCGCTCATGACCGCCACCGTATCGGTCGGTGCGCCCGGCGAAGGAACCGGCGTACGGGAGTGCCGCCAGCACGAGCACGAGCGGCACCGCCATGGCCCAGCGCGGGCTCCACGCCTCGCCGAGGGCACCGACGAGCGGCGCCCCGACGAGGAGGCCGGCGTAGGTGGAGGCGTTGAGCCGCGCGACGGCCGCGTCGGCGGCCGGTGGGCCGTGCCCGGCGGCGGTGGCGTGCCGCCCGGCGGCGGCGAAGGTCTGCGGGACGATGACGCTCAGCCCGAGTCCGAGGACGGCGAACCCGGCGAGCCCGGTCCACGGCCCGGGCGCCGCGGCGACGGCGGCGAACCCGCCGGACGCGAGGAGGGCGCCGCCCCGCACGACGGCGACGGCCCCGTACCGCCGCACGACAAGGTCGCCCACGGCCCTCCCGAGCAGGGTGGTGGCCATGTACGCGCTGTACGGCAGGGTGGCGAACGCCTCGGAGCCGCCGAGGACGTCCCGGAGGTAGGTGGCGCTCCAGTGGGAGACGGTGGCGTCCCCGACGTACGCGAACGCCGCGACGAGGCACAGCGGCAGCAGGGCCCGCCCGGCCGGGCGCCGCCCGCCCCCGGCGCGGGGCGGGGCGCCGGACGGGGTGCTGGGCGGGGTACGGGACGGGGTGCCGGACGGAGTACGGAGCGGGGTGCCGGGCTGGGTGCCGCCGATCCGCCGGTCGCCGTACCGGTGGCCGGCGAGGAGGACGACGGCCAGCAGCGGCAGGACGAGGGGCGGGTAGAACCGGTCGAGCGGCAATCCGAGCCGGGCGCCGCCCCAGGCGAGGCCCGCGCCGGCGATCCCGCCGAGGCTGTACGCGGCGTGGAGGCCGAGCACGATGCTCCGCCCGTACTCCCGCTGGAGGCTGACGCCGAGCATGTTCATGGACGCGTCGAGCGCGCCGGCGGCGAGTCCGAACACGCCGAGGGCGACGCCCAGCTGCCACGCCCGCCCGCCGACGCCGATCCCGGCGAGCGCGAGGAGCACGACGGGCTGCGCCCACCGCAGGACGGTACGGGCGGGGACGCGGGTGACGAGGGCACCGGTGGCGACGCTGCCGAGCCCGGCGAGCAGGGGCACGCCGGCGAGGTGGACGGGCAGGTGGGCGTCGGGGATGCCGTACTGCTGCTGGACGGCGGGGACGCGGGTGACGAGCAGCGCGAAGGCGGTGCCCTGCGCGAGGAAGGAGAGGGCCAGCGCGCGCCGCGCGCGCCGCAGCCGCGCTTCGGTCATGGCCGGAGAGGGTACGGCGGTGACGGTCCGCCGGACAGGGGTGTCACAGGAGGAGCGCGGGCAGCCGGGTCATGTCGTCGAAGTAGCCGTGGGCACCGGGGAGTTCGTCGGGGGTGCTCATGGCGGTGAAGGCGTACACGTCCATGCCGGCGGCGCGGGCGGCCTGGACGCCGAGGGGGCTGTCCTCGACGACGGCGCACCGCTGGGGGGCGGCCCCCATCCGTTCGGCCGCGTGGAGGAACAGGTCGGGGGCGGGCTTGCCACGGCCGACGTCCTGGGCGCTGAACACGGTGCCGGGCGTGAACCACAGGTCGAGGCCGGTCTTGCGGTGCCCGACGCGGATCCGTTCGTGGCTGCCGGAGGAGGCGACGCAGTAGGGCACGCCGTCGGCGACGAGCTTGCCGAGGACGTCGGTCACTCCGGCGACGGCGGTGAGGTCGCGTTCGAAGGCGGCGAAGACCCGGGCGTGGAAGGTCTCGTCGAAATCGTCGGGCAGTCGCTGCCCGGTCCGTTCGAGGATGGTGTCGTGGATGCGGTGCGTGGCGCCCCCCATGTAGTCGCGGAGGGATTCCTCGTACGTGGTGGGGTGGCCCAGTTCGGTCAGGTAACCGGCCAGGATGGCGTTGGAGAGGGGCTCGCTGTCCACGAGGACACCGTCGTTGTCGAATATGACCAGGTCGTAGCGCATGAACCCACCCTAAGCACA
>NZ_JAWCTQ010000049.1:0-54732 GCF_032423885.1 Streptomyces tamarix | reverse complement strand
GGCCGCCGCCCCGAGGCACGTCAGGGCTGCCCAGAGGGCCGTTCCCGCGGCGGGCGAAACTCTCATCATCGGCTGCCGGGCGCTCGTACTTGAGGACGGACGCGTCCCCGAATGGCGACGGACGCGTAACAGGGGTTAGGGAGGTGGGGGTCGGCGGGCACTTCCGGAGCATGAAGAACACCCCGCTCTCCCCCCGCCCCCTGTCCCGCCTCTCCGGCGTGTCCGTGCGCGTCCTGACCGCCGCGCAGCTGCGGGCGCACGGTGTGTCCGCGGCCGAGGTCGGCGCGCGGTGCCGGGCCGGCGGCCCCTGGCAGCAACTGCTGCCGGGCGTGTACCTGCTGCACCCCGGCCCGCCGACCGGTGAGGAGCTGCTGCGCGCCGCGCTGCTGTACACGGGGCGGCGGGGCGCCGCGGCGAACCCGGAAGGGTTCGGCGAGGCGATGATCACGGGGGCGGCGGCGCTCGCCCTGCACGGGTTCGACTCCGCTCCCCCGCTGTCCGCCCTGGACCGGGTCGACGTGCTCGTGCCGCGCACGCGGCGGCTGCGGTCGACCGGGTTCGTCCGGATCGTGCGGGTGACGCACGAGTTCCCCGAGGCGTGCGAGGCGGCGTCGCTGCCCGTGGCTCCCGTGGCGCGGGCGCTGGCGGACGCGGTGGCGGAGCCGGCCGACCCGCCGGCCGTGCGCCGGCTGCTGGCGGAGGCGGTACGCGGCGGCCACTGCGAACCGACGGCCGTCGTACGGGAGTTGAGCCGGGCGCGGCTGCTGTCGCGGCCGCACGTGGTGGACGCCGTGGACTCGCTGCTCGCCGAGGGGCGGGCGATGGCCGAGGACCGGCTGTACGCGATGGTGCGGGAGCACGGGCTGCCGGATCCGCTGTGGAACGTGGACCTGCACCTGCCGGGCGGCCCGCACCTGGGGGGTGTGGACGCCTACTGGCCCGACCAGGCCGTGGTGGTGGAGCTCGACACCCGGACGCCGTGCCAGGACGACGACGAGGTGTGGTCGGAGTACACCCGCAAGCGGGAGTACCTGGAGCGGCTGGGCATCACGGTCGTGCACATCACGCCGCGCAAGCTGCGCGAGGCGCGGGACCAGCAGGCGATCGTGGTGCGCACCGCCCTGATGGCGGCCGGCGACCGCGAACCGGCCGCCTACGTGGTCGTCCTGCCGAGGTGACGGCGCGGCGGCGGGGACGGACGGCCCCCGCCGGCCCGGTGGCGCCGCGGGCCCGGTGGCGCCGGGCCGGGTTCCCGGTGGCGCCGGGCCGGTCTCAGCCGTCCTCGCGCGGCGCGGCGCGGCCGGTGGCGGGGCGGTCGCGCCACAGCCGCAGGGCGGTGTCGACGAGGGGGAGGCGCGGCAGGGCCGGGACGTGGTCGAGGGGGTGCCAGGCGGCGAGGTCGGTGCTGCCGCCGACCTCGTGGCGGAGGTCGCCACCGGTGACGCGGCCCTCGTAGAGGAGCCGCAGGCTGTGGAAGTCCATCCGGCCCCGGCCACCGCGGCGCGGGTGGCGCGGTACGCGCAGGGAGTCGACGCCGAGGAGGGCGGTCACCTCGGCGCGGTAGCCGGTCTCCTCCTCGACCTCGCGGACGACCGTGTCGATCGGGTCCTCGCCGTGGTCCATGCCGCCGCCGGGAAGGCTCCACTCCCCGCCGCCCGGGGTGGCGCCCCGGGCGAGGAGGAGCCGTCCGTCGCGTACGCACACGGCATAGGCCGCCACCCTCAACCTCCGTCTCATGGGGGCAGGTTACGACGGGGCACCGACAGGGGGCGTCAACTCCCCCCGCTCCGGCGGGAGTACCGTATCGACCCCTTTGTTCCCCATGGCGGACATCCCGCGGTGGCGGATGTCCGCCACGAGGACATTCCGCCTCCAGCAGACCTCCACAAAACCCGGTCGCGTACGAAAGGCTCAGCGGTCATCCGGTACCGATTTCCGGACCGTCCTTTCATCGACAGGGATGCCGAATGACGCTCGAACCCCTCAGCCCCATACCCGGGGCGAGACGCGCGGCCCGCATCGCGGCCGCCGCGGGCCTGGTCGCCGCGCTCGTCGCGACCGGTGCCGCTCCCGCCTTCGCCGCCCCCGCCGAACCTCCGGCGACCGCTCCCGAGCCCGCCAAGACGGCTGCGGAGAAGCTCGGTTCGGACGACGCCGAACTGCTCGCCGAGGCCGAGGCCCGCGGACAGAAGAACATCACGCTCATGGTCGCCACCGCCCCCGGCGCCACCGAGCAGGTCGCCCGCCAGCTCGACGCGGTCGAGGGCGGCACGGTCGGCCGGACGTACGACGGGCTCGGTTACGTCCGCGCCACCCTCCCGACCGCCCGGGCCGAGGCCGCCATCGGCGCCGCCGCCAAGCTGTCCAGCGTCCAGGGCATCGACCTCAAGCACGAGATCGCGCTGGACGACCCGACGCCGGCCGCCGACCGCACGCGGGGCGGCTCCGCCGGCGCGACCGGGACGTACCCGGCGCCGGGCCCCCGCACCCCGGCCGTCAACCCGTACAACCCGTCCCACGAGACGGGCGCGGTCGACTTCGTCCGGAAGAACCCGACCGCGGACGGCCGCGGCGTCACCATCGGCGTCCTCGACTCGGGCATCGACCTGGGCCACCCGGCGCTGCAGAAGACCACCACCGGCGAGCGCAAGATCGTCGACTGGGTCACCGCCACCGACCCGGTCGGCGACGGCGACCAGACGTGGCGGCGCATGGACACCGCCGTCGCCGGGCCGTCCTTCACCGCCGAGGGCCGCACCTGGAAGGCCCCCGAGGGCGCCTACAAGTTCCGCACCTTCGCGGAGGCCGCCACCAAGGGCGGCGACATGGACGGCGACCTCAACCGCGACGGCGACACGACCGACGTCTGGGGCGTCCTGTACGACCAGGCCGCCGGCACCGTCCGCGTCGACCTCGACGGCGACGGCGACTTCGCCGACGAGGCGGCGATGAAGCCGTACAAGGACGGCTTCCAGGTCGGTTACTTCGGCACCGACAACCCGGCCACCGACGTCGTGGAGCGCATCCCGTTCGTCGTGGAGATCCGCAAGGACGTCGTCCACAACGCCGCCGGCGCCAAGGCCGACTACGTCAACATCGGCGTCATCGAGGGCTCCCACGGCACCCACGTCGCCGGCATCACCGCCGCGCACGGCCTCTTCGGCGGCAGGATGAACGGCGCGGCGCCCGGCGCCAAGCTGGTTTCCTCGCGCGCGTGCACCTGGAGCGGCGGCTGCACCAACATCGCGCTCACCGAGGGCATGATCGACCTCGTCGTCAACCGCGGCGTCGACATCGTCAACATGTCCATCGGCGGCCTGCCGGCGCTGAACGACGGCAACAACGCCCGCGCGCAGCTCTACACCCGCCTCATCGACACCTACGGCGTCCAGCTGGTCATCTCGGCCGGCAACAGCGGCCCCGGCGTCAACACGATCGGCGACCCGTCCCTCGCGGACAAGGTCATCAGCGTCGGCGCCGCCGTCTCCAAGGAGACCTGGGCCGCCAACTACGGCTCGGTCGTCTCCAAGCCGTACGCGATGATGCCGTTCTCCTCCCGCGGCCCGCGTGAGGACGGCGGCTTCACGCCGACCCTCAGCGCGCCCGGCGCGGCCATCAACACGACGCAGACCTGGTCGCCCGGCGGTCCGGTCGCCGAGGCGGGCTACGCGCTCCCGGCCGGCTACTCCATGCTGCAGGGCACCTCGATGGCGGCCCCGCAGGCCACCGGCGCCATGGCGCTGATGCTGTCCGCGGCCAAGCAGGAGGGCATCGACCTCACCCCGGCGAAGCTCCGCACGGCCGTCGTCAGCCAGGCCGACCGCATCCCCGGCGTGCAGGCGCACGAGCAGGGCGCCGGCCTCCTCAACGTCGTCGACGCCTGGAAGGAGGTGCTCCGCGGCGCCCACGCCCACGAGTACGCCGTCAAGGCGCCGGTCGACACCGCGATCGACCAGTTCCTCGCCGAGCCCGGCTTCGGCACCGGCCTGTACGACCGCGAGGGCGGCGCCAAGGTCGGCCAGGAGAAGGTCTACGAGATCACCGTCACCCGCACCACGGGCGCCGACCGCCCGGTCCGGCACGAGCTGTGGTTCGAGAACAACCACGAGCGCACGTTCCGCGTCGTCGGCGACGACGAGGTGCTCCTGCCGCTGAACGAGCCCGTCACGGTCAAGGTCGCCGCCAAGCCGCGCAGCGCCGGTGTGCACAGCGCGATCCTGGAGATCACCGACCCGAGGACCAAGGGCATCGACAAGCAGGTCCTGACGACGGTCGTCGCCGCCGAGCAGCTCGCCAAGCCGGCCTTCGGCCTCTCGGCGCGAGGCACCGTCCAGCGCAACAGCCACCGGTCGTACTTCGTGAACGTCCCGGCCGGCGCCCAGTCCCTGGAGATCGCCCTGGGCGGCCTGGCGAAGGACAGCCAGACCCGCTTCGTCGCGATCCACCCGTACGGCGTGCCGTCCGACCCCACGTCGACGGTGAACTGCTACGCGAACTACACCAACCCGGCCAACACCTGCCGCCCCGACCTGCGCTCCTACCCGAACCCGCAGCCGGGCGTCTGGGAGGTCGAGGTCGAGTCGCGCCGCACGTCGCCGCTGCTCGACAACCCGTACACGCTGGACGTCGCCGTGCTGGGGGCCACCTTCGACCCGGCCGTCCAGACCCTGCCGGAGGTCACCCCGGGCAAGGCCGCGCCGGTCGAGTGGACCGTCACCAACGGCTTCGCCGCGCTCGACGGCAAGCTGAAGGGCGGCTCGCTCGGCTCCGCCAAGGTGACGCGCCCGACGATCGCCCACCACGCGGTGCAGCGCACCACCGTGCAGATCGGTGAGGGCGTCGAGCGGTTCGACGTCGCCATCGGCAACGTCTCCGACAAGGCCGCCGACCTGGACCTGTCGGTCCTGCGCGACGGCGTGCAGGTCGGCTCGTCCGCGGACGGCGACTCCGAGGAGTCGGTGTCCCTGGTGAAGCCCGCGCCGGGCACGTACACGATCGTCGTCGACGGCTACTCGATCCCGTCCGGGGAGACCGCCTACGACTACAAGGACGTGTACTTCTCGTCCGCGCTCGGCGAGGTCAAGGTCGACGAGTCGAAGACGATCTCCCTGGCGAACGGCGCCTCGGCGCGGTTCGGCGCGGAGGTGCTGGTGAACGGCGCCGCCCCCGAGGGCCGCCAGTTCTTCGGCGAGGTGCGGCTGCTGAACGCGCGCGGCACCGCCGCGGGCACCGGCAGCGTCGTGATCGGCAAGGTCACTCCGTAATCTGGAGGGATACGGAGTGCGGGGGCGGGCGTCCGGCGGGACGTCCGCCCCTTCCCGTCCCCGCGCTCGCCCTCCCCCCGCGCCCGTCCCCCGCGGTCCGCCGCGTGCGGGCCGCGGCCCTTCTCACCCCCTGGACAATGGGAACAATGGATTGGCGGGGCGGCCCGGGGCGGACGCATCATGGACCAGCGCCCAGCACACACGTACGGAGGAGTCCCCGTGAAGGTAGGAATCGTCGGAGCCACCGGTCAGGTCGGCACGGTCATGCGCAGGATCCTTGCCGAGCGGAACTTCCCGGTCGAGGAGCTCCGGCTGTTCGCCTCCGCGCGCTCGGCGGGCTCCACCCTGGAGTGGCAGGGCCGTGAGATCACCGTGGAGGACGCCGCCACGGCCGACTACACCGGCCTGGACATCGTGCTGTTCTCCGCCGGCGGCACCACGTCCCGGGCGCTCGCCGAGAAGGTCGCGGGCCAGGGCGCCGTCGTGATCGACAACTCCTCCGCGTGGCGCCGGGACCCCGAGGTCCCCCTGGTCGTCTCCGAGGTGAACCCCCACGCGATCAAGGACCGCCCGAAGGGGATCATCGCCAACCCGAACTGCACCACCATGGCCGCCATGCCGGTCCTCAAGCCGCTCCACCAGGAGGCCGGCCTGGTCGCGCTGGTCGCCACCACGTACCAGGCCGTGTCGGGCTCCGGCCTGGCCGGTGTCGCCGAGCTGGACGGCCAGGTCAAGGCCGTCGCCGAGCGCGCCACCGAGCTCACCCACGACGGCGGGGCCGTCGAGTACCCCGAGCCGGGCGTGTACAAGCGGCCCATCGCGTTCAACGTGCTGCCGCTGGCCGGCTCGATCGTCGACGACGGCTCCTTCGAGACGGACGAGGAGCAGAAGCTCCGCCACGAGTCCCGCAAGATCCTGGAGATCCCGGAGCTGAAGGTGTCCGGCACGTGCGTGCGCGTCCCGGTCTTCTCCGGCCACTCCCTCCAGGTGAACGCCCGCTTCGAGCGCCCGATCAGCGTCGAGCGCGCGTACGAGCTGCTGAGGGACGCCGAGGGCGTCGAGCTGTCCGAGATCCCGACGCCGCTCCAGGCCGCCGGCAAGGACGCCTCGTACGTGGGCCGCGTCCGCGTCGACGAGACCGTCGAGCACGGCCTGGCGCTGTTCGTCTCCAACGACAACCTGCGCAAGGGCGCCGCGCTGAACGCGGTGCAGATCGCGGAGCTGGTCGCCGAGGAGCTGCGCGGCTGACCCGCGCCCGCGCGTGAGCGGCACGGCGCCGCTCGGGGTGGCTCCGCCGGACGGCGGGGCCACCCCTTTTTTGCGCTCCGTGTTCGGCGCCTCCCGTGGAAGGATGGCCCCCACAAGTCGTACATGGAGGAGATGACCGGGTGCCTGGCACAAACCTGACCCGTGAAGAGGCGCGGCGGCGCGCGGCGCTGCTGACCGTGGACGCGTACGAGATCGACCTGGATCTCCGCGGCGCGCAGGAGGGCGGGACCTACCGGTCCACGACCTCCGTGCGGTTCGAGTGCGCCGAGGAGGGCGCGGAGTCGTTCATCGACCTGGTGGCCCCGGCGGTGCACGAGGTGGTGCTGAACGGCAGGCACCTCGACGTCGCCTCGGTCTTCCGGGACTCCCGGATCGCGCTGAAGCACCTGCGGGAGGGCGCCAACGAGCTGCGGGTCGTCGCGGACTGCGCGTACACGAACACCGGCGAGGGCCTCCACCGGTTCGTCGACCCGGTCGACGGCCAGGCGTACCTGTACACGCAGTTCGAGGTGCCGGACGCGCGGCGGGTGTTCGCCAGCTTCGAGCAGCCGGACCTGAAGGCGACGTTCCAGTTCACCGTGACGGCGCCGGAGGGGTGGACGGTCGTCTCGAACTCGCCGACGCCGGAGCCGAAGGACGGCACCTGGGCCTTCGAGCCGACGCCGCGGATCTCCACGTACGTGACGGCGCTGATCGTCGGCCCGTACCACGCGGTGCACTCCACGTACGAGGGCCCGGGCGGGCAGGTCGTGCCGCTGGGCGTGTACTGCCGTCCGTCGCTGGCGGAGTTCCTGGACGCGGACGCGATCTTCGAGGTGACGCGGCAGGGCTTCGACTGGTTCCAGGAGAAGTTCGACTACGCGTACCCGTTCGCCAAGTACGACCAGCTCTTCGTGCCGGAGTTCAACGCGGGCGCGATGGAGAACGCGGGCGCGGTGACCATCCGCGACCAGTACGTCTTCCGGTCGAAGGTGACGGACGCGGCGTACGAGGGGCGGGCCGAGACGATCCTGCACGAGCTCGCCCACATGTGGTTCGGCGACCTCGTCACCATGGAGTGGTGGAACGACCTGTGGCTGAACGAGTCGTTCGCCACGTACACGTCGGTCGCCTGCCAGGCGGACGCCCCCGGCTCGAAGTGGCCGCACGCGTGGACGACGTTCGCGAACCAGATGAAGACCTGGGCGTACCGGCAGGACCAGCTCCCGTCGACGCACCCGATCATGGCCGAGATCCGCGACCTGGACGACGTCCTCGTCAACTTCGACGGCATCACGTACGCCAAGGGCGCGTCGGTGCTGAAGCAGCTCGTCGCGTACGTCGGCACGGGCGCCTTCTTCCAGGGCGTGCAGGCGTACTTCAAGCGCCACGCGTACGGCAACACGCGCCTGTCCGACCTGCTGGGCGCGCTGGAGGAGACCTCCGGGCGCGACCTGAGGAACTGGTCGAAGAAGTGGCTGGAGACCGCCGGCATCAACGTCCTGCGGCCCGTCGTCGGCACGGACGCCTCCGGGGCCATCACCTCGTTCGCGGTGCGGCAGGAGGCCCAGCCGCTGCCCGCGGGCGCGCGGGGCGAGCCGGTGCTGCGACCGCACCGCATCGCGATCGGCTTCTACGACCTGGACGACGCGGGCGGGCTGGTGCGCACCGAGCGCCTCGAACTGGACGTGGACGGCGAGCTGACCGCCGTCGACGCGCTGGTCGGCAAGCGGCGCCCGGCGGTCGTCCTGCTGAACGACGACGACCTGTCGTACGCCAAGGTCCGGCTCGACGAGGAGTCGCTGCGCAACGTCGTGGCGCACCTGGGCGACTTCACCGAGTCGATGCCGCGGGCGCTGTGCTGGGCGTCGGCGTGGGACATGACCCGCGACGGCGAGCTGGCCACGCGCGCGTACCTGGACCTGGTGCTGTCGGGCATCGGCAAGGAGACCGACATCGGCGTGGTGCAGACCCTGCACCGGCAGGTGAAGCTGGCGCTCGACCTGTACGCGGCGCCGGACTGGCGCGACACGGGTCTGGCCCGCTGGACAAAGGCCGCCCTGGAGCACCTGCGGTCGGCACGGCCGGGCAGCGACCACCAGTTGGCGTGGGCGCGGGCCTTCGCGGCGACGGCCCGCACGGACGAGCAGCTGGACCTGCTGGCGGCGCTGCTGGACGGCTCCGAGACGATCGAGGGCCTGGTCGTCGACACGGAGCTGCGCTGGGCGTTCGTCGAGCGGCTCGCGGCGACGGGCCGGTTCGGGGCGGACGAGATCGCCGCCGAGCACGAGCGGGACAAGACGGCCGCCGGTGAGCGGCACGCCGCCACGGCGATGGCGGCGCGTCCGACGGCGGAGGCGAAGGCCGAGGCGTGGGCGTCGGTCGTGGAGTCCGACACGCTGCCGAACGCCGTGCAGGAGGCCGTGATCCTCGGTTTCGTGCAGGCGGACCAGCGGGAGCTGCTGGCGCCGTACACGGAGAAGTACTTCGCGGCGGTCAAGGGCGTGTGGGAGTCCCGGTCGCACGAGATGGCCCAGCAGATCGCGGTCGGCCTGTACCCGTCCTTCCAGGTCTCCCCGGCGACCCTGGAGGTGACGGACGCGTGGCTGGCGGGCGCGGAGCCGAACGCGGCGCTGCGCCGCCTGGTCTCGGAGTCCCGCGCCGGTGTCGAGCGGGCCCTGAAGGCGCAGGCCGCCGACAGGTGACGGGAGGCGGGGTGGGGCGCCCCGGGCGTCCCATCCCGTTCCCTTCCCGCCCTGCCCGGTCCCGTCCGGCCCCGCTTCCTTCCCCGCCCCGCCGGCTCCCGCGGGCGCTACGGGCGGCCGGCCGCCTGCCGCACCGCCCCGGCGGGCGGGAGGTCCGCCGCCGCGCGGGGCCCACGCGCCCGGGAAGCGGTCTGCCCCAGCACCGTCGCGGTGAACGCGACCGCCGTCCCGGCCAGTTGCACGGGCCCCAGCGCCTGGCCGAGCGCCACCCAGCCCACCACCGCCGCCGTGATCGGCGACAGCGGCCCGAGCAGCGTCACGGACGTGGCGGTCAGCCGCTCGATGCCGCGGAACCACAGCCAGTACGCGACCGCCGTGTTCGCCAGCGCCAGGTACGCGTACCCGAGCACCGCCCCGCCGTCCAGCGCCGGCGGCGCCCCCTCGACCAGGAACGCGACCGGCGCGATGACCAGCCCGCCGGCGGTGAGCTGCCACCCGGTCATGGCGAGCGGACCGGCCCCCCGGGGCCGTCCCCACCGCTTGGTGAGGACCGTCCCGGCGGACATCGCCGCCGACGAGGCGAGCCCGGCCGCCACCCCGACGGGGTCGAACGCGGCACCCGCCGTCAGCACCACGAGGCTCACCCCGAACGCCGCCCCGATCGCGGCCAGCAGGGCCCGCGCGGTCGGCCGCTCCCCCAGCAGCAGCGCCGCCAGTCCGACGACGAACAGCGGCCCCACCGAGCCGACGACGGCGGCGACGCCGCCCGGCAGCCGGTACGCGGCGAGGAACAGCAGCGGGAAGAACGCCCCGATGTTCAGCGCGCCCAGGACCGCCGACCGCCACCACCAGGCGCCGGACGGCAGCGTCCGGGTGAGGGCGAGCAGGGCCAGCCCGGCCGGCAGGGCCCGCATCAGACCGGTGAACAGGGGCCGGTCGGGCGGCAGGAACTCGGTGGTGACCGCGTAGGTCGTGCCCCAGGAGACCGGGGCGAGCGCGGTGACGGCGATGACGGCGGCGCGGGACGGCACGGCGATCCCCTCCGAACGAGGCAGCTTGGTGGTAAGTAGCTTAGCGCTAAGCTACTTACCCACAAGGCACTTGTCAGGAAGTCGCTTTCTTGCGAGCGAGCGGGAAGGGGGCGAGACTGCCGCCATGACCGCGACCCCCGACCCCGTCGACGCCATCACCGCCCAGTGGGCGGCCGTGCGCCCCGACCTGGACACGGTTCCCATGGCCGTCTTCGGCCGCGTCTACCGGCTCACGCAGACCATGGCCGAGCGGATGGACCGCGCCTACGCGCCCTTCGGCATCTCACGCGGCGAGTTCGACGTGCTGGCGACGCTGCGCCGCTCCGGCGAGCCGTACACGCTGTCGCCGCGGCAGCTCTCGGCGACGCTGATGCTGACGACGGGCGGGATGACCGGCCGGCTGGACAAGCTGGAGCGGGCCGGGCTGCTCGGCCGGAGCCCCGACCCGCACGACCGGCGGGCGCTGCGGGTGACGCTGAGCGAGCGGGGCCTGCGGGTCGTGGACGAGGCCGTGGCCGCCGGGCTGGCGGTCCAGCGGGAGGCTCTGGAGGCGGCGCTGGACGAGCGGGAGGCGGAGCAGCTCACCGGGCTGCTGCGGAAGCTGCTCCACGCGACGGGCGCCTGAGCGCCGTACGAGGGCGGCCGTACCGGGACAGCCGTACGGTCGCGGAGGACAGCGGGGCGCCGCGCGCCGGGGACGGTTCCCCGGCGCGCGGCGCCCTGGAGGAGCGGGGGTGCGTCAGGCCTGCTTCTTGGAGCGGTCCAGCACCATGACGAGGCCGGCGATGACCGCGAACAGCGCGATCGGCGCCACCACGAACAGACCGAGCGTTTCCACGACGCTCAGACCGGGACCCGGGTCGTCGCCGTCGTCACGCGTGAGCGCGAGCGCGGGGGACGACATGAGCAGCATCATCAGCGTCGTACCGGCCGCGACGGCGCCGGCGCGCAGGGCGTTCTTCTTGTCCACGGAGCAAACGTAGCGAACGCCTAACCGCGCCGCGCGTCCGGGGGTGCCGTACGGGCCTCCGGCACGTCCAGCGCGGCCATCAGGGCGTGCAGCCGGGGCGAGGCGGCGAGTTCCTCCAGGGTGACGGGGCGGCCGTCCGCGCCGGCCACGGGCAGCCGCCAGTTCGGGTACTGGTCCCAGGTGCCCGGCAGGTTCTGCGGGCGCCGGTCCCCCACCGCGTCGGGCAGCCACACGCCGGTCATCCGCGCCGGGGTGCGGCGCAGGAACCGGTACACGGCCCGGATCTCCGCCTCCTCGTCCCGGGCGGCGCCCTCCTCCAGGAGGCCCAGCCCCCGCAGGTACGCGAGCCATTCGGCGACGTCCCCGGCGTCCTCGGCCCGCTCCTCCTCCAGCGGCCGGGCGAGCAGCCCCAGCCGGTGGCGCAGCTCCACGTGTTCCCCGCTCAGCCGGGCGGCGGTGGACGGCAGGTCGTGCGTGGTCGCCGTGGCCACGCAGTCGGCGCGCCACGCCTCCGGCGGCAGGGGGCGGCGGGTGCCCTCCCAGTCGCGCTCGAACCACATCACCGACGTGCCGAACACGCCCCGCCGCCGCAGCACGTCCCGTACGCCCGGCTCGACCGTGCCGAGGTCCTCGCCGATCACGGCGGCGCCCGCGCGGTGGGCCTCCAGGGCGAGGACGGCGAGCATCGCGTCGGCGTCGTACCGGACGTACGCGCCCTCCGTCGGCGGCAGCCCGGCGGGCACCCACCAGAGCCGGAACAAGCCCATCACGTGGTCGATCCGCAGGGCGCCCGCGTGCCGGAACAGCGACCGCAGCAGGTCCCGGTACGGGGCGTAGCCGGACGCGGCGAGGGCGTCGGGGCGCCACGGGGGCAGCCCCCAGTCCTGGCCGCGCGCGTTGAACGCGTCCGGCGGGGCGCCCACCGACATGCCGCGCGCGTACGCCCCGGCCTGCGCCCAGGCGTCGGCGCCGTCCGGGTGCACGCCGACCGCCAGGTCGTGGACGACCCCGACGGCCATGCCGGCCTCGCGGGCGGTGCGCGCGGCGGCGGCCAGTTGCTCGTCGGTCAGCCAGGCGGCCCGGCGGTGGAAGGCGACCCGGTCCTCCAGTTCGGCGCGCGCCCGCCCGGTCGCCGCCGACCGGGGGTCGCGCAGGCCCTCGGGCCACTGGGCGCGGTCGGCGCCGTACCGCTCGACGAGCGCGCACCAGGTGGCGTGGTCCTCCAGGGCCTGCCCCTGGGCGGCGCGGAAGGCGTCGAACGCCGCCCGGCGGCCGGGGCCGAGCGGGACGGTCCCGATGATCTCCAGGGCGCGCCGCTTGAGGACCCACACCGCGTCCCGGTCGATCAGCTCGCCCTTGCGCAGGACCCCGTCGCGCAGCTCCCCGGCCCGCCCGGCGAGCGCGTCGAGTTCGGCGCGGCCGGCCCCGGAGACGTACGCGAACTCGGGGACGTCCTCGATCCGCAGGTGCACCGGGTCGGGGAAGCGGCGCGAGGAGGGGCGGTACGGGGAGGGGTCGGTGGGCGTGCCGGGCACGGCCGCGTGGAGGGGATTGACCTGCACAAAGCCGGAGCCGAGCGCGCGGCCCGCCCAGCCGGCGAGCTCCCGCAGGTCGCCGAGGTCGCCCATCCCCCAGGAGCGGGCGGAGAGCAACGAGTAGAGCTGGACCAGCACGCCGTGGCAGGGCTCGGCGGGCTGCGGCACGCGCGCGGGGGCGACGACGAGGGTGGCGCGGGCGGCGCGCCCGTCGGGGGCGCGGGCCTCCAGGGCGTGGACGCCGGGCGGGAGCTGCGCCCAGGGGACGGGCGACTCGGCGGTGCCGCCGTCCTCCAGGGCGATGCGCAGGGCCGTGCCCGCGGGGAGGGCGGCGACCGGCCGGGGGCGGCCCGCCGGCTCGTCACCCTGCCACACCACGACCGTGGGCGGGAGCAGCCGCGCCGCCCGCGCCCCCTCGGCGGCGGCGAGCGCCGCGTCGACCGCCGCCGGGGTGGACGCGTCGACGTCCAGGGAAGCGAGGACGGCGACCACGGTCGCGTCGGGGACCGGGACCGTGACGCCCGGGGACGGGGAGTACGCGGTGGCGACTCCGTGCAGCGCGGCGAGCCGGGCGAGGGTCATGCGGCCTCCTGGACGCTTCGGTTCTCTACGTGCGGGGGGACTCCGGTCCGCCGGCCGTGCCGCGCGCGGTCGGTTCGCTGGTCAGGGGCGCGGCGTCGGCGAGCGGCGGTTCGCTGGTCAGGGGGGCGGCGTCGGCGAGCGGCGGTTCGCTGGTCAGGGGGGCGGCGTCGGCGAGCGGCGGTTCGCTGGTCAGGGGGGCGCAGGCGGTGGAGAGGGGGGCGGGGCCCGGGGACTGTCCCGGTACCCGTTTGGAGGGCGTGGGGAGCGGCTGGGTGGACGCGGCCATGATGGCCTCCCTGTACGAGGTGGCAGTGGGACGCCAGAGCCCTACCCATCGCACACCGGGGCATCCACGTGACGTGGCACTGCTCACACCCGACGGGCGCGCCGGTCCCGGGGCGGCTCCGCCCGGGTCCGGCGGCTCCGTGTGCAAATACGACACATCGGCCACGCACATTGACACCTTCGCCAGGGGGTGGTGGGCTCGAAACCCGTCAGTAGGACGACCCGTCCGACGACCCGTCAGAACAGCGGTACGGCCACCGGCAAAGCTACCCACAGAACCAGGCAGGACGAGGGGAGACGCGCGTGCAGTTCGGTCAGCTCGCGCAGTTCGGTCGCGGCAGGGGCACCGCGACCGCCATCGCGGTCGCGGTGATCGGCGGTCTGCTCGGCGGCGCGCCCGGCGCGCTGGCCTCGCCCGGCGTGCCCGGCGCCCCCGCCGCGGCGGCGCCCGGCCCGGACACCGGCGCGCGTCCGCCCGCCGTGTGGCCGCGCCCGCAGTCGGCGCGGACCGTGGGCGGCGCCGTGCGGCTGGGCGACGAGGTGGCGCTCGCGGTGGACGCGGCAGCCGACCCGTACGCCGTGTCGGCCCTGGAGGACGCGCTGCGGAAGGCGGGCGTGCGGCAGGTGCGCCGCGTCGCCCCGGACCGCGCGGCCGGAGGGCGCGGTCCGGTGGTGTGGCTGGGCGGGCCCGGCGCGCAGGACGTGTTGCGCGCCCTGCGGGTGCCCGAGCGCGGCGACCTGCCCCCCGGCGGCTACCGGCTCGCGGCCGGCCGCCACCAGGGCCGGGACACGGTCGCCGTGGACGGCGTCGGCGCGGACGGGCTGTTCCACGCCGTACAGACGCTCCGTCAGCTCGTCGCACCCGACCGGACGGTGCCCGGAATCGTCGTACGGGACTGGCCGGGCACGGCCGTACGCGGTCTGACGGAGGGTTTCTACGGCCGCCCCTGGAGCCACCCCCAGCGTCTGGCGCAGCTCGACTTCATGGGCCGCACCAAGCAGAACCGGTACCTGTACGCGCCCGGCGACGACCCGTACCGGCAGGCGCAGTGGCGCGAGCCGTACCCGGCGGCGCAGCGCGCCGAGTTCCGGGAGCTGGCCGAGCGGGCCCGGCGCAACCACGTGACGCTGGCGTGGGCGGTGGCGCCCGCCCAGTCGATGTGCCTGTCCTCGAAGGACGACGTCCGGGCGCTGAAGCGCAAGGTCGACGCCATGTACGCACTCGGCGTGCGGGCGTTCCAGCTCCAGTTCCAGGACTCCGCCTACGACGAGTGGCACTGCTCGCGGGACGCGGACGCGTTCGGCAGCGGCCCCGGGGCGGCCGCCCGGGCGCACGCGCGCGTGGCGAGCGAACTGTCCCGGCACCTCGCCGACCACCACCCGGACGCCGAGCCGCTGTCGCTGATGCCGACCGAGTACTACCAGGACGGGGCGACGGAGTACCGGACCGCGCTCGCCGAGGCGCTCGACGCGCGCGTGCAGGTGGCGTGGACCGGCGTCGGCGTCGTGCCCCGCACGATCAGCGGCGGCGACCTCGCGAAGGCCCGGGACGCCTTCCGGCACCCGCTGGTCACCATGGACAACTACCCGGTGAACGACTACGCGCAGGACCGCATCTTCCTCGGCCCGTACACCGGCCGGGAGCCGGCCGTCGCGGCCGGTTCGGCGGCGCTGCTCGCCAACGCCATGGAGCAGGCGTCCGCGTCCCGCGTCCCCGTCTTCACCGCCGCCGACTTCGCCTGGAACCCGCGCGGCTACCGCCCGCAGGAGTCCTGGCGGGCGGCGCTCGACGACCTGGCGGACGGCGACCCGAAGGCCCGTGCGGCGCTGGGCGCGCTCGCCGGCAACGACGCCTCGTCGCTGCTGGACCCGGACGGCGAGTCGGCCTACCTGCGCCCCCTGCTGGCCGAGTTCTGGCGGACGCGGACGGCGGTGGGCGTCCCGGCCGCGTCCCGCGACCGGGCGGCGCGGCAACTGCGCGCGGCGTTCACCGTGATGCGCGGGGCGCCGGACGCGCTGACCGCGCCCGCGGAGGGCCGCCTCGACGACGAGGTGCGGCCCTGGCTGGAGCAGCTCGCCCGGTACGGGCGGGCCGGCGAGGCCGCCGTCGACATGCTCCAGGCGCAGGCGCGGGGCGACGGCGCGACCGCCTGGCGGGCCCGGTTGGCGCTGGAGCCGCTGCACCGGGCCCTGGCGGCGAGCACCGCGGAGGTCGGCACCGGCGTCCTGGACCCGTTCCTGAAGCGGGCGCTCGACGAGGCGGACGCGTGGACCGGCGCGTCCCGGACGGTCGGCGAACCGTCCCGCACGGGCACCTCGTACACCGTGGACCTGGGCCGGGCGCGCCCCGTGGAGGCGGTCACCGCGATGGCGGAACCCGGCGCGGCCGGGGGCTCCGTCGAGGTGCGCGTACCGGGTGGGGGCTGGCGGCGGCTGGGGCCCCTGTCGCCCACCGGCTGGACGCAGGCCCGCGCGGGCGGGGTGCGCGCGGACGCGGTCCGGGTGAGCTGGGCCCCGGGCGGGGCGGAGGTGCCCGTACGGTCCCTGGTGCCGTGGTTCTCCGACGAGCCGCGGGTCAGCCTGGACCTGCCGCGCGGCGAGGCCGACGCGGTGATCGGCGGCGGCCCCCAGCGGGTGGACGCGGTGCTGTCGACCCGGCGGCCGGAGGCGGTGCGCGGGGCGTTCACGGCGCAGGCGCCGAAGGGCGTCGTGGTGAGCGTCCCGCAGGAGACGACGGTGCCGCGCGGCGTGGCCGCCAAGGTGCCGGTGACGGTCACCGTCCCGAAGGGCACCCCGGCCGGCTCGTACTCCGTGCCGCTGTCCTTCGCGGGCGAGGAGCGGACGCTCACGGTCCGGGCGTACCCGGCGACCGGCGGTCCGGACCTCGTCCGCTCCCCGGGCGCGGTGGCCTCCTCCTCCGGCGACGAGACCCCGGACTTCCCGGCGTCGGCCGCAGCCGACGGCGACCCGGAGACCCGCTGGTCGTCGCCGGCGGAGGACGGCGCGTGGTGGCAGGTCGAGCTGGCCGGGCCGGCGCGGGTGGGCCAGGTGGTCCTCCACTGGCAGGAGGCGTACGCGAAGCGGTACCGCGTCGAGGTCTCCGCGGACGGCCGCACGTGGCGCACGGCGGCGACGGTCCACGACGGCCGGGGCGGTCGCGAGGAGGTCCGCATGGACGCCCCGGACACCCGCTTCCTGCGGGTGCGGGGCGAGGAGCGGGCGACGCGGTACGGGTACTCGCTGTTCGGCGTGGAGGCGTACGCGGTCACGGAGCCGGCCACGGAGTGAGGCGGGGCGGGCCGGGCGGGTGCCGGACGGGGCGCGCCGGGCGGGTGCCGGACCTCCCGGTTCCGCGGGCCCCCGCCCCCAGGGCTCCCGGATCCCGGACCCTCCGGCCCCCGGACATCCCGGCCCCACGGGGCGCCCGCCCAGGGCTCCCGGAACCCGCGGCCTCCCGGCCCCCGGCTCCCGGGCCTTCCGCTCCCCCGGACCCTCCGGCCCCCGGGCCCCGCCCCGCGCGGGCCGGCCCGCCACCCCGTCCCGGGCGGCGGACCGGCCCGCGTACGACGGGGCCCGCGTACAACCCGGCCCGCGTACGACGGGGCCCGGACCTCAGGCGGAGACGCCGTCGATCCGGGCCAGGGCGTCGTCCGCGCCGTACGGCTGCAAGTAGGGCAGCCAGCGCGGGTCCCTGTGCCCCGTGCCGATGATGCGCCAGGCGAGCCCGGTGGGCGGCGCGGGCGGCTGGCGCAGCCGCCAGCCCAACTCGCGCAGGTGCCGGTCGGCCTTGACGTGGTTGCAGCGGCGGCAGGCCGCCACCACGTTGTCCCAGACGTGCTTGCCCCCGCGGCTGCGCGGAATGACGTGGTCGACGCTGGTTGCGACGCCACCGCAGTACATGCAGCGCCCGCCGTCGCGGGCGAACAGGGCCTTGCGGGTCAGAGGAACGGGCCCCCGGTAGGGGACCCGCACGAACCGCTTCAGCCGTACGACGCTGGGGGCGGCGATCGCTCGGGTAGCGCTGTGCATGAAGGCGCCGGACTCCTCGAGGCACACGGCCTTGTTCTCGAGGACGAGTACGAGCGCGCGGCGGAGCGGTACGACGCCGAGGGGCTCGTACGACGCGTTGAGGACCAGGACATGCGGCACGGATGCCTCCTTGTACGCCGGCGGCGCGTGGCTCGCGCCGGGACGATCTGCTCTCAGTCTCTCCTCATGCCAGGTCGAAGCGCCACCACATGGGGGTAACGGGCTGGAGGTGTTTTCGACCACAGGGTGGTCATCCCCACATGAGACAAGGCTCTCCCTCGAACACGGCGCCGAACCCCGTGGCTCCCCCCGTTTAATGGAAGCGACCCGCCCGTGACGCCAGGAGGTTCCCCGCCGTGCTGTGGTCGGCCCCGCCCGCTGTTCCCTCGACCGACTCCGACCCGTCCCCGTCGCCCGCCAACCCCGTGTCGCTGGAGGAGGCCGCCCGCCAGGCCGGGGAGGCCGCGGGCTGGGTGGAGCAGAACTGGGCCACGTGGGTCAACACCGGCCTGCGCATCCTGCTGATCATCGCCATAGCGGTCACGCTCCGCTTCCTGGTCCGGCGGGCGCTGACGAAGCTGATAGACCGCATGAACCGCAGCGTCCAGGCCGTGGAGGGCACGGCGCTGGGCGGGCTGCTGGTCAACGCCGAACGGCGCCGCCAGCGGTCGGAGGCGATCGGCTCGGTCCTGCGCTCGGTGGCGTCGTTCCTGATCATGGGTACGGCGGCGCTGATGGTGCTGGGCGCCTTCCAGATCGACCTGGCGCCGCTGCTGGCGTCGGCCGGTGTGGCCGGCGTGGCGATCGGCTTCGGCGCGCGGAACCTGGTCACGGACTTCCTGTCGGGCGTCTTCATGATCCTGGAGGACCAGTACGGGGTGGGTGACTCGATCGACGCGGGGGTGGCCTCCGGCGAGGTCATCGAGGTGGGCCTGCGGGTGACGAAGCTGCGGGGCGTCGACGGCGAGATCTGGTACGTCCGCAACGGCGAGATCAAGCGGATCGGCAACCTGAGCCAGGGCTGGGCGACGGCCGCCGTGGACGTCACGGTCCGCCCGACGGAGGACCTGGACGCGCTGCGGGGGCTGATCGAGGGCGTGGCGGAGGAGATGGCCGCCGAGGAGCCCTGGAACGAGCGCCTGTGGGGCCCCATCGAGGTGCTGGGCCTCACCGAGGTCCTGATCGACTCCATGACGCTGCGGGTCTCGGCGAAGACGATGCCGGGCAAGGCGCTGGGCGTGGAGCGGGAGATCCGCTGGCGCGTCAAGCGCGCGTTCGACGCGGCGGGCGTCCGCATCGTGGGCGGCGTGCCGCTGCCCGCGGAGGACGACCCGGCCCCCGACCCGACGGCCTCCGTGGCCGCCCCGTCCGCCTTCGCCTCCCCGACGACCCCCCAGTCGATGGCCGCCACCCCCCTCCAGCCCCCCGCCCCGATACCCCATCCGTCGACGGGCCCGAACCTGTCGAAGGGCTGATGTACGCCTGCCATGCTGCCCCGTTGACAATCAACCCCGATTCTTCGTGAGCGTCCGCTGACGGAGCTGAGATTCTGCGGTGCTGTTCCAGGACGAGTGCGTCCTGGAAAATTAAAGTGGGTTGGTTAGGGCTACAGCACACATAGCAAGAGGCCGCCGATCGAGCTGGGCGAGGACATGTTCGAACGGGTTACAGAACCGAGAGGGGACCTTGTTGACCGCTCTGATAGGTGGTGAGGGCTCCTCCGTAGCGCCACTTAACGGAGTTCAGAAGGCACCCCCGGCACCTTGTCCGCCGGAACCAGGATCCGTAGGTGTTCGCACACGGCGACGATCCGGTGCATTCGTGCGGCGGTGACGTCTACGCTCCAGCCGGACAGCACCGGGCGGGCACCAGACCAGCCGATCGGTTGAGTCGGTGACCGCCTGCATGTTCACGCCGTGACTGTGGGCCTTGTCGGAGCGGTGGCTCGGCCGTCGCCGATCCGGTCACGTATTCGGTGATGGGTGCCGTCCACCAGTATGCACCTTGGTTTCACGCGACGTAGAGCCCATAGCGGGGGATCCTTCGGGGCCAAGTGCCCGGTGCCGCTGCATACACAAGCGTGGGCGGTGACCTCGCTGATGTCGAACCCGGTGGCGATCTTCGCGAGGGTGGTGTGCTCGCGTGGGTAGACCAGGGCGACCATAGCCCGCCGGAGAGGGGCCGTCTTGCAGTGACAGCCGTCCTCGCGGGTGACGATGAGCATCATGACCCACTCCGCAAACGTGTGCGGAGGATCGAGTACGGCAGGGCAAGTCACTAACGAAGCCCCCGGAGCGGCGGACTGAGACGTCAGACATCTCGATCAACCATCCGGAGGCCTCGCTCGTCAAACCGTCCATCCATCGCTCGATCAGCGGGCAGGATGAAAAAGGTCAGTCTCCTGGAATTTCACAATACTCGACGGCTTGGCCGGCCTCATCCCAGAAAACCCAAAGACGATTGCACAGCGCACAACGCCATACATCGATGCCCCTACCGAACAAGGCAGCACCATCGACGTCTACGGCATCAAACTCCTTATATGGAAGGAGCACCATACTGTTCTCTGGGTCATCATCTCGCAATATATTTCCACACTTACACCTCATCTTAGCCATCAGCCCCTCCAATGAAGCGAACGTCACTAATGAAGCTGGTCTTTCCCCAGCTACGGATCTGATTATTCACCCGCACGAGCATCCCGTCGAACTCAGAGGCAGAGAGCCTGGTCTGAGAAAGATCGACAATCACGCCACCCCCGTGAACCTGGGAATGCTTCTTGGCGACTTTATTGACGATGGCCTTCACGGCAGTATCAGGATGGGGCGTATAAACATCCCAGGGCACACCATCCACCAAGAGGTCACTCGTTCTGCCCTGCGCCCTAGTACCCTCAGGGTCCCTCAATACAACACGCTTACCGAGAGATGCCATATATTGCGCTCCGGCAACTTCAGAAGCAGATGGCCTGGAGGCCGTCACCGTCAAGCGCCCGATCTGCGGCCCAGAAATTACGGGCCCCTTACCCACAGCACCTCGGGGGACGCCTCCAGCTTTCAATGGGGCCGGGGCCGGAGCCTCCGACATGATGGCCATGTCGATGCCCACATGAGCACAGGCCACAGGCATAGCCGCGCATACAGGAGCGAGAGCAGCTATCGCTGCCGCCCCAGCCAGTCCGTACGCCGCCACACAAGTCCACCCGCTGCACGGCCCATTCAGACTTGGGTCTCCTGCGGGATAGCCCCCCGGTACGTTGACTGTCGGGTGGTAGCCGTTGCTGGTGTCCGTGGTGGCAACGCTGGAACCACCGCTCGAGGCGCAGAAACTCGTACCCATTGCGTAGTGGCACTGAGTGTCGCCTGAGGCTGTACCGCTAGTGGAACCACCGCCACCGCCGCCGCCACCGCCGCCACCGCCACCGCCACCGCCGCCGCCGCCGCTGGGGACGGTGGACGGCTGGCCGCTCTTGCCGCCGTTGGGGTTGGTGGGGCAGGCCTCCTGGTCGGGGCCCTTGCCGCAGGCCAGGCCCAGGCCGGACGGGTCGGCGTTGGCGACCGGGTTCTGGGCGCCGTAGGTGTAGCCGGTCAGGGTCTGGTGGAGGTCGAGCTGGAGGAGCGGGTCGACGCTGAGGAACAGACCGGTGGTCGGGTCGTACTCGCGGGCGCCGATGTGGGTGAGACCCGTGGCCTTGTCCGCCGGCTTGCCCAGGAAGGACTTGTCGTCCGGCCAGGTCGGGGTCGCCGGACCGCGCTGGGCGCCGAAGGGCGTCGTGTAGCGCCTCGTGATCGCCATCGTCGTGGCGTCGAGGGCGACGCTGCCCGTGCCGTGGTGGTCCGCGACCAGGTAGCTGAGCTTGCTCCCGCTCACGCCCGCCGTCGCGGTGCGGACCGCGACGGTCTTGCCGGCCGCCGTGTAGTAGCGGGTGCCGGAGAGGGTCTTCGCGGTGCCCTTCGTGGTGAGGCGGACCTCCGTGGAGCCGAGGTAGAGGACCGTGTCGCCGTCGCCCGTGGCGCGGCGGACGAGCAGTTCGCCGGAGGCGTCGTACAGGTAGCTCGTGCCGAGGGCGGGCTTGGTGCCGGCCGCCGGTTCGGTCGTGCCGACGAGCTTGCCCTCGCTGTTCCAGGTCAGGGTCTGCTGGGCCTGGGTGCCGGGGCGGCCGGTGGTGTTGCCGGCCCTGTCGTAGGAGTAGGTGGCGTTCCTGGCGCCGGTCGTCCTGGCCAGGGGGTGCGGCTGGCCCGCCGCGGTGCCGTAGGCGTACGTGGTGGTCCTGTCGCCCGTGGCCGTGTGCTCGGTCTCCGTGGCGCGCTGTCCGGCGGCGTTGTAGGTGTAGCCGTGCCAGTACGGGGCGGCGCCGTCGAGGTTCGACACGGTGCGGCCGGTGGCCGCGCAGTCGGCGGTCCTGGGCGTCCACGCTTCGGTGAGGCGGCGGTGGCCGTCGTAGGTGAAGCACTGGTGGTCGGGCTTCGCGGTGCCGCCCTGGGTGGCGGTGTCGAAGAGGGAGGTGACGTTGCCCGCGTCGTCCTGGGTGTAGTGCAGGTCCTGCGGCATGTAGGCGTGCACCGTGTCGGTGACGTAGGAGCGCGTCAGGCGCCGGGTTCCCTCTTCGTAGGTGTAGTTGAGGTAGGCCTTGTTCGCCGCGTCGTTCGAGCTGGTGCCGAGGGTGAGCTGGCTCACGTCGCCCTGCGGGGAGTACGCGGCCCCGAGCAGGTAGCCGGTGCCGCTGGCCACCTTCGTCTCCTGGCCCAGGTCGCCGCGCGTGACGGTGACGGTCTCCGCGGACAGACCCGCCACGGCCGGCATGGCCGTGCTCCGGACCGTGCCGTCCTGGTAGTACGTGGTGGACGCGGTCAGCGTCCTGGGCACACCGGCCGCGACGAGCGGATCGCCGTCGGGAAGGTTCAGTTGGCTCCCGGTGGGCTGGTACAGGGCGTTGTAGCCGGTGACCTTCTGCGTGTACGCCCTGCTGGCCGTCTGGTTGACGCCGTTCTCGTAGCGGACCGCGGTGTCCTGCTGTCCCTTGGCGAGGACGTCGTACGTCCAGGCCGCGAGCTTCGCGGCGTCCGTCTTCGTGCCGTCCCACAGACCGGCCTTGCGGCCCAGGACGTCGTACTCGGTGATCAGGGTCCTGCCGCGGGAGTCCGTGGCGCTGACCGCCTGGTCGAGCTCGTCGTAGACGGTGGTGGTCGTCCCCTTGTCCGGGTCGGTCGCGCCGGTCTGGCGGCCGAACAGGTCGTAGGAGTAGCTCCACCTGGCCTGGTCGGGGCCGGTGACGGTGGCCTGACGGCCGCCGGGGAGGTACGTGTACGTGGTGGTGGTGTGGTCCGAACCCGTGGGCTGGGGGCCGCCGTACTCACGGCGTTCCGTCGTCCGCCCGAGGGCGTCGGTCGTCACCGCCGTGGCCTGGCCACCGGCCGGGGCCGTGGTGGTGACCGTGTCACCGGTGTAGGCGGTCTCGGTGGTCCACCGGGGGACGTTGCGGACCTTGGTGACCGACTTGGTCGCGCGGCCCGCGCCGTCGTAGGTGACGTCGGTCTGCGTCGGGGCCTGAGCGCCCTCCGTGGCGACGAGGCCGCCGGACGGGGCGTTCTTCGGGTCCCAGATGTCGGCGGAGGTGGTGACCGCGAGCCCCCGCTCGTCGTACAGGGTCTCGCTGATCACGCGGCCGCCGGACGGTGACGGTACTTGCGTCTGGCGGGGCCGGAGCAGGGTGTCGTAGATCTCGTACGTGGTGTTGTACCCGCCGCCTGCGCCCTGGATGGTGCTGGTGGACACCCACGGGAGGGTGTCACCCGAGTTGGTCACGCTGTAGGCGTAGGTGTAGTTCGGGGGCATCCCTTCGGGTTTGTTCAGGTTGGGCAGCCACACCTTCGTCACCCGGCCGAGGGCGTCGTACTCGGAGTACGTGCTCTTGCCGTTCGGGTCGGTGACCTTCGTCGCGGCGCCGGTGGCGAAGTCCAGGAGGGTGGTGGTGGCGTGCCCCTTCGCGTTGGTGACCTTGGTCGTCGTCAGCGGGCCGGCCGTGGCGGGGGTGTAGACCGTGGTGGCCGTCGTCGTGTCGTGGGTGTCCTTGACGGTCAGCACGCGGCCGAGGGCGTCGTACGTCGCCGTCGACGTCTTCTGCCAGATCGGCTGGTCGTCGGTGCCGTAGCCCTTGGCGCGGCCGGTCCACCGCGGTTCGCCCACCGTGGGCGTCTGCGACGCGGACCAGGTGGTGGAGTCGTAGGCGGTGGCCGTGTCGGAGACGACGTCGCCGGGGCGGCCGGAGTCGGCGGGCAGGTCCAGCCGGTCGTCGGTCACGCAGGTGCCCGCCGTGGTGCGGGTGCGGCTGACCAGCGAGTTGATGCCGACGGCGTCGTTGCGGGCGTACCAGGTACGGGTGCAGGTTTCGTCGCCCTCGACGGCGATGTCGCCCTTGTCGTGGACCTGGTGGGCCATGCCGTAGGCGTCGTACAGGGTCTGGACCGTGCGGACGCGGTCCCGGGCCGGGAGGTTGCCGGTGATGCGGGTCCGGCTGTGCGTGGCCGCCGTGCGGACGAAGTGGGCCTCGGTGTCGGCGTACGACTTGTGCTGGGTGGCGGTGCGCTTCGACCAGGGGTCGTTGACCTGGCCGGACACCTCGGCCTCGCCGTTGTAGGTGACGGTCTCGCGGGTGAAGCCCGCGTACTGTGCCGAGTCGGTCAGGGCCGGGGCGGCGATGCCGGTGACCGTGGCGGTCTTCCGGGCGTCCGGGTCCGGGGTCTTGCCGTCGGGGCCGAGGACGCGGTCGCCGTCCATGCCGCGCATGTACGCGGTGACGGTCCTGGAGCGGGTCTTGCCGGCGATGCCGGTGTGGTGGGTGACCTTGCCGAAGCCTCGCCAGATGGACCAGGTGCGCTCCTTGGCGGGGGTCATGGGGTCGTTGTTGTAGTGCCAGGCGCCGCCACCGTCGTACGTGTAGGTGTGCTCGACGGAGGGGGAGGAGCCGAGGCGGTCGCTGGTGGTGACCGAGCTGACCGGGTACTTGTGGAACCAGTCGAGCATCGGCTCGTCGCCGCCGTTGGGCGCCCAGACGACCGGGTAGCAGCGGCGGGTGTTGGTGTCGACCTTGGGCTTGGGCTGGCTCGCGAGGCAGTCCGCCTGCAGGTAGTTGACGATCGTCTGCGCGCCGGTCTCGGACGTGATCGTGTACAGCCGGGGCTTGTAGAGCGGCAGGATGTCGTCGGTCTCGCCGTCGACCCGGTTCGTCCGGTACTCGTGCGCGAACGTCACCGGCGGCAGCGAGACGGGCGTACCGCGCCGCCCGGTCTGGCGGATCTCCTCGAGCCAGAGGGACTGGTCGGTCGAGTCGCCCGTGTCGCCCGGGTCGAGGTACGTCTGCTTCAGGCTCCAGGAGTCCACCGGCTCGTAGGCGGGCGTGGCGGCGGCCGCGTTCCACGCCTCGGTGGTGATGCCCGTCATGCGCTTGCGGGTGTAGAAGGTCGGGCCGGTGTTGCCCGTGCACTTCTGGCCGGCCTTGCACTCGGCGTCGAAGGGGACGTCGGGCCAGTTGTCCCGGGTGTCCTCGGTCAGCGAGTCGCAGCCGGTGCCGGAGGCGACGCAGCGCTCGGCGTAGTCGAACAGCACGCGGTTCGAGGCCGCCGGCAGGGCGAACAGGGCGTCCTTGCGCTGGCCGTAGCGGATCTCCTTGAGGGTGCCGCCGCGGACGTAGGACGTGCCCGTGTCGTCGTCGCCGAGCATGTCGTAGTGGTTGTGCTCGGCGTTGTACCAGTACGACATGGCGTTGCCGTGGGTGTCCTCGACGTAGTCGAGGTTCCAGCGCCACGCCTGCTTCTCGGCCCGGCCGGAGAAGCTGCCGCTCTGCGTGTGGCCGGGCTCGCCCTCGTCGTCGCCGAAGACCGGGACGGTCCACACGGACTGCGTCGCCTGGGTCGTGGCGCCCGGCAGCTTGTTCAGGCCGAAGTGGTACTTGGTGCCGTCACCGGTGATGACGGTCCAGTACTCGCGGTCGTCGTCGCCGTTGTCCGCCCCGTCGGTGCCCGAGTGGTGCAGGACGGTGGAGGCGTCATCGTTCTTGAGGCGCCACTGGCCGTCGGTGTCGTCCTTGACGAGCTCGGTGGCGTGGCCGTTGAGGACGAGGGAGGCGTTCTCGTACTTCCAGCACAGGTCGTGCTTGTCCTTCTGGTCGTCGTCGTCGCACGAGCCGTACTTCCGCTCGATGTAGGACGACGTGATGTCGAAGCCCTCGCCGACCGTGGTGCCCTGGTTGTTGGTGGACGCCGTGCGGCCGTCGACGCTGCCCGAGTCGTAGGAGATCTTCAGGTCGGGCTTCGGGCCGGCCGCCGAGGGCGGGACCCGCAAGGGGTACGACCAGGTGAACGTGCCGGACGAGCCGCCGGCCTCCCAGGTGGAGGACGCGGCGAGCGGCGTGGCCTTGTAGTCGCCCGTCCCGGACTTGGTGCCCGCGGCGAGCGCCAGCACCATCGTCCGCTGCGCCGCGGGTGCCGGGGCGGAGCGGTCGGCCCGGGACGGGGCGGCCTTGAAGGTCAGTTCGGCCTTCAGCTGCTCGGAGCGGCGGTCGTTGGTGAAGTGCAGCGGCGTACGGGTGCGGCACGCCGCGCCGGTGGGGGTGCTCAGCGCGCAGCCGGGGAGCCGCACGAGTTGGAGACGTCCCGCCCAGTCGCCGCCGTAGGCGGACGCGAAGGCGGTGTAGTCGACGGTGAGGTCGGACGTGCCGCCCCGGGCCGGACCGGTCACCGTCATGACCAGGCCCTTGACGCCCAGTTCGGCGGCGCGCCTCTGGTCGAGGACGGTGACGGTGACGGACTCGGCCGCCTTCTTCGCCCCGCCGCTCCTGGTGAGGGTGACCGGGAGGCCACCCGGGGCGGCCTCGGCCGCGCCCTTCGAGGGCAGTTTCAGGGTGGTGGTGCCGGCGCTCGGCCACGTCACGGACGTGGCCCGGTCCTTGGCGGCCCGCTGGATCGCCCTGCGGTCCGCGGCGGCCGCCCGTTGGACGATCTCGGTCGTCCTCCTGTCGGCCTTGGCGCGGAACGGGGCGACCTCGTCCGCGCGTGGTGCCTGGAGTCCGGGCCTGCCGAGCGGGTCGACGTCGTCGGCCCATGCGGGAGCGGTCAGGAGGCCGGGTATCAGGGCCAGGCCGGTGAGCGCGGCGATCTGCCGCAGCGGCCATCTGCGCCCGCGTCTTCCGTGGGCGGCCTGCGTGAATGAATTCATCAGCTTTTATCCGCTTTTAAAGTCGTTGTGCCGGATGGGCTCGGTGATGGGTGGGAAGGGAGGGCGCGGGCAGGGGCCGCGTGCGGGAGAAGCCGGGGCCCGGGGCGACGTGTCATCGACCCCGGGCCGTTGACCAGCAGGTCAGATGTCACCCGGGTTGCCCAGGACCTTGGAGTCGATCTGGTCCTCGATCATCGCGCCGGTCCACACCCGCAGGTCGCTGACGGCTCCGGGCAGGAAGTGCCCGCTGGTGCCCTTCGCGGTTCCACGGCCCGCCGTCAGCGTTCCCGAGCCCTGGGTGGGCGCGGTGAAGGAAGTGGGCTCGTACGAAGCCTGGCCCGCGGCACCGAGGTAGAGCCGGACGTTGCCGTGTCCCGTCTCCGTCTCTTCGGCGTGGTCGAAGACGCCGGTCACCTGCACCCAGGTGTCGAGCTCGGCCGGTTCCTGGGACGACGTCCACACCGTGTACAGCACCTTCCCCGCGGCGTCGGTGGCCGTGCGGCCGAAGCGCCACCGGTAGGTCTCCTCGGAGGTCTTCTCCACCCACAGCGCCCAGGACGACTCCCCGCCCGCGGGGGTGGCCTGGCCGATCACGTAGGAGCGCGAGCCCACCGGTCTCGCCGCCAATCGGGCACTGTCCAGACGCACCCTGGCGGACACCGTGAAGGATCCGGTCTCGTCGACCACCGGACCGGTGGCCTGGGCGTGGCCCTTGGCCCCGTCGAGACGCAGCTCCGTGCCGTCGTCGCCCTCGACCAGCTGCGCGCCTTCGGCGGACAGGGTCAGCGCCGGTCTGCCGTAGCCGCTCGTCTCCGCGATCTGCGTGCCGGACGCGCCCTCGGCGTTCCAGTGCGCGACCAGTTCGGTGGCCGGGGTCTCGAGTGTCGCCGTCTCCCTGGCCTGCGACTCCTGGCGGATCTCGTCCGCGTTGAGCGCCCGCTGCCAGACGGCGGTCTCGTCGACGTACCCGCGGAAGTACTGCTGGTAGACGCCGCCCGACTTGGTCCGGCCGATCTGCAGGCCGTCGGAGGACGCCCACGGCTCGTACGCCGGGGCCGTCGCGGACAGTCTCATCGGCTGACCCTGGGGGCGGCCGTTGACGAACAGATGGATCGTGTCGTCCGTCTTGTCGGTGGTGCCCTTGGTGTCGAACACTCCGGCGAGGTGGGTCCAGACCTTGGTGGGCGGATGCAGGGTGTCACCGAAGGAGATGACGTCCGGCGACGAGCTCAGGTCCTGACTACCGCGATTGAACGCCCACCTTCCATAACCTGAGGAGTAGTAGAGCGTAAAGGCGCTGTCCTGCGCGCCCGGAGCGGACAGAACCACATGGTTGGTCGCGGTGTCCGTCAGGTACGCCCATGTGGAGACGGTGAACGAGTCCCGCGTGTTCACCGCGGGGCCCGTCGTGGCGGCGTACGCCTCCTGCTTGGCCGGGTCCGTGCTGTTCAGGTCGAGCGCGTGGTCCCCGGCACCCCGGCGGGACCGCTCCGACCACGCGGCGCCGCCCGACAGGGCCGCGTCGTGGCGGACGGTTCCCTCGGTGGCGGTGTCCTTCGTCGTCGTGCTCGTCGCCGTGCCCTGCGGGGGGTCGGCGAACTGCCAGCGGCCCACGGCGCCCTGGCCGGGCGCGACCTTGAAGACGTACTCGGCCTTCTGCCCGTAGCGCTCCCGCACGTCCCGGGCCTCCACGGTGAGGACGTGCGTCCCCGCCAGCGTGGGGGTCACGGACTGGGCCGCGGGTGAACCGCCGTTCACGGTGGAGGCACCGGTCTGGGTGATCAGCCGGTAGCGGTAGCCGGCGATGTCCGTGGCGCCGGTCGTGGCGTTCACGTCCGCCGGGTTGGGGCGGAAGGTGAACAGGCCCGCCCGGCCGGGCGCGCCCGTCGCGGGGCAGTCGTCGGTGAGGCACGGGACGTAGGGCCCGTTGCTGGTGATCTGAGGGGCCTTCGGGGCCGTGGTGTCGGTCTTGAAGTAGCACCACGGCGTGTAGGCCGACGACATGGAGAGCGTCTTGCCGTCGAGCATCCAGTAGGACCGCGTCTGCATCCTCGCCCGGTACAGGATCTGGTCGGCGCGGTGGGACATCTCGATGGTCTCTAGGTGCCCGTCCGACCGGTAGCTGGGGGACAGCGCGTCCCACGTGTGGATCCACTTGGCCGTGTTGGGGTCGTAGCGCTCGGCGTCGAAGTACACCTTCAGGGAGCCCTTGAAGGCGTTGGACGCCGGCTGCACCAGGGTCTGCGCGGCCGCCTGCACCCTCGGTGTGGCGGTGGTGATGATCAGCGGGTCGCCGCTGTTGGGGTTGCAGTACCGCGTGGTGCCGTTGCCGGGGACGATCCCGTACGGGCTCGGCAGGCCCGGCTTCGGCACGTAGTTGATCTGCAGCTGGGCGTTGTCGTCGAACCGCTTCCACGCGTCCGGGTCGTTCTCGTCCTTGGCCCGCAGCATCAGCGTGAGCCTGGGGAACTTGCCGTCCGCGAAGGACCGCACGGTGGAGGTGAGGTTCTCGTCGGTCTCCTCCGGGTTGTCGCTGAACTCGACCCACGAGTCCGGCTGCTCCGGGTCGCAGGCGGTGCCGCGGCCGGCGGACACGTCGCGGTCGCCCATGAGGTCCAGCTGCGCCGGTCCCGGCCAGCGGGTCCCCTCGGAGATGTTGTTGGTGCGCCACAGGTCGACCCACTGCGACGTGCAGGAGAACGACCACGTCTCGTAGGCGCGGAACGTCGCGTCGATCACGTACTTGCCCGACAGGTTGGTCGGCGCGAACTCGAAGTACATGCGGTTGGTGTAGTCGCTGCCGCAGTACCAGGGGCCGAGGCGGTTGCAGTTGCCCACCCCGTGGTCACCGTCGAAGTCGTAGAACCGGTCGCCGTCCGACGACAGCACGGTCCGCTCGTCGAGCGCCAGGCCCATCGGCGGGTCGATGTAGACGGGGAAGACCGTGTCCTCGCCCCGCAGGAGCTCCGGGTCCGGCCTCACCGTCACCGTGTCGGCCGCGACCGTCACGGGCAGGACCGCGCTGGCGTCCCCCTGACCGGGGTGCGCGTCGTCCTGCTCGGACGAGGGTGCGCCCGGTCCCCGTTCCTGCCCGGCCGGTGTCCCGGCCGGGGCGGCCGACAGCGTCTGCGGCCGCGGGCCCCCCTGTTCGTCCCCGGCGGAGTCCCACATCTGGCCCGCGGGTCCCGCGAAGACGGTGTTCCCGTCCTCGTCGACGGCCCGTACGCCGCCGCCGGCTCCGGGCACGATGTCCAGCCCGTCGCCGACGACGGTGAGGTCGATCTTCCGCAGTGCGGGGTTCGCCGCCGCCTCGGGCGTCTTGACGACCAGCACCTCGCGGTAGCCCTCGTCCGTCGCCGTCAGCCGCAGGTCCGTGCCGGGGAACACCTCCGGGTACGTGGCGGTGGCGCCGTCGAGCACCGGCTCGGGCAGCGGCCGGTGCCACCGCATGGTCACCGATCCCCGCTCCCCGCCGAGACGGAGGAGGTCCTTGTCCCCTCCGCCCGAGAACGCCACGTCCGCCACGGCCGCCTTCGGGCCCACAGTGCCGTCGGAGCGCCGCTCCAGCGTGACGTCGACGCTCCGCCACCCGCCGTCCTCGCCGCGGACGCGCTGCGGTCTCGTCGACTGCGTCAGCGTGTACGTACCGTCCGGGTTGGCCGTCGTCGTCGTGTACTCGGTGCGCTCCGAGACCACCTCGACCGGCTCGCCCGACTCGGCGGCCAGGGCCGACGCGTCGCTCGCGCCCGGCTGTCCCGACCGCTGCGCCGTCGTGGCCGCGGCGGCGTCGTCCGCCGGATGCGCGAACGCGTTCCCGGTCGCCATCACGGCCAGGCTCAACGCCACGAGAAATCCGCGGCCGCCCTGTCTTCGCCTGTGAGCAGGCATGGCTGAGTCACCCCCCAAGGGGCCTCCCCAGACCCCCGTTATCGAACATGCGATCCATTTAGATCACCGCTTGACGCTACGGAGTCACCCACCGCAAGGTCAACGCGTTATCGGTCACGACATGGCCGCTTACAAGAAGCTGACCCCCTGCCATGTGCCGCACTCCGTACCTTTTCCGCCCAACAGGGGGGAACGATCGGCTCCGCCCGGGATCCACCCTTGACGAGGACCGAAGGGCCACCTACGTTCGGCGTCGATAGGAAAGTTTCCTAACAGTGCCGAAAGTTGGTGCCGACCGACGTGACCGGAACCGTCCCCGGGACCCCGCGCGTGCTGCGGGCGATGAACGACCGGGCCGCGCTCGACCTGCTGCTGCGGCACGGGCCGCTGTCGCGGGCGCGGATCGGGAAGCTGACCGGGCTGTCCAAGCCGACCGCGTCGCAGCTGCTGGCGCGGCTGGAGGCGGCCGGGCTCGTCGTCGTGACCGGGACGTCCGAGGGGCGGCCCGGGCCGAACGCACAGCTGTACGGGGTGAATCCGCGGGCCGCGTACGCCGCCGGGCTCGACGTGAACCCGCGGCGCGTGCGGGCGGCCGTCGCGGACGTGACCGGGGCCGTCGTCGGGGAGTTCGAGCTGCCGACGCCCCGCCGGGGCCGGCCCGGTGCCGTGCGGCAGGTCACCGACGCGCTCGACGGCGCGGTGGGGGCGGCGGGGCTGGCCCGGCGGGACGTGCACCGGGTCGTGATCGGCACGCCCGGCGCGTTCGACCCGTCGAGCGGTCGGCTCCGGTACGCCTCGCACCTGCCCGGCTGGCACGGGCCGGGCCTGCTGGAGGAGATGGCCGCCGCGCTGCCGATGCCGGTCGAGTACGAGAACGACGTCAACCTGGTCGCCGTCGCCGAACAGCGCCTCGGTGCCGCCGCCGGGTACGGCGACTTCGTCCTGCTGTGGAGCGAGGAGGGCCTCGGCGCCGCCCTCGTGCTGGGCGGGCGGCTGCACCGCGGCCGCACGGGCGGCGCCGGCGAGGTCGGGTTCATGCCCGTGCCCGGCACCCCGCTCGTACGGAACGTCGCCAAGGCCGGCAGCGGCGGCTTCCAGGAGCTGGCCGGCGCCCAGGTGCTGCCCCGCCTCGCCCGCGGGCTGGGGCTCCCCGTGCCGTCCGGCGGCTACCCCGAGGTCGCCGTGCGGCTGCTGCGCACCGCCGCCGCCGAGGGCTCCGGCGGGTACGCCCGGCTGCTCGACGCGTACGCCACCGGGCTCGCGACCGGTCTGGCCGCGCTCGTCGCCGTGCTCGACCCCGAGCTGGTCGTGCTCTCCGGCGACGTGGTCGCGGCCGGGGGCGAGCCGCTGCGCGAACGGGTCGGCGCCGAGCTGGCGGAGCTGGCCGCCGCCCGGCCGCGCCTCGTCCTCGGCGCCGTACGGGAGCACCCCGTGCTGCGGGGAGCGCTGGAGGCGGCGCTGGCCGCCACCCGCGACGACGTGTTCGACACCTCCGCGCGATGAGCCGACGGCCCGATGTCCCGATGAGCCGACGGCCCGATGTCCCGACGGTCCGACGGTCCGACGGTCCGATGACGTGACGACCCGATGTCCCCATGCGCCTATGACCTGACGAGCCGATGACCTGATGTCCCGATGGCGTGACGACGTGATGTCCCGTACGTCCGCGCCGTACGCACGCCCGCGCCGCCCGTACGCCCGTGCGTCCGCACGAACCGCGTGATCCGCACGCCCCGCCGTCCCCCGCCGTCCCCCGTCGACAGGAGACACCGCCGTGCCCGTGCCCCGCCGGTCCCGCGCCCTCCCGCGCGGTCGTCGCCTCCCCGGCCCCGGCCGCCGTCCTCTCCGGTCGCACCGGCTCCTCCGTCGGAGGCGCCCGCGTCGACCCGAACGCCCCGGTGACGCCGACCTTCCGGCACGGCTGTTCCGCGCCGGTCGTCGTCGTGTTCCTCCTCGCCCGGAGGGCTTTCGCCGAGGCGCCGTGCCGACCGGAGCGAAGGGGCAAGGGAAACGGAGATGGGAGTGGGGATGAGTGGCATGAAACTCGTGGTCGTGGGGGGTGGCTCCACCTACACGCCGGAGCTGGTCGACGGGTTCGCGCGGCTGCGCGACACCCTGCCGGTCGGGGAACTGGTCCTCGTCGACCCGGCGGCGGACCGGCTGGAACCGGTCGGCGGGCTGGCCCGGCGGATCTTCGCCCGGCAGGGCCACCCGGGGGTGGTGACCACCACGGGTGACCTGGAGGCGGCCGTCGACGGCGCCGACGCCGTCCTGCTCCAACTGCGCGTCGGCGGGCAGGCCGCGCGACAGCAGGACGAGACGTGGCCGCTGGAGTGCGGCTGCGTCGGGCAGGAGACCACCGGGGCGGGCGGGCTCGCGAAGGCCCTGCGGACCGTGCCGGTCGTCCTCGACATCGCCGAACGGGTGCGCGCCGCCAACCCGGAGGCCTGGATCATCGACTTCACCAACCCGGTCGGCATCGTCACCCGCGCCCTCCTCCAGGCCGGGCACAAGGCGGTCGGCCTGTGCAACGTCGCGATCGGCCTGCAGCGGAAGTTCGCCGCGCTGCTCGGCGCGGCGCCGGCGGACGTGCACCTGGAGCACGTGGGGCTGAACCACCTGACGTGGGAGCTGGGCGTACGACTCGGCGGGCGCGACGGGACGGACGTGCTGCCGCGGCTGCTCGCCGAGCACGGCGACGCCGTCGCCGGCGACCTGGGGCTGCCGCGCGGCCTGCTGGACCGGCTGGGCGTCGTCCCCTCGTACTACCTGCGGTACTTCTACGCCCACGACGAGGTCGTGGACGAGCTGCGCGGCAAGCCGTCGCGGGCCGCCGAGGTCGCGGCGATGGAGCGGGAGCTGCTGGAGATGTACCGGGACCCGGCGCTGGACGAGAAGCCGGCGTTGCTGGCCCGGCGCGGCGGGGCGTACTACTCGGAGGCGGCCGTCGACCTGACCGCGTCGCTGCTGGGCGGCCGGGGCGGCGCCACGCAGGTGGTGAACGTCCGCAACGCCGGTGCGCTGCCGTTCCTGCCGGACGACGCGGTGGTGGAGGTGCAGGCCGAGGTGGACGCCGACGGCGCCCGGCCGCTGCCGGTGCGGGAGCTGGACCCGCTGTACGCGGGGCTGATCGCGCACGTCACCGCGTACGAGGAGCTGGCGCTGGAGGCGGCGCTGCGGGGTGGCCGCGACCGGGTGTTCCGGGCGCTGCTGGCCCACCCGCTGGTCGGCCAGTACGCGTACGCCGACACGCTCACGGACCGGCTGATCGCGCACAACCGGGAGCACCTCGCGTGGGCGTGAACGCGGTGCCGGCCGTGCTGGCGATCGACGCGGGCAACAGCAAGACGGACGCGGCGCTCGTCGGCGCGGACGGGTCGGTCCTCGGGACGGGTCGCGGCGGCGGCTTCCGGCCGCAGCTGGTGGGGGTCGGGGCGGCCGTCGAGGCGCTGGCGGCCGCGGTCGGGGAGGCGGCGCGGGAGGCCGGGCTCGCCGACCTCGGGCCGCCGGACGGCCCGGCGTGCGCGGCGCACGTGTCGGCGTGCCTCGCCAACGCCGACCTGCCGGTGGAGGAGGAGGAGCTGGCCCGCGCCGTGGCGGAGCGCGGCTGGGGCGCGTCCGTGCGGGTGCGCAACGACACTTTCGCGGTGCTGCGGGCCGGGGTGGACGAGCCGCGGGGCGTGGCCGTCGTGTGCGGGGCGGGCATCAACTGCGTGGGCGTGCGCCCGGACGGGCGCACCGCGCGGTTCCCGGCGGTGGGGCGCCTCTCCGGCGACTGGGGCGGCGGATGGGGCCTGGCGGAGGAGGCGCTGTGGTACGCGGCGCGGGCGGAGGACGGGCGGGGCGAGCCGACGGAGCTGGCCCGGGCGCTGCCCGCGCACTTCGGCCTGGAGTCCATGTACGCGCTGATCGAGGCGGTGCACCTGGGCCGCCTCCCGGGCGGGCGGCGCCACGAGCTGGCGCCCGTGGTGTTCGCGGTCGGCGCGGCCGGTGACCCGGTGGCGCGGGCGCTGGTGGAGCGGCTGGCGGAGGAGGTCGTCACGATGGCGGTGGTCGCCCTGGAGCGGCTCGGGCTGCGGGACGCGCCGGAGCCGGTGCCGGTGGTGCTGGGCGGGAGCGTCCTGGCGGCCGGGCACCCGGAGCTGAACGGTCGGATCGGCGAGCTGCTGCGGGAGCGGGCGCCCGCGGCGGTGCCGCGGGTGGTGGACGCGCCGCCGGTGCTCGGCGCGGCGCTGCTGGGGCTCGACGACGTGGGGGCGTGCGCGGCGGCCGGGAGGGCGCTCAGGGCGCACTTCGCGCCGGGGCGGAACCGCGTGGGAGCGGATCGCGTTCTGTGAACGGGGGGTTCGAATGACGGTGCGAAGGGGACGCCGGGCGCGATAAGTACAAGATCCGGTCAAGCCCGTGTCCCCGGCGCCCCCCTGCGGCCATACTGCTGGCCGGGCCGCCGCCCCCCGGTGCTCGGGGAGGCGGCGGGCCGACGCCGGAGACCGAGGGGGAGGTCACGTGTCAGACGCGCGGAACGCGCGGCCCGCACCGGCGGGCGCGCCGGTGCCTCCGGGCGGAGCCGGCGCCCCGCGCGGTGCCTCCCGGCGCGGGCTGCCGGCCCGGCTGCGGGCCGCCGCGACCACGCCGCCCGGCCGGCTGCGGCTCCTGGGCGCCGTACTCGCCCTGCTGGTCGTCGCGTTCGGCGCGGTCACCGCCCTGGAGGTCACCGGCCGGTCGCACGCCGCCGGCGACGTGGTGGGCCGGAGCCAGCCGCTCAGCGCCGACGCCGCGCACATCTACCGCTCCCTCGCCGACGCCGACACGGCCGCCGCCAGCGGGTTCCTCGCCGGCGCGAAGGAGCCCGCCGACGTCCGGGAGCGGTACGAGGAGGACATCGCGACCGCCGCCCGCCTGCTGGTGAAGGCCGCGGCGAACACGGACGGCTCGTCCGCGTCGGCCGCCGAGATCACCACCCTCAACGAGCAACTCCCCCGCTACACGGGCCTCGTCGAGCAGGCCCGTGCCGCCAACCGGCAGGGCCTGCCGCTCGGCGGCGCCTACCTGCGGTACGCGAACCAGCGGATGACGGCCCGGTTGCTGCCCGCCGCCGAGCGGCTGTACGAGGCGGAGACGGCGCGGCTCGCCGAGGACGAGGGCCACGCGCGCGCGTGGCCCGCGCTCTCCCTCGCCGCGGGTCTGCTCGTCCTGGCCGCGCTCGCCTGGGCGCAGTGGCGCGACCACCGGCGTACGAACCGGATCCTGAACCCGGGGCTGCTGGCCGCGACGGCCGCGACGGCGGCGGCGCTGCTGTGGCTCGCGGGCGCCCACACGGCGGCGCGGGCCGGCCTGGGTGACGCCCGCGCCCACGGTCAGGATTCGCTCAAGGTGCTGAACGAGGCCCGGATCGGTTCCCTGAAGGCCCGTGCGAACGAGAACCTGACTCTCGTGGCACGTGGCGCGGTACTCACCGACGACGGCAGGAGCGACAAGTACGCGACCGACTACGGCGCGGCCATGGCCGGGCTGGACCGGGCGCTCGCCGAGGCGCGGCGGCTGGCCGACGACGCGGCGGGCGGCGACCCGGTGGCGGACGCCGCCCGCTGGACCGGCGAGTGGCGGACCCGGCACACGGCGGCGCGGCACACGGACGAGGCGGGCGACTACGACGGGGCGCTGAGGCAGGTCATAGGGGGCGAGGCGTCGACGGGCGCCGCGTTCGACCGGGTCGACGCGGCGCTGCGGAAGGCCCTCGACCACGAGCAGGGGGAGTTCACCCGGGCCGCCGGCCGCGCCCGCGACGCCCTGTCGGGCCTCCCCGAGGGGGCCGCCGCCCTGACCGTGCTGGGCGCGGTCGGCGTGGTGGCGGGCGTCAACCGCAGGCTGGCGGAGTACCGGTGACCGGCGGGGGGAGGGGTGCGGTGGACGACCGTGGAACACGGCGCGGCCGACCGCGCCGCCGGGGAGGGGCGGACGCCCTGGGCGCCGCCTGCCTGCTGGCGGCGGCCTCGGCCCTCGTACCGCCGGGGCCCGGCCCGGCCGGACCTCCCGGCACGGACCCGGCGCGGGCGCTGCCCGCCGCGGCCGGGCAGGCCGCGTCCGCCGGGGAGACCGCCGTCAGGGAGATCGCCGCCGGGCAGGCCACGACTGCCGGTCAGATCGCAACCGCCGGGCAGGCCGCGGAGGACTGCGCGGACCCGGAGGCGTCGCTGCCGCCGTCCGCCGCGGACGGGCCGACGATCGCCGAGATCAAGGCGCGCGGGAAGCTCGTCGTCGGCGTCGACCAGAACAGCTACCGCTGGGGCTACCGCGACCCCGTCAAGGGCACCCTGGAGGGCTTCGACATCGACCTGGCGCGGGCCATCGCCGCGGACGTCCTCGGCAGCCCCGACGCGGTGATCTTCCGCGCCGTGCCCACCAACCAGCGCGTCGCCGCGCTGGAGGGCCGCAAGGTCGACCTGGTCGTCCGGACGATGACGATCAACTGCGCCCGGGCCAGGCAGGTCGCGTTCTCCACCGCCTACTTCGAGACCGGCCAGCAGGTCCTCGCCGCCAAGGACTCCCCGATCACCGGGTACGACGCGTCCCTGGCCGGCAAGCGCGTCTGCTCGGCCGAGGGCTCCACGGCGTACGAGGCGCTGGAGCGCGAGTCGTACGGCGCGGTCCACCGCGACGAGCACGACGGCACCCCGCGCGACCCCGACCGGTACACCGTGCCGAACCAACTGGACTGCCTGGTGCGGCTGCAGGCGGGCGAGGTCGACGCGGTCGTCACCGACAGCGCCCTCGCCGCCGGCCAGGCCGCCCAGGACCCGACCGTGGAGCTCAAGGGCGCCCCGTTCACGACCGAGTACTACGGCGTGGCCGCCAGGCTGGGCCACGACGACCTGGTGCGCCGCGTCAACCACGTCCTCGTGGCATACCGTGCCGGACCGTGGACACGCGCGTACGAGAAGTGGCTCAAGGCGGACCTGCCCGGCATATCCGGGCCGCCCGCGCCCAAGTACCGGACGAAACCGTCCCCCTGAGAGCGAGAGGTGATCGATGGGCGTCACGGGTCCCCCCGGTCCGGTGATGGACCGGGACGAGGTGGACCGTGCGCTGGCACGCCTCGGCGCGGAGCACAAGGCGGTCGAGGACTCGCTGCTCGCGCTGCAGGACCACGCGGGCCGCAGGCTGCTCGAAGGCACCGCGCTGACCGGGACGACCGCGGAGCGCTGGGCCGCGACCGAGCGGACGACGGCGCTGCTGTGGACGTACTTCGACGCGTACACGGACGCGCTGCGCGCCGCCCGCGAGGTGCGCGCCCGGCGCCGCTGGCCGGAGCGCGAGGAGCTGGTGGAGCTGACGGAGCGGCTGTGCGGCGAGAGCGTCGCCGTGCCGGACGCGGCGGAGCCCGGGGCGCCGCCGAAGTCCTCCGCGTGCGCGCGGGTGGAGCGGTTCACGCTGGACCGGCTGGTCGCGCGGATGAACGAGCTGTATGCGCGCTCCCTCGACGTCGTCGTGTCGGCGGACGCCGTCTGGTCGGCGCTACCCGCCCGGATAGACCTGCTCGCGGCGGAGCTGAACCGGACGCGGTCACTGGCGCGTTCCGTCGGCGTGCGGCCCGGGGAGCACCCGGCGGGCGACGACCTGGAGGCCATCACCGAGGAGCTGACCGCGCTGCGCGCCCAGGTCGTCAGCGACCCGCTGGCGTTCTGGCGGCCGGCCGCGGGCAGTTCGGCGCCCGGCAGCGGACGGCCGGACACGGACCGGTACGACCGGGCCGCGCGGGCGCTGGAGGACGTACGCCGGGAGATCGAGGCGGTCCTCCAGGTGCGGCAGGACTCCGAGTCGCGGCTGCTGCGGCTGCGGGACCTGCTGTCGCGGGCCGACCGCACCCTCGCCGAGGCCCGCACCGCGCGCGTCGAGGTCCTGGCGAAGATCGCCGCGTCGGAAGTGCCGGTGGTGAGCGGCCCGCCGACCGCGCTGTACGAGCGGCTGGCGACCGCCGCCGAGTACCGGCGGCACGCCCGCTGGCACCGGCTGTCCCCGCTGCTGGAGGCGCTGGAGCGGGAGGCCGAGGAGGAGCTGCTGCGCGCCCGCGAGTCGCTGGCCGCGGTGACCGCGCCGCTCGCCGTCCGCGCCGAACTGCGCGGGCGCCTCGACGCGTACCGGGCGAGGACGGCCCGGCACGGGCTGGCGGACGACCCGGTCCTGAGCGAGCGGTACGACACGGCGCGCCGCATGCTGTGGAGCGCCCCGTGCGACCTGCGCGCCGCCGAGCGGGCCGTCCTGCGCTACCAGCGGGCGGCGAGCGAGGTCCTGTCGGCCGGGGGGCGCGGATGAGACCGTGCCAGCGCCCGGACTGCGACGGCGCGTACGAGGACGTGGGCGGCGGCGAGCTGTACTGCGACACGTGCGGGCTGGCCCCGGTCGTCGCCCCGGACGGCGCGGTGTCGTCACCGCCGACGAGCGCGATGTCGTCGCCGACGACGGGTGCGGTGGGCGGCGGGCCGGAGGGGGACGGCCCGGCGGGGTCGCCGTCCGCGCGCCCGTCCCGCTCCTCCGCCCGCCCGTCCCACCCGTCCCGTTCGGCGGGCTCGGCGGGTTCGCGCCGGTCGGGGTCCGGGCGGCCGGCGCGGGTCCTGTCGGGTCCGGCGACGGCGCGGTCCGTGTCGGTCCGCAGCTCCGGTTCCTCCAGCGGCCGTTCGGCGCGCGGACGGCTGGGCGCGGGCCTGGTGGCGGTGCCGGCCGTGCCGCGTCCCGATCCGCGTTCGGCGGTGATGGAGCGCCCGGAGGTGCCCGAGCGGCGGCGGTTCTGCTCCCGCTCCGACTGCGGGGCGCCGGTCGGCCGGGCGCGCGGCGGGCGGCCGGGCCGTACGGAGGGGTTCTGCACCCGGTGCGGCCACCCGTACTCGTTCGTGCCGAAGCTGCGGGCGGGCGACGTGGTGCACGGCCAGTACGAGGTGGCGGGCTGCCTCGCGCACGGCGGGCTCGGGTGGATCTACCTCGCCGTGGACCGGGCCGTCTCCGACCGGTGGGTGGTCCTCAAGGGCCTGCTGGACACGGGCGACCAGGACGCGATGGCGGCGGCGATCTCGGAGCGGCGGTTCCTCGCCGAGATCGAGCACGCCAACATCGTCCGCATCTACAACTTCGTGGAGCACCTGGACCAGCGGACGGGTTCGCTGGACGGGTACATCGTCATGGAGTACGTCGGCGGCAAGTCCCTGAAGGAGATCGCGAACGGGCGGCGCGGACCGGACGGCCGGCGCGACCCGCTGCCGGTCGAGCAGGCGTGCGCGTACGGCATCGAGGCGCTGGAGGCGCTGGGACACCTGCACAGCAGGAACCTGCTGTACTGCGACTTCAAGGTCGACAACGCGATCCAGAGCGAGGACCAGCTGAAGCTGATCGACATGGGCGCGGTGCGGCGGATGGACGACCACGAGTCGGCCGTCTACGGCACGGTCGGCTACCGGGCGCCCGAGGTCGCGGAGGTGGGCCCGTCGGTCGCGTCGGACCTGTACACGGTGGCGCGGACGCTGGCGGTGCTGACGTTCGACTTCCACGGCTACACGAACGTGTTCGCGGACTCGCTGCCGGAGCCGGAGCACATCGAGGTGTTCCGGCGGTACGAGTCGTTCCACCGGCTGCTGGTCCGGGCGACGGACCCGGACCCGGCACGGCGGTTCGCGTCCGCGCAGGAGATGGCGGAGCAGCTGACGGGGGTCCTGCGGGAGGTCGTCGCCCTCCGGACGGGCACGCCGAGACCGGCCCTGTCGCCCCTGTTCGGCCCGGAGCCGCGGGTGGCGGACACGGTCCTGTTCGCGGAGCCCGGCGGGGAGGTCTCCCTCCTGGGCCCGCGCGCGCGGCGCCGCAGAAAGGGCGCCCCGGCGGCGGTCGGGCCGGTGCCGCTGCTCGCCGCGCCGGACGCGCGGGGCGCGGCGCTCGCGCTGCCCGTGCCGCACGTCGATCCGGACGACCCGAACGCCGCGTTCCTGGCCGGGCTCGTGGCGTCCGGCCCGGCCGAGCTGGCGGCCGCCCTGCGGGCCGCCCCGGCCGACTCGCCCGAGCTGCGCCTGCGGGAGCTGCGGGCCCTGCTGGAGCTGGGGGACGCGCCGGCCGCCGTACGCGTGCTGGACGCGTTGGAGCGGTCGTACCCGGACGACTGGCGGGTCGTCTGGTGCCGCGGCGTCGTCTCCCTGGCGACCGGCGGCACGGCCACGGCCGCGGCGGCGTTCGACGCGGTGTACGGCGCCTTCCCCGGGGAACCGGCGCCCAAGCTGGCGCTGGCCGTCTGCGCCGAGGTGCTCGGCCGGCCGGACGGCGCCGCCGCGTACTACCGCCTCGTGTGGACGGCGGACCCCAGCCACGTGGGCGCGGCGTTCGGCCTGGCCCGCGTCCAGCTGGCGGCGGGCGACCGGGGGGCCGCGGTGCGTACGCTGGAGTCCGTGCCCGAGTCGTCGATCCACTACACCGCGGCGCGCGTCGCGGCGGTGCGCGCGCGGCTCCGCCGGCGGGACCCGGCGGAGCCGCTGCGGGACGACCTGTACGCGGCGGCGCGCCAGGTGGCGGCGCTCGACACCCTGGGGCTCGACCCGGTGCGGCGCGAACGGCTGTCGGTGGAGGTGCTGGGCCTGGCCCTCGACTGGTGGCTGTCGGGGCGGCCCGGCGGCCTGCCCCCGGACCAGGAACTGCTGGGCAGCGAACTCCACGAGCGCGGGCTGCGGTTCGGCCTGGAGCGCTCGTACCGGGGGCTCGCCCGGCTCGCCCAGCGGGGCGATGAAAGGATCGAACTGGTGGAACGGGCCAACCGGTTCCGCCCCCGGACGTGGGTGTGATCGATGTCTCAGACGCATCAACTGTCGGCCTGCCCGGGCTGCTCGGAGCCGCTGGAGGCGGGTGACCGGTTCTGCGGGGCGTGCGGGTACGACCTGTCGGCCGTGCCCGAGCCGCCCCCGGACCACCCCACGGTGGCCCTGGCCACCCCGCCGCCCGCGCCCCCGGCGGCGCCCCCGCCGCCCGGTCCGCCCGGACCGTCCGCGGCGCCCGGCGGCCCGGCGTACCCGGCTGCGGCTCCCGCGCCCCCGCCCGGTCCCGTACCGCCGCCGGTCGCCGCGCCGTCCCCCGCGCCCCCGGCGCCCTGGACCGGGCCGACGCCCCCGGCGCCCGCCGCACCCCCGCAGGGCCCGCAGGGCCCGCAGGCCCCACCGGTCCCGCTCACGCCGCCGGACGCCCCCGAGCCGTCCGTGCGGCACGACGACCCCCACGGGGACTTCGAGCTCGCGGCGCCCGACCCCCGGGTCGCCCTCCGCCCCGCCGCCACCGGCGGGACCCGCTGCGTGGCCTGCCGGGCCGGGCGGGTCGCGGCGGACGGGTACTGCGAGAACTGCGGACACAAACAGCCACGGGAGCGGGACCACATGGAACGGGAGATGGGGCGCGCCGTCGCCGCCGTCAGCGACCGGGGGCTGCGGCACCACCGCAACGAGGACGCGTTCGCCGTGTCGACCGCCCCCCTCCCGGACGGTTCGTCCGCCGTCGTCGCGATCGTCTGCGACGGCGTGTCCTCCGCGTACCGCCCCGACGACGCCTCGGCCGCCGCCGCCCGCGCCGCCGACGCCTCCCTCCGGGCCGCGCTCCCCCTCGGCGCCAGCCCCCGGCAGGCGATGCACGACGCCATCGTCGCCGCGTCCGACGCCGTCAACGCCCTCGCCGTCGAGCCCCCCGCCGAGGGCCCCGACGGCTTCGAGCACGACGCGCACCGCCACCGCAACGCCCCGGCCTGCACCCTCGTCGGCGCCGTCGCCGCGAACGGCCTCCTCGTCGTCGGCTGGGTCGGCGACAGCCGCGCCTACTGGGTGCCCGACAACCGCGCCGTCCCGGCGGCCCGGCTCACCGAGGACGACTCGTGGGCCGCCCAGATGGTCTCGGCGGGCCTGATGGACGAGGCCGAGGCGTACGCGGACGAGCGCGCCCACGCCATCACCGGCTGGCTCGGCGCCGACGCCTACGAACTGGAGCCGCACACGGCCGTGTTCCAGCCGGACCGCCCCGGCGTGGTCGTCGTCTGCACGGACGGCCTGTGGAACTATGCCGAGGCCGCCGGCGACATGGCCCGCGTCCTCCCCGCCGACGCCGCCGAGCGCCCCCTGCACGGCGCGCGCGTCCTGGTCGGGCACGCCCTCGACGGCGGCGGCCACGACAACGTCACGGTGGCGCTGGTGCCGTTCGCCGTGCCGGAGCCGGGGGCGGTGTCGGCCTGACCGGGGCGCGAGCCCGCTTCCGTCCGTTGTTGTGGAGCACCAAGGAGCCCGGGAGACGACCAGATGGCGAACTTCTCCAAGTCCAGCGTGCCGCGGTTCTCGGTGGACGTGTACCAGAACGAGTACCTGCCGGAGGGCGGGCGCGAGGTGAACGCCGTCGTGACGGTCTCCGCCACGGGCGGCGGTACGACGGGCGGGGCGCCGCTGCCCGCCGAGGCCGCCCGGCACGTACCGCACCAGCGCGACCCGGCGCACGACCGCCGGGCGCCCGGCGGCTCCGGGCACGGCACGGCGGCCGGGCCGCGGCGCGACGCCGCGGTCGTCCTGATGGTCGACTGCTCCGGCTCCATGGAGTACCCGCCGGCGAAGATGCGCCACGCCCGCGACGCCACCGCCGCCGCGGTCGACACCCTCCGCGACGGCGTGTGCTTCGCCGTCGTCGCCGGCACCCACGTCGCCCGGGAGGTGTACCCGGGCGACGGCCGCCTCGCCACCGCCTGCGCGAGGACGCGCGCCGAGGCGAAGGAGGCCCTGCGGCACCTGGTCCCCGGCGGGGGCACCGCCATCGGTACGTGGCTGCGGCTCGCCGACCGGCTGCTCGCGGCCTCCGGCGCCGCCATCCGCCACGGCGTCCTCCTCACGGACGGGCGCAACGAGCACGAGGCGCCGCAGGACCTGCGGGCGGCGCTCGACGCCTGCGCGGGCCGGTTCACCTGCGACGCGCGGGGCGTCGGCACCGACTGGGAGGTGAGGGAGGTCACCGGCGTCGCCTCCGCGCTGCTCGGCACGGCCGACATCGTCGCCGACCCGGCGGGCCTCGCCGCGGACTTCACGCGGATGATGGAGCACGCGATGGGCAAGGAGGTCCCGGACGTCGCGCTGCGGCTGTGGACACCGGCCGGCGCGGAGATCGTCTTCGTGAAGCAGGTCGCACCGGCCGTGGAGGACCTGACGGGCCGCCGTACGGAAGCGGGGCCGCGCGCCGGGGACTACCCGACGGGCTCGTGGGGCGACGAGTCGCGCGACTACCACCTGTGCGTGCGGGTACCGGCGGCCGGCCTCGGCCAGGAGATGCTCGCCGCGCGCGTGTCCCTGGTCCAGGCCGACCCGGCCGGGGGGCCGCCCCGGACGCTGGGGCAGGGACTCGTACGGGCGGTGTGGACGGCCGACGCGGCGGCTTCGTCCCCCATCGACCCGCAGGTCGCGCACTACACGGGCCAGGCCGAACTCGCCCGTGCCATCCAGCAGGGTCTGGAAGCACGCAAGTCGGGCGATCTGCACGGCGCGACGGCCAGGCTCGGGCGCGCGGTGCAGTTGGCCGCCGCCTCGGGGAACGCGGACACCGCGAAGCTGCTTTCGAAGGTGGTCGACGTCGTCGACGCGGCGACGGGTACTGTGCGACTGAAGGCCAAGGTCGCGGACGCGGACGAGATGACGCTCGAGACCCGGTCCACGAAGACGGTTCGCGTGAACCGGACGCACAGGAAGAAGCCGTGACGACGGCCGCAGCGGCGGCCGGCGTGGAGAGGGGGAAGGGCCGAGATGCCGACCTGCCCGAACGGACACCAGTCGGGTGCCGACGACTGGTGCGAGGTCTGCGGCCACCGCATGGCCGGGGCGGGCGCGCCTGCGGGTGCCGTGCCGCCGCCTCCTCCCCCGCCCCCGCCGCCGGCGGCCCCCGGGTACGGCTACCCGGGCCCCTCGGGCGGCGACCCCCACGCCACGCAGCAGGCGGAGCTGTGCCCGCAGTGCCGTACGCCCCGGGAGGCGATGGCGCCGTTCTGCGAGGAGTGCCGGTGGAACTTCCTCACCAACACGGCCACGTCGTACACGCCGATCTCCCCTCCGCCGCCCCCGTCCCGGCCGGGCGGCGGGCTGAACCTGCCGCCCGGCTTCACGTCGGCGCCGCGCCCGCCGGACCCGTACGAGTACCAGGGCTCCCGCCCGTCGCAGGTGAACCGCCCGGCAGAGCCCCTGCCCGCTGAGCCCGGCCCGCGGGAGCCCTCCTTCGCGCCGCCCCCCGGCCAGGAGTCCTCCCCCTTCGACGGTCCCCGCCCGGACCGGTCGGCGGGCCCCGACCGGGGCGGCCCGGCGTTCGGCCGCGACGGCGCGCCCGCACGGGGGCCGCACGGCGGACCGGGCACGCCCCACCAGCCCTTCGGCCCCGGCAACGGCCCCGGCCCCGCGGCCGGCGGCCCGTCCTTCGGCGGACACCCGGGCGGCCCGACTCCCGGCGGTCCGACCCCCGGCGGTCCGGCGTACGGCCCGGGTGGCCCCGGCCACACCCCCGGAGCCCCCGGACAGAATCCCGGGTCCCCCGGTCAGGGTCCCGGAGCCCCCGGTCAGGGTTCCCCCGGTGGCCCCGGCAGCCCCTCTCACGGCGCTCCGGCCTTCGGCCCGGGGGCCGCGCCCGCTTCCGGCGGCGCACCCGGCCAGGAGACCGGCCCGGGGAGCGGTGGGCCCGCGTCGGCGCAGGCCGCGCCCGGCTCTGCGACGCCCCGGGCGTTCCGACAGCCCGACGCCGTCGGCGACGACGACTGGGTACTGCCTCCGCCGTCCCAGCCGCAGCACGGGCAGCACCCGCAGCCACCCGCACAGGGGCAGCCCCCGCACGGACAGGCACACCCGCAGCACCCGCAGGGACAGGCCCCGCCGCCCCAGCCGCAGTACGGGCAACCCCCGCACGGGCAGGCGCAGCAGCACGGGCAACCCCCACAGCACGAGCAGCCACAGCACCCGCAGCACCCGCAGCACCCGCAGGCGGACGCGCCCGCCGGGTGGGCCGTCGTCGTGCGGCCCGACCGCGAGTACTTCATGGCCATGATGCGCCGCAGCGGCCCCGAAGCGGCGAGCCTCAACCTGCCCGCCTACTCGCCCGAGCGGCGCGTGCCGCTGACCGGGCAGCAGGTGACGGTCGGCCGCCGCCGGCAGTCGACGGGCGAGTCGCCGGACATCGACCTGTCGGTGCCGCCGGAGGACCCGGGCGTGTCGCACCAGCACGCCGTGTTCGTGCGGCAGCCCGACGGCTCCTGGGTGGTGATGGACCAGAACTCCACCAACGGCACGACCGTGAACGGCTCCGACGAGCCGATCCAGCCCTACGTGCCCGTACCGCTCCAGGACGGCGACCGCGTCCACGTGGGCGCCTGGACGACGCTCACCGTCGTACGGGGCTAGCCGCCGGCCCGGTCCCGCCGGGCCGGCTCCCCCAGGGGCCAGGCGTACGGGCCCTCGGGGTCGTCCAGCCACGCCCACTGCCGGCCGCCGCGAACGGTCACGCCGTACCGCTCGCGGGCCGGGCGGCCCTCGCGCCGCCACAGGTCGTACGCCTCGTGCGGGTCGAGGCGGCCCGACACGAGGGTCAGCAGGAAGCGGAACAGGTCGCTGTCGAGCGCGCGCCGGGGCAGCCCGCCGGTGCGCGGCTCCGGCGCGGCCGGGAGGGCGCCGCGCAGCGGGACGAAGTACGCGGACGTGGGGAGGAACCGGCCCTCCGCGTGCTCGGCGTCCTCGACGCGCAGCCGGACGATCCCCGTGGACAGCGGCGCGACGACGTACGCGCCCGGCCGGCACTGGGCCGGCCACCCGGGCGGTACGGACGGCAGGGCGCAGGTGGCGACGATCCGGTCGAAGGGCGCCCGGTCCGGGCAGCCGCGGGCGCCGTCGCCGGTGACGACGGCGGGGTGGTGGCCGGCCGCGTGGAGGTGGGCGCGGGCGGCGTCGGTGATGTCGGCGTCGATGTCGACGGTCGTGACGTGCGCGTCGCCCAGCCGGTGGGACAGGAGGGCCGCGTTGTACCCGGAGCCGGCGCCGATCTCCAGCACGGTGTCGCCGTCCCGCACGTCGAGGGCGTGCAGCATGTCGGCCATGAGGGACGGTTGGCTGGCGGACGACACGAGGTCGCCGCCGCGCAGCCGGGTGCCCAGCGGCTCGTCCTCGTACGCGCCCTCCAGCCAGCGCCGCCGGCCCTCCGGGTCGGGGTCGTCGTACCGCAGCCGCTCGTACCCGCCGAGGGTGCCGACGTAGTAGTACGGCACGAACAGGTGGCGCGGGACCTCCTCGAACGCCGCCCGCCAGGCCGGGTCGGGCAGTGCGCCCCCGGCGGCGAGCGCGGTCACCAGCCGGTGCCTCGCCTCGGCGGCGGCCTCGGCGAACGGGTCCCGCTCTCGCTCCACACCCACAGCCATATGTCCACTATCGCCGTTTTTCCATGGGGAGGGCGCGGGTCCGGCGGTCCTAGGGCCGGGGTCTTCCGCCGGCGCGTCTGAGACGATGGACGGGTGAATGAGATTCCGCGCGGCACTCTCCAGGAGCAGACGTTCTACGAGCAGGTGGGCGGCGAGCAGACGTTCCGGCGGCTCGTCCACCGCTTCTACCAGGGCGTCGCCGAGGACCCGCTGCTGCGGCCGATGTACCCGGAGGAGGACCTGGGCCCGGCCGAGGAGCGGCTCGCGCTGTTCCTGATGCAGTACTGGGGCGGCCCCCGCACGTACAGCGACCGCCGCGGGCACCCGCGGCTGCGGATGCGGCACGCCCCGTTCGTGGTGGACAGGGCGGCGCACGACGCGTGGCTGAAGCACATGCGGGACGCCGTGGACGAGCTCGGGCTGTCCGAGGAGCACGAGCGGCAGTTGTGGGACTACCTCACGTACGCGGCCGCGTCGATGGTCAACACCGCCGGCTGAACCGGCGGCGCGCGGCGGGTCCGCGCCCGAACGGCCCGGCGGCCCCGGAGCAGCGGCCCCGGAGCGGCGGATCTCAGGGTGGCCGGCCCCAGGGTGACTGCTCCCCAGTCCGGCGGATCTCAGGGTGGCCGACCCCAGGGCGACTGCTCCCCGGTCCGGGGGATCTCAGGGGCGGAGGCCCCGGGTCTCAGGGGCGGCGGACGGGGGTGACGCCCAGCTTCCCGAGGCCCGTGGCCGTGCGCACGGCCACGGAGCCGTAGGGGGTGCGCAGCCGCAGCCACGGCCCGGCGGACAGCAGCACCACGGGCACCTCGTGCGGGACGGCCCCGGCCGGCGGCAGGAAGCCCAGCGCCTGGGCGGCGTGCGCGGCGCGCAGCGGAAGCCCCGTGCCGGCGAGGGCACGGGACCATATCTCACGGCCGATCCGGTCGCGTTCCGCACGGGTGCGGTGCTGCGGCGGCAACTGCTCGTCCCGCGCGCGGAACTCGGCGACCGCCGCGGCGACGGCGCCGCGCAACCCGGCGGCGTCCGGCAGGCCGGGCACCTCGCGCCAGCCGCCGCGCGGCGGGAGGAGCCCGCTCCACGGCGGGCCGGTGACGGGCGCGGGCACGATCGCCTTGCCCGCCGCCTCCTCGATGCCGTCGAGCAGCTCACCGGCGGAGACGGTCGTGTCGAGGGCCGTGTCGTCGAGGAGGGCCGCCGTGCGGACGGCGAGGACCTCGAACGACGGCGGGCGACCGAAGACGGCCAGGGCCCCGCCGCCCGCCTGGAGGCGGACGGCGGCGGCCCGGTCGTAGTGGATCAGCCGGGCCAGGAAGGCGGCGATGCCCGCCGCCTCCCGGCCCTCGGCGAAGTGCAGCGGCACCGTCATGCGACGGCGCCCTCCGAACGCATCCCGTCGTCCACGTACTCCTGGAGGAACGCCCGCTCCTCGGCGGTGATGCGGCGCGGGCGCTGCGCCTGGAGGTCGTAGGGGACGACCACCGTGGAAGCCCGTACGTACACCTGGTCGGGGTCCTTGATCTCGTACGCGATCGTCAGGGACGCCGCGCCGATCTTGGTGACCCAGGACTCGATGGTCACCGGCTCGTGCCGGTGGACCAGCGGCCGTACGTAGTCGATCTCGTGGCGGGCCACGACGGACCCGCCGGAGAACGACGGGGAGCCGTCCCCCGGCGCCAGCCGGAACATGAAGTCGATCCGGGCCTCCTCCAGGTAGCGGAGGAAGACCACGTTGTTGACGTGCCCGAAGGCGTCCATGTCCGACCAGCGCAGGGGGCAGCTGTAGATGTGCCGAGCCACTCGAAGCGCCGCCTCAGCCCCGGGTGAGCTTCTTGTACGTGGCACGGTGCGGACGGGCCGCGTCCGGGCCGAGGCGCTCGACCTTGTTCTTCTCGTACGACTCGTAGTTGCCCTCGAACCAGAACCACTTGGAGTCGCCCTCGTACGCCAGGATGTGCGTGGCGACGCGGTCGAGGAACCAGCGGTCGTGGGAGACGACCACGGCGCAGCCGGGGAACTCCAGCAGCGCGTTCTCCAGGGAGGACAGGGTCTCGACGTCGAGGTCGTTGGTCGGCTCGTCGAGGAGCAGCAGGTTGCCGCCCTGCTTGAGGGTGAGCGCCAGGTTGAGGCGGTTGCGCTCACCGCCGGAGAGGACGCCGGCCGGCTTCTGCTGGTCCGGGCCCTTGAAGCCGAACGCGGACACGTAGGCGCGGGACGGCATCTCGACCTGGCCGACGTTGATGTAGTCGAGCTCGTCGGAGACCACGGCCCACAGGGTCTTCTTGGGGTCGATGTTCTCGCGGCTCTGGTCGACGTAGCTGATCTTGACGGTGTCGCCGATGCGGATGGTGCCGGAGTCGGGCTGCTCCAGTCCCTGGATCATCTTGAACAGCGTGGTCTTGCCGGCGCCGTTCGGGCCGATGACGCCGACGATGCCGTTGCGCGGGAGGGTGAAGCTGAGGTCGTCGATGAGGACCTTGTCGCCGAATGCCTTGCTGAGGTTCTCGACCTCGACGACGACGTTGCCCAGGCGCGGGCCCGGCGGGATCTGGATCTCCTCGAAGTCCAGCTTCCGCATCTTGTCGGCCTCGGCGGCCATCTCCTCGTACCGGGCGAGGCGGGCCTTGGACTTGGCCTGCCGGCCCTTGGCGTTGGAGCGGACCCACTCCAGCTCTTCCTTGAGCCGCTTGGCGCGCTTGGCGTCCTTCTGGCCCTCGACCTTGAGGCGGGCCTGCTTCGTCTCCAGGTAGGTGGAGTAGTTGCCCTCGTAGCCGATGGCGCGACCGCGGTCGAGCTCCAGGATCCAACCGGCGACGTTGTCGAGGAAGTACCGGTCGTGGGTGATGGCGACGACGGTGCCGTCGTACTTGGCGAGGTGCTGCTCCAGCCACTGGACGGACTCGGCGTCCAGGTGGTTGGTGGGCTCGTCGAGGAGGAGCAGGTCGGGCGCCTCCAGCAGCAGCTTGCAGAGCGCGACGCGGCGCTTCTCGCCACCGGAGAGGTTGGTGACCTGCCAGTCGCCGGGCGGGCAGCCCAGGGCGTCCATGGCCTGCTCCAGCTGGGCGTCGAGGTCCCAGGCGTTGGCGTGGTCGAGCTCCTCCTGGAGCCTGCCCATCTCCTCCATCAGCTCGTCGGTGTAGTTGGTCGCCATCTCCTCGGCGATCGCGTTGAACCGGTCGAGCTTGCCCTTGACCTCGGCGACGCCCTCCTGGACGTTCTCCAGGACGGTCTTCTCCTCGTTGAGCGGGGGCTCCTGGAGGAGGATGCCGACCGTGTAGCCGGGCGACAGGAACGCGTCGCCGTTGGAGGGCTGCTCCAGACCCGCCATGATCTTGAGCACGGTGGACTTACCGGCGCCGTTCGGGCCGACCACACCGATCTTCGCGCCGGGCAGGAAGCTCAGCGTCACGTCATCGAGGATGACCTTGTCGCCGTGCGCCTTGCGCGTCTTGCGCATCGTGTAGATGTACTCAGCCAAGAGAAACCGTCCGGCAATCAGTAGGAGTCGATTCGCGGCTCCGCCGCATGAGGGCAGATACACCCCATCTTGCCTGACCGCCACCCCCAGACGAAAACGAGTAGGTGGGGGGCCTCTGACCTGCGACGCAGTGCGGGCCGTTCGAGTTGATCAGGTGGTCATTGGTGGCCGTTGGTGACTGTTGGCGGCCCTCTGACGGCCCAGAGACGGCCCAGGAAAGGCCGGGAAGCGCAGCTCAGGCAGCCAGAACCTTGCACACGCACCCTCGCTTCCAGCGCGGGTGACGGCGACGAAGAGAGATTCGAATGGCAGAGTCAATCGCTCGGCTCCCTCGATACGCTGGCCAGCAACAGCCGTCGATCCGGGAGTGTGCGCCGAGGATGGGACCCAAGACGCAGAGGGTCTACGAGACGATCCGGTCCTGGATCGAGTCGGGTCGGTACGGACCGGGAGACAAGCTGCCGTCGGAACGCGCGCTGAGCGCCGAGCTGGAGATCGGCCGTACGGCGCTGCGCCAGGTCATGGCACGGCTCGCCAATGAGCGGTTCATCAAGGCGTACGACCGCAGCGCCTACCGGGTCGCGGGTGGAGAAGGGGTCCCCACGCCGCCCGACCTGGATTCGTGGCAGATCCACGGCAGCCGTCGCATCTACGAGAACCGCTGGGTGAATCTCGACCTGGTGGACGTCGAGCCGCCTGGGGTGGAGCGCTTCGAGCACCACGTCGTCCGGCTGCACCACGTCGCGATCACCGCCGTGGTCGACGACCAAGAGCGCGTCCTCATGTTGTGGCGGTACCGCTTCGTCCCCGACCAGTGGGGTTGGGAGCTTCCCGGTGGCATCGTGGACGCGGGCGAGGACGCCGCCGTCACGGCCACCCGTGAAACCGAGGAGGAGACGGGCTGGCGACCGACGAAGGTCGAGCATGTCGTCACGTACCAGCCAATGATCGGCATGGTGGACTCGCCACACGAGATCTTCGTGTCGCGCGGCGCCACAAAGGTCGGGGAGCCGACCGACGCGGAGGAGGCCGGGCACGTCGCCTGGATTCCCCTGGACGAGATTCCCAGGCTCATGGGCGAGGGCAAGCTGCTGGGGTCAGGAACGCTGGTGGCTCTCCTTCACCTCCTCTCCTCGCGGCCTACAGCCGCCCGGTAAGCAGCTCCACGCGTCGGCGGTACCGCACAGACCCGGTTCGGTTCGCCAGCAGTCTGGCCTGCTGTAGGTGGGTACGCGCCTCGTCCAGCTCGTTGCGGGCGAGGTGTGCTTGCGTGAGGTCGCAGTGCAGGCCCGACCGCGCGCGGACAAAGGACGGGTCAGCGCTGTCCAGGGAGGCATACAGCTCGTCCATCGCTGACCCGTCTCCGAGTTTGGCCAGCACGTTTCCGCGCCATCGGGCGAGGTGTCCCGTGTTGAGGAAGATGCTCAGCATGTCGGGATCGCGCGACTCTCCGTCGTCCGGCAGCAGGGCTGTTGCCCGGTCCATGGCTGCCCGAGCGTCCGACTCCATCCCCCCGGCGGCGGCACACAGTTCGGCCTCCGCTGCGGCGAGCCATGCACGCAGCCGGGGCGACTGCTGCTCGGGCTGGGTCTGCTGCGCGGTCCGCACCAGTTCGACGGCGAGCTGCGGGCGGCCAGCATCGGCCAGCACGTACGCCTGCTCGCCCATGGCATGCGCCAGGTACAGCGGTGACTCGGCATCTTGGGCAGCCTTCTTGGCCAGCTCGTACCGCCTCCACGCTCGTTCGACGGCGCCCGCGTCCAGGGCCTGCCACGCGGCGAGGGTGGAGGCCCCGGCGAGGGCTGTCGCGATGGGGCGTCGCGTGCCCGGCAGTACCGCGAAAGTCAGCGCGTCCTCCATGGCCGCGAGGTGACCGTTCATCTGGTCGATCAGACCGGTAGCACCCATCTGCCGGTCCATGGTCCGCAACAACTCGGTCTGGTCGTAGAACGACTGGACCATGGACTCGCTGAGACTGCCCGCCGAGTCGATACGGCTCAGGAGATCTCCGTACCCGTCCGCTTGGGGAGGAGGCGACTCAACCTCTCCTCGCAGCTCAGCATCGGTGACACCGAGAAGTGGCCGCAGTATCCCGGCGTACCGGTCACTGACCGTACGGCGCCCGTTCTCCCACTCGGAGACGTACGTCTTCAGGCTCGCCGCCGAGGCGATGTCCAACAGCCGCCGCTCCGCGAAGCGCTGCATTTCGTAGATCAAACGGTCCTGCGACCAGCCTCGCGCCATCCTGGCTGCCCTTAACCCCGTCGCCATGCCGCCTCCATAAAGCCGCAGGTGAGAGCTGGTTAACACCCTTGAGGTTAACCCCCGTTGGCTACCGAGGCACCCCGTTCCGGCCGTTCCCTGGAGACGCACGCCGACACCAGTTGCACCGCAAGGGTTGCATCTGGTGCGCACCAGATGCCAATCTGTTGGTGCGCACCAGATGGCTTCTCGGAGCGGAATGGCGCGCATGGGAGGGCCTTCTTTGGGCTGCTCCCGACGCCCGGAGGGCCCCCGCGAGACGGGATCAGCTCGAAGGAAGCGATTGCTGGCTTGAGAACTCAATAGGGGACATTCAGGCATCTGCGACAAGCCGTAGGCCCTGCCGCGCGAGTAGCAAGCACCTTCTCCCAGGCCGCCCTTGCGGGGTGGACAAGTGATCCGTGCGCGCGGTGAGACAAGGGCAAAGTTCGCGGGCCCCGCTGGGGCCGTAACGCTTCGCCACCTCCGCAGCCATCGGTTGCGGCCGGTTGCCTCCTCTGCCCGTCCGGGACCTCTTGCGGGGTGTCGTACGGGCGGGGTTGAGGGGAGCCGGAAGGCCCGTTCCCGATCCGTAGGAGCCCGTCATGAGCGCCACTGTTGAGATCGTTTCGTTCGGCTACCTGCACGCCCCCGAGCCCAAGGCTCACCTGACCATGGATCTGCGTCAGCACTTCCGTGACCCGCACGTCAGCCCGGAGCTGCGGTACATGACCGCGGATGACGCGCCGGTCCGGGATGCCGTGATGTCCACGCCGGGCATTGCCGCGCTGGTCGAGGCGACGGCGGCCGCGGTCGTCGCGTTCGCGTCGGGCCCGAGTGCCGGGCCGGTGGTCGTGGCCGACGGATGCGCCGGGGGCCGTCACCGCGCGCCGACGTTCGCCCGTGCCCTGGCCGCCCGCCTCCGGGCCGATGGCCACACGGTCACGGTGCACCACCGGGACCTGGACAAGCCCGTCGTCCAGCGCTGAACCCCTGCCTCTGGTCGGTTGCCTGTGGTCCCGGACTCGTTCCTGGGCCGCTGGGAGCCGGGACAGTCCCGAGCCCGCCGCATTCCACAAGGAGTCCTCATGGGTGCCGCCCGTCACTTCTTCCGCCGCTCCGAGGTGTCCGACGCGCAGGTCGCCGCCGACATCAAGGCTGACGTCGAGTCCTCCCGCAAGGCGGAGCGCACGTTCATGGCCGCTGGCCAGCACCGCCTGGCGGAGGACATGCGCAAGGCCACCGACGAGTACCTGGACGAGTACAACGACCTGAAGTCGGGCCGCTGGTCCCCCAAGCACGCCCGCTGACCCTCGCACACCCCCGAAACGGCAAGAGGCCCCGGAGTTGCAGCTCCGGGGCCTCGTTCTGGGCCGTTCCTGTCTGAAGGGATGCACGACCCAATGAAGTCCATCGCTGCACTTCACGCGGCTGTTACGGCCGTGCCGTTCGACGGTGAGCCGTCGGCGGCGGAGCTGGACGCGATCGAGCAGGAGCTTCCGCTGATCCTGGCGGAAGTGGACCTGCTGGACGCGCAGATCATGACCCTGGACCGGCCGGTCACGGAGCTGGACACCCGGCGCATGCGCCGGGCCCGCCACCGCGTCCTGACCGCCCGCCGGAACCTGACGAACCGCGCCGGTACGGCGCTGGCGGGAGGTGCGGCATGAAGCCCAGCGCGCGCCTGTCCAACAGCTTCGCCGGTGAGTGGGAGCTGTACGTGGTCACCAACCTGACCAGCCTCAACTGGCCCGAGCACTCCTTCGAGCGGACCGGGCCGATTCCGACCCTGGAGGAGCGGGCCGACGCGCTGGCGCTGCTGGGCTACGCCGTCGTGGAGGGT
>NZ_JAWCTQ010000048.1:0-56636 GCF_032423885.1 Streptomyces tamarix | reverse complement strand
GCCCATCGGTCCGCCGATCTCGAACCGGCCCGTGGGGTTGACCAGGAGCCGGTAGCCGTCGGTCTCCAGTTCGATGCCGCGCTCGGCGAGCTCCTTGAGGACCGGGGTGACGACGTGGTCGCGGACGTCGGGGGTGAGCAGCCCGTCCAGGTCGACGCCGGCGGCGTGCTGCGAGGAGACGACGACCGTGTCGAGGCGCATCGGGCGGCTGCCCTGGTACTCGATGGTGACCTGCGTCTTGCCGTCGGGGCGCAGGTAGGGGACGGTGCCGTCCTTGCGCACGTCGGTCAGGCGGCGCGACAGGCGGTGGGCGAGGTGGATCGGCAGCGGCATCAGCTCGGGCGTCTCGTCCGTGGCGTACCCGAACATCAGGCCCTGGTCGCCGGCGCCCTGGAGGGCGATGCCGTCGGCCTCGCACTGGCTGAGGGCTCCGGGCACGCGCGCCTCGTAGGCGAGGTCGACGCCCTGGGCGATGTCCGGGGACTGCGAGCCGAGGGAGACCGAGACGCCGCAGGACGCGCCGTCGAAGCCCTTCGCGGACGAGTCGTAGCCGATCTCCAGGACCTTGGCGCGGACGAGGGCGGGGATGTCGGCGTACGCGGTGGTCGTCACCTCGCCGGCCACGTGCACCTGGCCGGTGGTGATGAGGGTCTCGACGGCGACGCGGGCGGCGGGGTCCTCGGCCAGGAGGGCGTCGAGGATCGTGTCGCTGATCTGGTCGGCGATCTTGTCGGGGTGGCCTTCGGTGACGGACTCGGAAGTGAACAGCCGGGAGGGCATGACGTCTCCTCGTCGGGGTGGGTCGGGGTGGGTCGGCGTACGGGGGAAGGGGTGGAGCGGTACGGGGATACCGGGCCCTCAGGGCCGCGGGGGAGAGGAAGAACCTGAGGGCCCGGAGCTCGGGGCGGACTGGCAGAACGGGCGGGGCGGTGGGGACGGTCGGGCCGAGCGGGGCGGACGGGTCAGCCGAGCGCGCCGGTGGCCGGGGTGAACAGGCGGGACCTGTCGCCCGGCAGGGGCCGCCCGTGGATCATGACGGTGGTGGAGACGGCCCGGCGCAGGCCCCGCCGGCGCGCCCAGGCCAGCAGCGCGTGCTGCTCGGCGTCGACGTCGAACCGGACCGGCCCCCCGGCCCGGGCGGTGAGCCCGGCCAGCAGGGCCGCGGCCGTCTCCGGGCCGTCGGCGACGACGGGCCCGATGGCGGTCGCGCCGACCGCGTCCCAGGCCATGGCGTACCCGCGGGGGCCGCGCGGCCCGTCGACGACCCGGGTCCGCGCGGCGACGGAGAAGAGGTGGCGCAGCATTCCGGCCCGGTCGGCGCCGAAGACCTCGCCGTCCAGGGCGACGATGCCCGGGAGGTCGTCGGGTCCCGCCGCGCGGGTCGGGTCGCCGTCCCCGGCCGCCGCCGGGGTGGGCGTGCCGGCGCAGCGCACCAGGGTGCCGATCTCCCGGAACCCGAACCGCTCGTAGAGGGGGCGGCCCTGGGGGGTGGCGGTGAGCCACACCGTGTCGGCGGGCGCCCGGTCGAGGGCGTGCCGCAGCAGCCGCGTGCCCAGGCCCCGGCCGGCGTGCGGTTCGGCGACCAGCATCCCGCCGATGGTGGTGACGGCGGTCCCGTACCGGACCGCCCCCACCGCACCGGCCAGTTCGCCGGCCCCGGCGGCCGTGCCCGCCGCCGCGTACGCGCCGTACACGGCGCCGGCCTCGAAGAGCAGGTCCCAGGCGCGGACCTCGGCGGGCCAGCCGCGGCCCCGCGCCAGCGCGAGGCAGGCGGGCAGGGCCGCGCGGTCCAGCCGGTGGACCTCGGCGACGGCGACGGTCACGGGCGGCGGCCCGAGACCGCGGCGATCACCCCGAACCACTCGGCGAAGTCGGGGCCGTCCGGCAGTTCGAGGTAGCGGTCGACCTCCTCCTGGGAGAGGTAGCCCTTCTCCACGAGCGTGGGTCCGGTCTGGCGGATCGTCGGGCGGATCCAGCGGTGGCCCTGCGCGCCCCAGCCGTCCCAGCCGCCGAGGGACGGCGCCAGGTCGACGGTGACGTCGGTGAGGCCGAGGCGGGCGATGGTCGACGGCAGCTTGCGCGTCCACCGCATGTCGCCGCCCTGCGAGTTCATCTGCCGCACGATGGCGTCCATGGGCTTGGACCACTCGGGGTGCGCGGTCTCGTCGGACGGGAACCAGTAGCCGTCCACGATCACCAGCCAGCCGCCGGGCGCGAGCCACTTGTACATCCGGGCGAGCACCTCGTCGCGCTCCGGTATGTGCTTGAGCACGGAGCGGGCGTGGATGACGTCGAAGGACTCGGCGGGGAAGTCGTCCACGCGCATGTCGAAGTGGTGGACGCGCAGGTTCGGCGCGTGGTCCTCGTCGAGGTAGCGGGCGTCGATGTCGGCGGACGTGACGGTGCCGCCGGGGAAGCGGTCGGCCAGCCAGTACGAGACGGAGCCCGCGCCGGAGGCCAGGTCGAGGCAGCGGGGCGACTCTCCGAGCGGCAGGGCGGCCAGCGCCTTGGTGCTCACCGGGTCCAGGGCCTGCTGGAGCAGTTCGAGGCGCTCGCGCTCCTCGGGGATGTCCTTGCTGAGGACTCCCGTGCCGTAGGGGTCGTGCTTCATCACATTCCCTCTTCCTCGTGGCGGCCGGCGACGAGCTGTGCGGCAGGTACGCCGAGTTGGTATTCCAGGGCGGTGATCCCCCAGCTGAACCCCATGCCGCTGGTGGCCAGCAGGATGAGGTCACCGCGGTGCAGGCGCTTCCCGTCCAGCAGGTCGCGCAGCGCGATCATCGTGTCGGCGCCGCCCATGTGGCCCAGCCGGTGGTAGTTGAAGACGCTGCGCTCGGGCGGGATGCCGGTCTCGCGCAGCAGCCGCTCGTGCATCGACCGGTCCCCCTGGTTGATCAGGAAGTAGTCGATGTCGGACACCTTCCGGCCGAGGGCGGAAAGGGTGTCGTCCATGAGCGCGGTGAAGTTGTCGACGTAGGCGGTGGCGAGTCCCGGGCGGTGCGCGTCGCGCCGGATGACGACGCGCCCGTCACGGATCTCGCCCTTGTAGTAGTCGGACCAGCTGGGGTCGGTCCGCATCGCGGAGTGCAGGAGCCGGAAGGCGGTGGACTCCCGGGACAGCAGCACGGCGGCGGCCGAGTCGCCGTAGTTGAACAGCGCCTTGGAGTCGGGGTCGTCGTAGTCGACCATCCTGCTGAGCCGGTCGGCGATGAGGACGAGGACGTTCTCGGCACGGCCCAGCAGGATCTCGTGGACGCCGACGCGGATCGCGGTCAGTCCGGCGTTGCAGAAGTTGGTGATCTCGTAGCAGTGGGCGCGCCGGATGCCCAGCGCGTCCGCCACCTTCGCGGCCGGTGACCAGAAGGGGACGTCCCACTCGCCCGAGCCGGCGTAGATGACCTGCTGGACGTCGTCGGGGCCGAGTCCCGTCCGGTCGAGGATCCTGCGGCCGGCCTCCCGGGCCAGTTCCCAGGAGGGCTCGTCCTCGGCGAGCGCGGGGAAGCTCTCGCTGTGGGTGATCTTCAGGATGTCGGCGAGGTCCACGCCGGAGGACCGGGCCGCCTCGGTCATGCTGACGCTCGACGCGGGCAGGACGACCTCTATGTCGGCTATACCGCTCACGGTCAGGCCCGGGCGGCGATGCTGACCCGGTGCACCGTGCGGGGGACGCCGGGCTCGACGTCCGTCGCGGCGTGCAGCGTGGTCTGCGTCTTCCACACGACGAGGTCGTTGGGCGTCCAGCGGTGCGTGTAGACGTGGTCCTCGTCCTGGATGAGGGAGTCCACGAGGGCGAAGAACGCCTCGTTCTCGTTGGCGTCGAAGCCGACGACGCCGTCCATGTACTCCGGGGCGCCGTACAGGTACTCGCGGCCGGTGTACGGGTCCTTGACGACGAGGGGGTGCTCGACCTTGGGGTGCTCGATGTCGATCCACGCCCGGAACTCGGCGACGGACAGGCCCACGTGCTCCTCGCGGATGCGCAGCCGCTTGGCGACGGTGTGGATGCCGTTGCGCCCGGCGATCTTGTTCTTCCACTCGTCGGGGAGCCGGTCGTAGACGTCGACGGCGCTGGCGAAGAGGGTGTGGCCGGTGGTGCTCGGCACGTTGACGCCGTGCAGCATCGTGTACGGGGCGGGGTCGGCGACGAACGACGAGTCCTGGTGCCAGAAGTTGCCGACCCGGGCCACGCCGACGGGCTTGTCGTTCTTCTTCTCGTTCGAGGAGATCATGATCTCCGGCACCTCCGGGTGCCGGTACTTCTGGATCACGAACGGGACGGGGGTGCCCAGGCGGCCGGCGAGGGCCACCTGCTGCTGCGGCGTTATCTCGAAGCCGCGGATCACGACGAGCTCGCGCTGGTTGACCGCGTCCACGAAGGCGTCGACGGTCGCCTGGTCGGCGAAGTCCTCGTAGGTGATGCCCGTGATCTCCGCGCCGATGAAGGGAGTGATCTCCTTGATGTCCACAACGGTCTCCTTAACTGGTCAGCGTTCGCGTCAGGCGTGTGCGCGCCGGTCGGGTGCGCCGGGCGCGCACGGTCAGGCGTTGGCGAGGCACTCCTGGAGGGCCTGTGCGAAACCGTCGATCTGTTCGTCCGTCCGGTACGGCGGGACGGTGACCCGCAACCGCTCGGTGCCGAGCGGCACGGACGGGAAGTTGATGGGCTGGACGTAGATCCGGTGCTTCTCCAGCAGCAGGTCGGTGACCCTGCGCACCCGCTCGCTGCCGGGGATCATCACCGGGATGATGTGGTGCGCGGCGTCCAGGAAGGGGATGTCCCGCTCCCGCAGGGCGGCCTTCATCCGCAGGGACCTGTCGGTCAGCCGGCGGCGCAGCCCTTCGCCGTCCTGCACGAGCTCCAGCGCCTTGAGCGTGGCGTCCATGCACGCCTGCGGGAGCGAGGTGGTGAAGATGAAGCCGGGGGCGTGCGAGCGGATGAAGTCCACGGCCGTGTCGGGGCCCGCGACGTAGCCGCCGACGGTGCCGAGCGCCTTGCCGAAGACGCCCTGGACGAAGGTGGGCCGGGTCTCGCCGATGGCCTCGCACAGTCCGGCGCCGGTCGGCCCCATCGCGCCGATGGCGTGGGTCTCGTCGAGGTACGTCAGGGCGTTGTACCGCTCGGCCAGGTCACAGATCCGGGAGACCGGCGACATGTCGGCGTCCATGGAGTACACCGACTCGAAGACGATCAGCTTGGGCTGGTCCGGGTCGCACGCGGCGAGCTGCTCCTCCAGGGCGTCCACGTCGTTGTGCGGGAAGATCCGCTTCTCGCACTGGGAGCGGCGGATGCCCTCGATGAGGGAGCGGTGGTTGTTCTCGTCGGAGAAGGCGACGATGCCGGGTATCTCGGACAGCAGCACGCTGAGCGACTCGAAGTTCGCCACGTACCCGCTGGAGAACACGAGTGCGCGCTCCTTGCCGTGCCAGCGGGCCAGCCGCTCCTCCAGCTCGGCGTGGGTGGTGCTGGTGCCCGCGATGTTGCGGGAGCCGCCCATGCTGGTGCCGTGCCGGGCGGTGGAGTCGATCTGCGCCCGGATCAGCTCGGGGTGCTGGCTGAGTCCGAGGTAGTCGTTGGTGCACCAGACTTCGATCTCTTCGCCCTCGTGCAGGGTCTGCCCGGGGCTGGTGGACATGTGGGCGGTCGGGAAGTAGCTGCGGTACAGGCCGTTGCTCTTCATGAGCCGCAGCTTCTCGCTGAAGGTGACGAACGCCGGTTGGGGCGCCGTGACAGGACTGGCGGTCATGGTGTGGCGGTCCTTCGGTGTCGTGTCCGCTGGGGAGGCGGTTCCGCTGGGGAGGCGGGGTGGCGGCCGGCGGTCCGGAGGCTCAGCCGGAGGTGCCGGGCCGCACCGCCGCGCCCTCGGGGGCCGCGCCGTCCGCGGTGGTCTGCGGCGCGGGCTTCTTCTCCAGCGCGCCGGACAGGATGGTCAGGGCGAGGGCGGCGGCCGCGAGGAGGGCGCCGATCCAGTTGGGCGAGGTGTAGCCGTAGCCGGCGTCGATGGCCAGGCCGCCGAGGTAGGCACCGGCGGCGATGCCGACGTTGGAGGCCGAGACGGTGACGACGGCGGCGAGGGTGGGCGCGCCCTCGGCCTTGCTGATGACCCGGGTCATCAGGCCGGGTACGGTCGCGAACCCGGCCGCGCCCATGAGGACGAGCGTGATCGCCGCCAGCACCTTGTTGTGCGCGGTGGCGGAGAAGAGGGCGAGGGTGAGCGTCAGGGCGGCGAGCGCGACGCCGAGCGTGGGCAGCAGCGCCCGGTCGGCGAACCGGCCGCCGATCGTGTTGCCCGCGACCAGGCCGGCGCCGAACAGCACCAGCAGCGGGGCGATGGCCGCGGAGGCGTACCCGGTGACCTCGGTGAGCAGGGGTGCCACGTACGTGAACGAGGTGAACAGCGCGCCGAGGCTGAAGGCGGTCATGGCGAGGGCGATGAGCACCTGCGGGCGGCGGAAGACGGCGATCTCCTGGCGGAGGCCGGCGGTCTGCGCGCCGCGCTGGGCCGGGAGCAGCACCATGATGCCGACGAAGCCGATCGCGCCGATGACGACGAGCATCCAGAACGTGGCCCGCCAGCCGAAGTGCTGGCCGACCCAGGTGCCGAGCGGGGCGCCCACGACGTTCGCGATGGCGCCGCCCGCGAACACCATGGACACGGCGCGCGCCTTCTTCGACGCCTCGACGAGGTCGGCGGCGACGACGGACGCGAGGCCGATGAAGGACCCGTGGCAGGTGGCCGTGACGATGCGGCCGGCCATCAGGACCTCGTAGCCCGGGGACAGCGCGGACAGCAGGTTGCCCACGATGAAGATGCCCATGAGTCCGAGCAGGACGGCCTTCCTCGGCAGGCGGATACCGGCGGAGACCAGGAGCGGTCCGCCGATGACGACGCCCAGCGCGTATCCGGAGATGAGATAGCCGGCCCCGGACACGGAGACCGACAGGTCGTCGGCGACATCGGACAGCAGTCCCATGATGACGAACTCGGTGGTTCCGATTCCGAAGGTGCTCAAGGTGAGCGCGACAAGTGCGAGCGGCATCCGCATTACCTCTTCGTTCCGCGTGACAGCTCCGCGTCATCCGATCGGGAAGGTCGGGACGCGCTGGGGTGGACTGCACGTGCGAGAGGAGCCGCGGTCGGAGGGACCGTGCGGCTCCCGTTCTGAGGTGGACGCTACAAACAGACTTGTCTGCTTGTCAACGCGGATGAGACAGCCCCTGACAGGGAAATCAGGTTCACTTTGCCCGTATTGCCCCTTATCTAGCGAGAAAGTTCAAGGCAAAAAGACTGAGGTGGGCGATCGCCCCACCGACAACCAGACAGGAGTGCACGGTTATCGGGGTAGTCACCCACCCTTGAAGAAGTGTTCACACAGCCACGGGGCGTTCAGCCGGTCGTCACCGGCGGCGCGTCACTCCGCCTTTTCGAGGCCACCCGCGCGCAGTTGGGTCCTGAGGTGCGCCACGAGGCCCGGCGCGGCGATCCCGGGGAGCATGCAGCGCCACATGACGGCGACCCGGTGCGTCAGGTCCTCGCGGTTCGTGTAGAGCTGCGACATGAGCTGCAAACCGGTGAAGGCACCCACGATGAGCTGTGCGACGTCCTCGACCTCCAGGCCGGGCAGGAGCTCGCCGCGCGCCTCCGCGTCGCGGAGGATCTCCAGGATGACCTCGGCCGAGCGCTGGTACGCGATGACCTTGCCGTCGCGGAAGGAGGTCTGCTCCACCGTGAGCCGGACACTGGCCTGTAGGACGGGGTCGTGCTGGAGGCCGTGCGCGAAGCGGAGCGTGAGGTCGATCAGCGACTGCAGCTTCGTCGGGCGCTCGGGCGCCACGAGCGCCTGCGTCTGGGCGTCCACCAGGGCCGCGGCGATGGCCTCCTTGGAGGAGAAGTGATGGTAGAGGGCGCCCCTGGTCAGTCCGGCGCGCGCCAGGATCGCCGTGGTGCTCGCGCCCTCGTAACCGCTTTGGGCGAAGACCTCGGCCGCCGCCTCAAGGATCAGCCGCCGCGTCCTGATCCCACGCTCTTGCAGCGCCATCGGCACACTCCCGTATTGGTTGACAATCCAAACAGCCTTGTCTGTATCTTAAGTCGGCGAATCAGGCAATCTCAGGTGTGCCCAACCTTGCCAAGATCTTCTGCTCATCCACGGGGAAACGAGTCCTGCATGCAAACGCTGTCGCACACCGCTGAGGCCGGCACTCCCTCGGCTCCGCGGTTGACACCCACCGTGCCACAACCCCGGCTCCCGGACGCGAGCGAGAACCTCACCATGACCGTTCCGCGCCAGTACGTCCACCGCGCCGCCATGGCCGAGGTCTTCCTCACCGACTGGACGAAGAGGGGCCCCGACGCCTTCACCGTCCGGGCGCAGTGGCCCCGGGCCCACGCGCTCTTCGTGACGCAGGGCGCCCACCAGGACCCGATGCTGCTAGCAGAAACGATTCGCCAGACCGGGTCGCTCCTCTCCCACGCCGCGTACGGCGTCCCCCTCGGGCACCAGTTCCTGATGTGGGACCTCACCTTCTCGGCCTCCCCCGAGGCCGTGGCCGCCGAACCGGTCCCCACGGAGCTCGAACTGCACGTCACATGTCGCGACATCACCCGGCGCCGCGGCGAGCTGAGCAGGATGCGCTACAGCGCGAGCGTCCTGCGCGACGGCGAGCCCGTCGCCACCGGCGGGGCCTCCTTCAACTGCGTCACCCCCAGCGCCTACCGCAGGCTGCGCGGCGACCGCTCCTTCCTCCCGGACGGCGAGCTCCCGCCGCCCGTCGACCCGGCCATCGTCGGCCGCGACCGCGCCCGCGACGTGGTCCTGTCCGCGGCGCCCGAGGGACCCGCGGTGTCCGGGGCGCCCGCGGCGCCCGCCGGGCGGTCCCCGCGCCGCTGGCTGCTGCGCGCCGACACCACCCACCCGATCCTGTTCGACCACCCGGTCGACCACGTGCCGGGCATGGTCCTGCTGGAGGCCGCCCGCCAGGCGGCCCAGGCGGTGAGCCCGCACCCGATCCTGCCGATCGCCGTCAGCACGGTGTACGAGAACTACGCCGAGTTCGACGCCCCCTGCTGGATCGAGGCCGTCCCCGGCGCCCCCGACGCCCTCGGCCGCCCCACGGTCGAGGTCACGGGCCGCCAGCGCGACCAGCAGGTCTTCGCCAGCACGGTCACGGCCTGGCCCCTGGTCTGACCTCCGGTCCCACCCACCCGCCGGACGGGGAGCGGGGTGCGGTGGTCCGGGCCCTCCCGGGGGGTGGGGTCCGGAGTCCAGCGGGCCGGTGGCCCGGGCCCGGGGGGCCCGGGCCGCCGGTCCGCGCCACAGTGAGTGAGACAAGCCGAGCCGTAACGAGAGGCGCGCGGACGTGACGAGTTCCCTGGCCCCCACCGTCCTGGTCACCGGAGCCGGCGGGTTCGTCGGCAGCCGGGTCGTGGAGCACGCGCGGCACGCCGGCGGGGCGCGGCGGCCGAGGCTGCGGCTGCTGGCGCACCGGCGGCCCGTCGTGCCGCGGGGGCCCGGCGTCGAGAACGTCACGGGCGACCTCACCCGCCCCGGGACGCTGCGCGGCCTGTGCGACGGCGTCGACGTGCTGCTGCACTGCGCCTCGCACATCGGGGGCCCCGACGAACTGTGCCGCGCCGTCAACGTCGACGGCACCGCGGCCCTGCTCGACGAGGCCCGGCGGGCCGGTGTGGCCCGCGTCGTGTACCTGAGCACCGCCGCCGTGTACGGGCGCGGCAGCTTCGTACGGGCCGAGGCCGCCGACCTGGAGCGCGCCCCGCTGTCGGAGACGTCCCGGACCCGCGCCACCGCCGAGGACCTGGTGCGCGCCGCGGGCGGGCACGTCCTGCGCCCGCACCTGGTGTACGGCGCCGGTGACCGGTGGGTCGTCCCCGGGCTGCTGCGGCTCCTGGGGGTGCTGGGGGCGCGCGTACGGGAGTGGGAGCGGGCCCGGCTGTCCGTCGTCGACGTCGACGCGCTCGCCGGCGCGCTGGTGGCCGTCGCGCTGGCCCCGGAGGGCCGGCTGCGCGACACGGTCCACCACGCCAACCACCCCGACCCCGTACGCGCCGACGACCTCGTACGGGCTGCCGCCGGTGCCTGCGGGGTGCCCTGGCCGGCGGAGAGCGTCGACTACGCGGAGGCGTGCGAGCGGCTGGCCGCGCGGGGCGTGTCCACGCACACCCTGGACATGCTGGTGAGCGACCACTGGTTCGCGAGCACCGCCCTGTGGGAGGAGCTGGGACGCGCGCCGGGCCGCCCGTTCGCGGAGGGCTTCGCGGGGCACGCCGCCTGGTACCGCGAGCAGTACGCGACGGCGGACCGCACCGCCTGACCGCACCGCCCGGTCACACCGCCCGACCGCACCGTCCGACCTCGGCGTCCGGTCGTACCGCCCGACCGCGTTGCCCGGTCACACCGCCCGGCCGCACCATCCGACGCCGCCTCCCGACCGCGCCGCCCGACCGCACCGGCCGGCGCCGTCCGGCCGCCGCCGCGCCGGTGGTGCGCCGGTGGTGCGCCGGAGCGGCCGGGCGGCCCCGCCCCACCTCCGACGCCCCGCCACCGCCTCCCGGCTACGAGCCGAGGATCGTCGTCAGGAACTCCCCCGTCCACGCCAGCAGTTCGCGGCCCACCACCGGCTTGCCGCCGATCGTGCCCGTCGTCGGGCGGGGCACCAGGATCTGGCGGGCCGGGGCCTTGATCACCGTCCGCGGGTGCAGCCGCTTCAGGCGCAGCTCCTGCGACTCGCGCAGCTCGACGGGGGCGAAGCGGACGCTGTTGCCCTGCAACACGATCTCGCCGACCCCGCACGCCCGCGCCAGCATCCGCAGGCCCGCCACGAGGAGCAGGTTCTCGACCGGCTCGGGCAGCTTGCCGTACCGGTCCACCAGCTCCTCGCGGACGGCCTTGATGTCCTCCTCCGAGTTGGCGGAGGCGATCGCCCGGTACGCCTGGAGGCGCAGCCGCTCGCCGGGCGCGTAGTCGTGCGGGACGTGCGCGTCGACCGGCAGCTCGATCTTGACCTCCAGCGGCGGCTCCTCCTCCGCGCCGCCCTCCAGGGACGCCCGGTAGTCCGCGACGGCCTCGCCCACCATGCGGACGTACAGGTCGAAGCCGACGCCGGCGATGTGGCCGGACTGCTCGCCGCCCAGGAGGTTGCCCGCGCCGCGGATCTCCAGGTCCTTCATGGCGACGTACATGCCGGCGCCCATCTCGGTGTGCTGGGCGATCGTCGCGAGGCGCTCGTGGGCGGTCTCGGTGAGCGGCTTCTCCGGCGGGTACAGGAAGTACGCGTACCCGCGCTCGCGGCCCCGGCCGACGCGGCCGCGCAACTGGTGCAGCTGTGACAGGCCGAAGTTGTCGCCGCGCTCCACGATCAGCGTGTTGGCGTTGGAGATGTCGATGCCGGACTCGACGATCGTCGTCGACACGAGCACGTCGAACTTCTTCTCCCAGAAGTCCACGACGACCTGCTCCAGCGCCTGCTCCGACATCTGGCCGTGCGCCGTCGCGATCCGCGCCTCGGGCACGATCTCGCGGAGGCGGGCGGCGGCCCGGTCGATGGACTCGACGCGGTTGTGGATGTAGAACACCTGGCCCTCGCGGAGCAGTTCGCGGCGGATCGCGGCGCCGATCTGCTTCTCCTCGTACGGGCCGACGAACGTGAGGACCGGGTGCCGCTCCTCGGGCGGCGTGGTGATCGTCGACATCTCGCGGATGCCGGTGACGGCCATCTCCAGCGTGCGCGGGATGGGCGTCGCGGACATCGTCAGCACGTCGACGTTGGCGCGGAGCTTCTTCAACTGCTCCTTGTGCTCGACGCCGAAGCGCTGCTCCTCGTCGACGATGACCAGGCCCAGGTCCTTGAACTTCGTCTCGGACGAGAACAGCCGGTGCGTGCCGATGACCACGTCGACGGAGCCCTCCCGCAGCCCCTCCAGCGTCGCCTTCGCCTCCGCGTCCGACTGGAACCGCGACAGGGCCCTCACCACGACGGGGAACTGCGCGTACCGCTCCGAGAACGTGCCGAAGTGCTGCTGCACGAGGAGCGTCGTCGGGACGAGGACGGCGACCTGCTTGCCGTCCTGCACGGCCTTGAAGGCGGCCCGCACGGCGATCTCCGTCTTGCCGTATCCGACGTCGCCGCAGATCAGCCGGTCCATCGGGACCGACTTCTCCATGTCCTCCTTCACCTCGGCGATCGTCGAGAGCTGGTCGGGCGTCTCCACGTACGGGAAGGCGTCCTCCAGCTCCCGCTGCCACGGCGTGTCGGGGCCGAAGGCGTGGCCGGGCGCCGCCATCCGCGCCGAGTACAGCTTGATCAGGTCGGCGGCGATCTCCTTGACGGCCTTCTTCGCGCGCGCCTTCGTCTTGGTCCAGTCGGCGCCGCCGAGCCGGTGCAGGGTCGGGGCCTCGCCGCCGACGTACTTGGTGACCTGCTCCAGCTGGTCGGTCGGGATGTACAGCCGGTCGCCGGGCTGGCCGCGCTTGGCGGGCGCGTACTCGACGAGCAGGTACTCGCGGGTGGCGCCCTGCACCGTCCGCTGCACCATCTCGATGTACCGGCCGACGCCGTGCTGCTCGTGGACGATGTAGTCGCCCGCCTCCAGGGTGAGCGGGTCGATCGTCTTGCGGCGGCGCGTCGGCATGCGGCGGCCGTCCTTGCCCGCGGCCTTCTGCCCCGACAGGTCGGTCTCCGTCAGCACGGCCAGCTTCAGGCCCGCGTCGACGAAGCCGTGCTCGACGGAACCGCACGCCACGTGCACGACGGACGGGGTGATCTCCGTCAGGTCCGCGTCGAGGCGGGCCGCGACGCCCTCGCCGCCGAGCACCTCGACCGTACGGGCCGCCGGGCCGTGCGCCTCCGTCACGAAGACGGTGCGCCAGCCGTCCGCGAGCCAGCCCTTCGTGTCGGCCAGCGCGCGCGCCGTGTCGCCCCGGTACGCCTCCGGGGCGCGCATGCCGAGCTGGATCGTGTCCTGCTCCAGCTCGGCGTCGGGCGCGAACGGCGACACCGACCACCAGGACATGCCCAGCTCGCGCGCCCGGTCCCGTACGTCCGCGATGGACCACAGGGACGCGGCGTCCACGTCGATCGGGGCCTCTCCCCCGCCCGCCGTGGCCGCCCACGACGCCTGGAGGAACTCCTGGGACGTGGCGACCAGGTCGGCGGCCCGGGTCCGTACCCGCTCCGGGTCGCAGACGACGGCCATGGAACCCTGCGGCAGCACGTCCAGCAGCAGCTCCATGTCGTCGACGAGGACGGGGGCGAGGGACTCCATGCCCTCCACGGCGATCCCCTCGGCGATCTTGCCGAGGAGTTCGCCCAGCTCCGGGTGGGCCTCGGCGAGCGCGGCGGCCCGCTCCCTGACCTGCCCGGTCAGCAGCAGCTCCCGGCAGGGCGGCGCCCACAGCCCGTGTTCGGCGACCTCCAGGGACCGCTGGTCGGCGACCTTGAAGTAGCGGATCTCCTCGACGTCGTCGCCCCAGAACTCGACGCGCAGGGGGTGCTCCTCGGTCGGCGGGAACACGTCGAGGATGCCGCCGCGCACGGCGAACTCGCCGCGCTTCTCCACCAGCTCCACCCGCTGGTACGCGGCGGCGGCCAGTCCCTCGACGACCGTGCCCAGGTCGGCGCTCTCCCCGGTCCGCAAACTGACCGGTTCCAGGTCGCCGAGGCCCTTGACCTGCGGTTGGAGTACGGAGCGGATCGGCGCGACGACCACCTGCACGGGGCCGGCCGCGGGGTCGTCCGGCGACGGGTGCGCGAGGCGGCGCAGCACGGCGAGGCGCCGCCCGACCGTGTCGCTGCGCGGGGACAGCCGCTCGTGCGGCAGGGTCTCCCAGGCCGGGTACTCCACGACGCGGTCGGGGTCGAGCAGGCTGCGCAGCGCGGCGGCCAGGTCCTCGGCCTCCCGGCCGGTCGCGGTCACCGCCAGCACGGTCCGCCCGGCGTCCCTGGCCAGCGCCGCCACCGCGAAGGGCCGCGCCGCCGGGGGGCCGACCAGGTCCACGTGGGCCCGGTGCCCGCCGGTGGCCGCCTTGACGGCTTCGGCGAGGGCGGGGTCCTTGACGACGGCATCGAGGAGACCGTGCAGGCTCATGGAGCTTTCCGTCCCGGGTTCGTGAGGGGGGTGGGCAACGCGAAAGACCCGACGCGAAGAACGGGCCGGGGTCCTCTCAGCCTACGCCCGCACGGTGGTGCCCGCGTCAGGAAGGCCGGGCGGGGGGCGCGGCCGGGGTGCGGGGCGGGGCGCCGCCTCGGGCGCGCGCCGGAGTACGGGCGGGGCGCGGACCGGGTGCGGGCCGGAGCGAGGGGGGGCGGAGTGGGGCCGAGGTACGAACCGGAGCGGGGACCGGGTGCGGGCCGGAGCGGGGGCCGGGTACGGGCCGGAGCGGGGCCGGGACAACGGAACGGACCGAAAGAGGAAGGACGAAGAACAAGGACACCCTCCCGCACGGGCGGAATCCGACGGAAGACCCGAAGGGTCTCAGGGGAACCCCGGTGGAGTCCCGAGGGAAGGCCCAGAGGAGTCCCGGGGGTGTTCCGGGGGGCCTCCCGGGGGGCCTCGGATTCCGCACGTGGACGAACCGGGCGGAGGAAGGGGGAGGAACACCCCCACGAGGTCCCCACCCCCGTGGAGGACCCCGCGGAGGAGCGGTCCACCTCCATGGGTACCAGCCCGCGCCGGATCCTCCCCACCTGTTTTCCGGGACCGCCCGGTGAGAGGGTGTCAGGTGGAAATGCCGTGAGGGGAGGGACGCACGTGGTGGAGGGCACGAACAGGACGGGCGCGGACGGGACGGGCCCGAGCGAGGCGGGCACGGTCGGGACGGGCCCGAACGGTACCGGCGCGAACGGTACCGGCGCGAACGGGACGGGCGCGGAGGGCGTGGGCACGGGGGAGGACGCCCCGCAGGCCCTGGCCACCGACCGGGCACCGGCCACCGACCGAGCACCGGCCGCCGACCGGATACCGGCCGCCGACCGAGCGGCGCCGTCCCCGGAGAAGCCGCTCCGCCGGGGCCCGGTCGTGGCGGCGATGATGCTGTCGGTGGCGCTGGCCGCGCTGGACGGCACGGTGATCGCGACGGCGGTGCCGCAGATCGTGGGCGACCTGGGCGGCTTCTCCCTGTTCTCGTGGCTGTTCTCCGGCTACCTCCTCGCCGTCACGGTCACCATCCCCGTGTACGGGCGGCTCTCCGACACGTACGGCCGGAAACCGGTCCTCATCACGGGCATCGTGCTGTTCCTGGTCGGCTCGCTGCTGTGCGCCGCGGCGTGGAACATGGCGTCGCTGATCGCGTTCCGGGTGCTCCAGGGCCTGGGCGGCGGGGCGCTGCAGGGCACCGTGCAGACGATCGCCGCGGACCTGTACCCGCTGAAGGACCGGCCGCGGATCCAGGCCCGGCTGTCGGGCGTGTGGGCGGCGTCCGCGGTGGCGGGACCGGCGGTGGGCGGGCTGCTCACGACGTACGCGGACTGGCGCTGGATCTTCCTGGTGAACGTCCCGGTGGGCGGTCTCGCCCTGTGGCTGGTGGCCCGCTACCTGGTGGAACCCCGCCGCACGGGGCGACCGGAGCGGGCGCGGGTGGACTGGCCGGGCGCCCTGCTGGTGTTCGCGTCCGGCGCGGTGGTGCTGACGGCACTGGTGCAGGGCGGCGTGGCGTGGCCCTGGCTGTCGGCGCCGTCGCTGGGGCTGTTCGGGGCGGGCGCGCTCCTCGTCGCCCTGACGGTGCTGGTGGAGCGGCGGGCGGCGGAGCCGATCGTGCCGGGCTGGGTGTGGCGGCGGCGCACGATCGCCTCGGTGAACCTGGCGCTGGGCGCGCTGGGGCTGCTGATGGTGGCGCCGTCGGTGTTCCTGCCGACGTACGCGCAGGCGGTGCTGGGCCTCGGGCCGGTGGCGGCCGGGTTCGTCCTGTCGGTGATGATCCTGAGCTGGCCGGTGAGCGCGTCGCTGTCGCACCACGTGTACCGGCGGGTCGGGTTCCGGCAGTCGGCGGTGATCGGCATGTCGCTGGCGATGGTGACGCTGCTGGTGTTCCCGTTCCTGCCGTACCCGGGCGAACCGTGGCAGCCGGCGCTGCTGATGCTGCTGCTGGGCGCGGCCCTGGGCCTGTTCCAGTTGCCGCTGCTCGTGGGTGTCCAGTCGACGGTCGGCTGGTCGGAGAGGGGCACGGCGACGGGGTCGGTGCTGTTCTGCCGCCAGATCGGCCAGAGCGTGGGCGCGGCCCTGTTCGGCGCCGTCGCCAACGCGGTGCTCACCTCCCGCCTCGGCCCCTCGGGCGGCGACCTGGACACGGCGGCCCGCGCCCTGGACGACCCGGGCGCCCTGTCCCCGGCCGCCTCGGAGACCCTGCGCCGCGCCGTGGACACGGCGGTCGAGTACGTGTACCTGGGCGCGGCGGCGGCAGCGGGCCTGGCCGTCCTGGCCCTCCTGCTCGTGGCACCGCGCCGCTTCCCGCTCCTCACGGAGCCGGACGGGGACTGACGCCGTCACCGCGCGGCGCGGGCAGCGGGACGAGGGTCCGCGCCCGGGCCCTCCACGACGCGTCGCCGTAGACCCCGGCCAGCGGGTACCAGCCGCCCCGGCCGGGCGGCCCGGCGACGACGGCGACCTTCATCCGGGCGGTGTCCAGGACCCGGGCGCCGGGCGGGAAGAGGACCCGCGTACCGGGCGGGAGGGGCACCCGGCTCACCGCCCGCCCTCCGCGCCCCCGGAGGCGTACCGGACGAGCATCCGCGCGCCCATGGCGAGGAGCCGCAGGTTCGCGGCCGGGTCGTGCACCGGATCGGCGGCGACGGCCCGGGCGTGCGCCACGGTACCGGCGGCGATGTCCCTCTCCCGTCCGTCACCGAGCCGCCGGACACGGGCCTCGGCGGCACCCGCGTACGCTCGGATGTACCCCCGCAGCCGCTCCCGCAGCGCATCGGCCGCGTCCCCGGTCGGCGCCGCGGCGGCGAGCCGGAGGGCGAGTTCCACGTCCTGGACCACCTGGCCGGTGCTCCCGGGCAGTGGTACCGCCGGATCAGGGACGGCCTGAAGCCGTGTCATGGGCGTTCACCTCGTCGAGTCGGAGAAGGAACCGAGGTTCCCGCCGGGCGGGAGCCCGTCCGGCTGACATTCATCCAACGCGGGTACCGCTCCGGAGAGAACCGGGCACTCTGGAGGTCCGGTTGAACGGGTTGAACGCTCGGGGGTTAAGCGATGGCGGCACGGGCACGCACACCCAACAAAGTGCTGGCGCGGCTGATGGCCGAGGCCGGCGTGGGCAACGAGCAGTTCGCGCGCAAGGTGAACCAGGCGGGCGCGGAGCTCGGACTGCGGCTGCACTACGACAAGTCCACGGTCTCCCACTGGCTGAAGGGCAGCGTGCCGAAGGCGGAGGCCCGGCCCGCCGTGGTGGAGGCGCTGTCCCGTCTGCTGGGCCGCCCGGTGCCCTCCGCCGAGCTGGGGTGGGGCGCATGGCCCGGCGAAGAGCCCGACGTCGCGTCGGGGGTGATGGAGCTGGGCCGGGCGGACATGGACCCGTCCCGGCGGAGCGTCCTGGGCGCGGGACTGTACAGCGCCACGCTGCTGGCGCCGTCCTTCCAGGACCTGGTGGGCCGGACGGAGGCGGCGCGCACGGGGCGGACGGTGCGCATCGGGGACGGCGACGTGGAGACGGTCCGGCGCATGACGGACAAGGTCGCGGAGATCCTGGACGAGATCGGCGCCGGGCACGCCCGTCCCATGGCCGCCGCGTTCCTGGCGAACACGGTGGGCCCGTACCTGAGGGCGTCGGGCCCGGAGCGGGTGCGGCGGGACATGCGGGCCGCCGCCGCCGACCTCGTCTACCTCACCGGGTGGATGGCCATGTACGAGGAGCGGCAGGGCCTCGGCCAGCGGTACTACGTGAAGGCGCTGCGGCTGGCCGGTGAGGCGGAGGACCACGTCACGTACTGCCGCACCCTGCGCGGCATGAGCCTCCAGGCGTCCCACCTCGGGTACGGGCCGAAGGCGCTGGAACTGGCGGACGGCGCGGCAGGGGCGGCGCCTTCGGCCGGGCCGCGCCTCGTGGCGTTCCTGCGGGGCCAGCAGGCCCACGCCTCCGCCATGGTCGGTGACCGGCACGCCGCCCTGGCCCGCCTGGGCGAGACCGAGACCGCGCTCGCCCGGGCCGACGACCGGCGGGACGCGGTGGGCGGCTACGACGAGGCCGCCTACTTCTTCCACGAGGCCCACGTCCGCTGGTGCCTGGGCGACGGGGAGGGCTCGGTCAGGAGCCTGTACCGCTCCAACGCGGCCCGCGCCCAGGAGGAACGCGAGGGCCGCTTGCACTGCCTGGGCGTCATCGCGGAACGGCAGTTCCGGATGCGCCACGTGGAGGCGGCGTGCGCGACGTGGCACACCTTCCTGGACGAGCACCTGACGCTCTCCTCCGCCCGCGGCGACGCCCACCTCACCACGCTCCTCCGCTCCCTCCCGCCGTACCGCACCCTGCCGACCGCCCGCGACCTGGAGGAACGCGCCCGCCACATCGCGGCCCTGAAGGCGGCGTGACGGCTTCGCCGACTCCGCACCGGGCCACACGCCCGTACACATCCTGAAGAGAGGACGGACATGTCCGAGACCGATGGCGCACGACTGTTCCGGGAAGCCTGGATCGCGGGTGTCCGCCGCCACTTCCCCGGTGAGCCGAAGCCCGGCTACGTGACCCCCTGGGACGACACCCCGCAGTGGGAGCGCGAGGCCGCGGGCTCCGTCTACGAGCAGGTCCGCCAGTTCGTCGAGATCAGCGGCGGCAACACGGCCCGGCTGTCCCGCGAGCAGAAGGGCCGCTTCGTCGCCACGTGCTGGACGGCCCAGATGTTCAAGCACTTCGAGGACCCGAAGCCCGGTTACGTGGCGGACTGGCAGGACCTGCCGGCCTGGCAGCAGGAGACCGACGCCGACATCTTCGAGACGATCGAGAAGTCCCTGGGCTGACCGCCCCGGCGTGCCCGATGACGGGCGGCACGAGGGCGAAGAACGGCGCAGCCGTCCGCCTCGGTGGAGTGAGGAGGGCCCCGGTGCCGAGGCGCCGGGGCCCTTCCGCGGTGCTTACAGCAGGCCGTCCCACATCTGTTCCAGGAGGACCGACCACCAGCTCTCCGGGGACGCCAGTGCCGCCGGGTCCAGCATGGCGAGCTGGGCCTGGAAGTCGACCGTCCAGCGGCCCGCCTGTTCCGGCGTCAGGCCGAAGCGGAGGCGCCACATGCGGCCCAGCAGGGCCAGGCAGCGGGTGAACTCCGGCAGGCCCGTGTTGACGAACTGCGGGGCCACCGGCCGGCCGCCCGGGCCGGCCTCGACCGGTACCGCGACGATGTGGGCCGTGCCGTACTGGACGCAGATCGCCCGGCCGAAGTCGGACCCGAGCACCAGGTACGCACCCGCGTCGGCAGCCGGCTGGATCTGGCGCTGCGCGGCCAGTTCGGCCAGCGTCGGGACGACCGGCTGCGCGGGCTGCGCCCAGAAGAACGGCCCGAAGTCCGCCGGCAGGCCCGCCCACACGAGGGTGCGCGCGACCAGCTCCGGTACGCCCTGCCGGGACACGGCCCGCTGGTCGAACCGGCAGATGCCGTGCGGCCCGAACGCGCCCGCCAGCTCCTGCGCGATGCCCTCCGGCGGGATCGGCGGGACCGGCTGCACCGGCGGCAGCGGGGCGCGCACCGGCGCGGGGCGGGCGGGGCCGTCCGCCACCTGGTGCAGCTCCCCCTGGTGGGCGATGAGCTGCCGCATGCCCTGCTGGCGGCTCGCGTGGTCACGCCCGTACGGGGCGATCGACGTGATCCGTGCCTGCGGCCAGGTCTCCTGGATCATCCGGGCGCAGTAGCCGCCGGGCAGCTCGCACGAGGCGAGCTCCGTGTGCAGCTCCAGCACCTGCTGCGGCGGCACGTTCATGGCGCGCAGCTCGTGCAGGATCTGCCACTCCGGGTGCGGGGTGCCCGGCGCGGAACGGCGGATGATCTGCGCCTCCGAGCCGTCCGGCGCCCGGTAGCGGAGCACGACCTGGTAGCCGGGGCCGACCGTGGGCAGGCCGGTCGGCTGCGGATACCCGTACGCGGGCGCACCGGGCGGCGGTACGGCGCCGGGCGCGCCGGGCATGCCGGGCGGGCCGGGGGGTGCCGGGGGGCCGCCCGGGCCGGGGTGGGCCAGCATCGTCGCGGCGTGGTGCACCCCGCCGGGCGGCGTCCCGCCGGGGGCGCCCGGCGCTCCAGGCGGCGCGGGTACGCCGGGGGCGCCGGGCGGGCCGGGAGGCGCCGGGGGGCCGCCCGGGCCCGGCTGCGCGAGCATCGTCTGCGCCATGTCGACCCCGACGGCGCCCGGCGGCGTCGAACCGGGCGGCGCGGGAGGCCCGGGCGGACCGGGAGGTCCGGGTGGGCCCGGGCGCGGCGGCGTGCCGGGGCCGCCGGGTCCCGGGTGGGCCAGCATCGTCTGCGCCGTGTCCACACCGCCGCCGGGCGGCGGGGTGGGCGCGCCGGGCGGCTTCGGCCCGTCCGGTCCGAGCTGCGCGACGAGCTGCGTCGGTACGTACCCGCCGGCGGGCGCACCGGGACCCGGCGCCGGTGCGGGCGGCGGGGTCGGCGTGCCGGTCGGCGTTCCGGCGGGCGGGCGGGCGCCCGGCGTACCCGGTGCGCCGGGGGGCGGCGGGGTCGTGGGGCCGCCCCCGCGCGTACCGCTCCCGGGCGTGCGCGGCGGCACCGCCGCCTTGCTGGTCGCCGCGTCCGCGATGTCGGCGGCGTCCAGGTCGAGGACGGGCCCGACGGCCGTACGGGGGAGCTGGCTGCCGCCCTGCATCAGCGCGGTCGGCGCGTCGGCCGGGACGGCCGGGGGCGGTGTGTCGTCGTCGTCCGAGCCGGCCAGCGGGGGCGCGAACACGGTCGCCGGGAGGGGGACGGAGACGTCGTCGGCCGCACCGGCCGAGGCGCTGGTGTCGTTCCAGGCGGAGGGCGGCGGCGTGGCGGACGACGTGGTGGACGACGTGGCGGGCACCCCGTCGGGGGCGGTCGGCTCGTGGTCCGGGCCGGGGCCGGGGACGGCGTCCCGCGGGCCGGGCACGGTGCCGCCGGGCGGGGTGCCGCCCGGAACGGCGTCGAACGGGGAGGTGCCGCCCGCAGAGGTGCCTCCCGGAGCGGCGTCGCGCGCGTCCGTGCCGGACGGGGCGCCGTCGCGCGGGCCACCGGCGTCCCGCGGGCCGGGCACGGACCACTCGTCGGCCGGCGCGCCCGCGGGCGGCGCGAACGGCACCGCCGGCGGAGGGGTCGCACCCGGCGCGGGCGGCGCGAACGGCACGCCCTGCGCGGGCGCGCCGCCCACCGGGGCCTCCCCCGCATCCGCTCCCGCGTCCGAACCCGCCTGCGAACCCGCCTCCGAGCCCGCGCCGGACACACCCGACGCACCCGACACGCCGGCCGCGCCCGCTGCACCCGACACACCAGACGCACCCGACGCAGCAGCCGCACCCGGCGGCTCCTCCGCCCTCCGGTCCGGGACGCCCATGCGGTCCGCCGCGTCCTGGAGCCACTCCGGCGGGGTCAGCAGGAAGGACGTCTGGTTCAGGTCGATGCGCTCCGGCTGCCGGGGCGGCGGGGTCCCGGCCGCCGCCCGGGCTCCGTACTCCTCCTCGTACCGGCGGATCACCTCGCCCACCGGCAGCTCCGGCCACAGCGTGGCCTCGCCGTCGCGGGCGATGACCAGCCGCTGCCCGCCGCCGTCCGAGGAGGGGCCGTCGGGGCGGTCCTCCGCCCAGGCGACGAAGCCCAGCTCGAACTCCCGCACCCGCACCTCGCGGTGCTGGTACGGCGGCACGTCTCCGTTGACCCACTCCTCGGCGCGCTCCTGCGCCTGCGCGAACGTCACCATCGGACCGTCACCCGTCACCCTTCACCCGTGACCGGGACGGCGCGTGCGAAGCCGCCGTCCACCATCAGGTTCGCCACCGTCTCCAGCTCCGGCGGGCTGCCCGCCAGGCGCCGCAGGAACTCGTCGAAGTCCGCGCCGCACGGCAGCAGGAGCCGCTCCATGCGCTCCTGGATCGCCGACCCGTCACCGTCCCGCGCGTCGTCGTACGGGCAGAACCACACCGAACCCGTCCCGGCGCCCCGCGTCTTCACCGCCAGCAGGCCGCCCTGGACGAAGGCGACGCCCAGGTAGTCCTTGGTCAGGTGGTCGCGCAGGCACTTGTTGACGTACACGAGGTCGTTGGCGCCGGCCTCGTCCCGGACCGTGAAGAACGGCTGGTCGACGAGGAGCCCCAGCTCCGCGTCGAGGGCGACGCCGACCGGCGCGCAGCCGCCCGCGGCCTTGAGGAAGGAGCGGTACGCGCCGGGCAGCCGGTAGCCGAGGTCCTCCTCGACGCCCTGGAGCTGCGTCTCCGTCACGGACACGGCGTTCCTGGGCAGCCCGAAGTGGGCGGGGCGGGTCTCCTGGAGGGGGCGCGTGCCCCGCTTGCCCTGGTCGACCGCCGCGGTGGCGAGCCCGCCGTGGTGCCGCAGCAGGGCCTTCACCTCGACGGGGACCAGCTCCATGCGGCGCGTGCGGGGGACGTGGTGCCAGGTCCAGCCGTGCGGGGTGGCGACCGCCGGGAGCGCGTCCCACAGGGGGTGGCCGTCGGCCTTGAGCGCGGCGTTCGCGGAGACGTAGTCGGTCAGCCGCAGCTCGTCCACGCCGAAGCCCTCCGGCGGTTCGGCGATCTCCGCGGCGGCACGGGCGTACGGCGAGAAGTCCGGGAAGCCGTCGGCGTCCACCCGTACCCCCCTCGGGTGGCGGGCGGCCCGGACGGGGTCCGGGAAGTGCACGAGCTGTCCCGCGTAGGCCGCGTTCGGCGGCGCGGCTTGGTGCCCGAGCCGACCTGTCGTCATGGCGGTTGCCCCCTGGCTGCTGCTGGCTGGTTCCGCACAGCCTATGCGGTGGGTCCAGAGGGCGGCCGGGCCCTCCACGGCGGTGACCATGCGTCACGCCCGGGTGGCCGATCGGTGATCCCGCGACACACCGATAGGCCGATTCAGTGACCTCGTTTCCCATCTCCTCACCCATTTGGCAGTCTGTCCACGCAACTGGGGGGATTGCACAGAGGGGAACAGTACGCACCATGCACGCAGCGCAACCAGGAACGGCGCCCGCCTCCCGCGACACGGGGTCCGGCGGCGGGGACCCGCGCCTCTCGTGGAGCACCGCCACCCCCGACCGCGCGCCCGCGCTCCGCCACCGCCGCGACGGCATCCTGCCGACGGTGGGCGCGGCGCTGTCGGTGCGCGGCGAGACCCTCACGTGCACGGCGGCGCGGGGCAACCAGCCGCCGGTGCTCCACCCCCTCGTCCAGGACTTCCTCGACACGCTCACGAGCGGGCAGCGGGAGCGCTTCACCGGGCGCTGCCCGGAGGCGATCCTGCTGTCGCGGCACCTGGTCGCCGCGGAGGGCAACCGGTCCAAACGGGCCCGGCGCAAACCGCTGACGGCCGGCGAGGCCAGGCGTTCCCTGAAGAACGCCAAGATCACGGCCCGGCGGATCCGCGAGGACGGCGATCCGCTCCACGGCACCTACGCCGCGCCGTGCCGCTCGTGTGCCGCCCTCCTCGCGCACTTCGGTGTACGTTCCGTCGATCCGACCTCGTCCCACCAGAACGGCTGACCCCACCCGCCATGCCCGACCTGAACACCACCCGCTTCTCCGTCGCCGTGGACGCCGCCCTGCGGGAGGCCGGCTGGCAGCCGGGCCGCTGGGACATCGAGCAGGCCGAGCGGTGGGCCGACGCACTGCGGGCCCACACGTCCCCGGCCGGGCACCGGCACAGCGTGTTCCCGGCGGCGGTGGAGGTGTGGGCCGAGTTCGGGGGGCTGCGGATCGCGCCCCCCGGTCAGGGGCGCCAGATCGCGCCGAGTCCGCTGCTGCTGGACCCGCTGGCGGGGCTGCACCTGGCGCGGAGCCTGTCGGACCTGGGGCGGGCGCTGGAGACCGAGCTGGCGCCGCTGGGGGCCGAGGGGGACGGCCGCGGCGTGCTGGCCATCGACGTGGAGGGGCGGGTGTACGGGCTGGACCACGCGGGCGACTGGTACCTGGGCCCGGACATCGACCACGCCCTGACGGCCCTGATCACCGGCGTCCAACCCACCCGCCTCACCAGCCCCTGAGCAACCGCCCACGACACCCCGGCGCCGCCCCCACCCGACCACCGGGACCACCCGACCGCCGGGGCCACCCACCGGGAACACCGGACCGCCAGGGTCACCCACCCCCGGCCACCGGGGCCCCGGCCACCGGGCCCCGGCCACCGGGGTCACCGAACTCCCCCGCCCACCGGGAGGACGGCCGAGACGCGGAAGCCGCCCTCGTCCGTGGGGCCCGAGACGAACACGCCGCCCAGCGCCGTCACCCGCTCCCGCATGCCGATCAGGCCGTTGCCGCCGCTGGGGAGGCGGGCGCTGGCGGTGGCCGCGTCGCAGGGACCGTTCTCCACCTGCATGGCGACCTCCTCGCCCCGGTGGGCGAGGCGTACGACGACCCTGGCGCCCGCCGCGTGCTTGTGGACGTTGGTCAGGGCCTCCTGCACCACCCGGTACGCGGTCTGCTCGACCTCCGGGGCGTACGCGCGGGCCTCGCCCTGGACGAGCAGTTCGACGACCGTCCCCGCCGCGCGGGACTGCTCGACGAGCTCCTCGACACCGCCGAGCCCCGGCCCGGCCCCGTCCTCCGCCGCGAACGCACCGGCGGCAGGAGCGGCGGGAGCAGCGGAAGGAGCAGAGGCGCCGGAAGCGGCGGAGGCGGCGGCTGCCGCGGCCCGCCCCACGGAGGCCAGCGGCTCCCCCGCGGACGCCGGCGGCTCCCCCGGGGACGCGGCGGACGGCGCCCCGGCCGCCGGCTGTGCCGGTTCCGCGCGCAGGACCCCCAGCATCTCCCGCAGCTCCGTCAGCGCCTGCCGCCCCATCTCCCCCACGAGCGCCGCGTTCCTGACCGCCTTCTGCGGGTCCTTCAGCGCCACCGCCTGGAGCGCCGCCGCGTGCACGACCATGAGACTCACCCGGTGGGCGACCACGTCGTGCATCTCGCGCGCGATGCGGGTCCGCTCCTCCGTGCGGGCGAGCTGGGCGCGCTGCTCCGCCTGGTCGGCCAGGAGGGACAGCTCCTGCTCCAGGGAGTCGGCGCGCTCGCGCAGGCTCTCCATGAGCCGCCGCCGCGCCCCTATGTAGAGCCCGAACAGGAGGGGCGGCGCGGTCAGCCCGACCGACATGAAGACCGACACGAGCGGCACGTACCAGGAGCCGGGGTCGAAGTCGGAGGCGGCGACGTCCTGCCGCAGCCGCACGAAGGTGACGAGGAAGACCGCGACGAGCGACATGCCGGCGAGCGCCGCGGTGATCCGCCGCGGCACGTCGGAGGCGGCGAGGGTGTACAGGCCGACGACGGCCATGAGGTAACCCATCTCGGCCGGTGTGACGGCGACGGAGACGAGGACGACGGCGATGGGCCAGCGCCGCCGCAGGACGAGCACCGATCCGGCGGCCAGTCCGAACAGCGCCCCCACCGCCGCCGGCACGTGGACGCCCTCGGCGAAGCCGACGCCCTCGCCCGCGCATTCCAGGGCCGAGAGGACCCCGAGTCCGATGTCCAGCGCGGCTCCGCGCCGCCTCCCCCACCACCCGAATCCCCGGGCGGTCATGCCCGTGGCGTCCTGGTGTGCCCCCGTTGTGGTCATGCATCCCAGCCTACGGGCGGCCCCCGCAGGTCCGCCGGGCACCGTCGCACGGAGGCCGGTCGGTACGGCATAGTGTTGCGTGCCGGTCCGGCGACCCGACCTCGTGTCCGGTTCAACCGGGTTGATCCCCCATGGTGTAATCAGGCAGCACTGCGGGTTTTGGTCCCGTATGTTCAGGTTCGAATCCTGATGGGGGAGCCAGTCGCGGCACGTCCGCGCGGGTCCTGGCCTCCGCGGCCGGGACCCGCCCTCGTTTCCCCTGCGAAACCCCCCGGTATCCTGCGGGTGTCCACCACCCGAAGCCGAAGGGCCACCCGTGAGCGCCAACCCCCCGGCCGCAGTCATCGTCCTCGCCGCGGGTGAGGGCACCCGCATGAAGTCCAAGACCCCGAAGGTCCTGCACGAGATCTGCGGCCGCTCCCTCGTCGGACACGTCGTCTCCGCCGCGCGCGAGCTGGACCCCGAGCACCTCTGCGTCGTCGTCGGCCACGCCCGCGAGCAGGTCGCCGCGCACCTCCAGGAGCACTACGCCGGGACGCGCACCGCCGTCCAGTACGAGCAGAACGGCACCGGGCACGCGGTCCGCATGGCGCTGGAGGAGCTGGGGCGGGTCGACGGCACCGTGGTCGTGGTGTGCGGCGACACCCCGCTGCTGTCCGGGCGGACGCTGGGCGCGCTGGCCGCGACGCACGCCGCGGACGGCAACGCCGTCACCGTGCTGACCGCCGAGGTGCCGGACGCGACCGGCTACGGCCGCATCGTCCGCGACCCGGCCACGGGCGCCGTCACCGCGATCGTGGAGCACAAGGACGCCAGCGACGAGCAGCGGGCCGTCCGGGAGATCAACTCCGGCGTGTTCGCGTTCGACGGGCGGCTCCTCGCGAAGGCGCTGGGCGAGGTCCGCACGGACAACAGCCAGGGCGAGGAGTACCTCACCGACGTGCTGGGCATCCTGCGCGAGGCCGGGCACCGCGTGGGCGCGTCCGTCGCGGGCGACCACCGCGAGATCCTCGGCATCAACAACCGCGTCCAGCTCTCCGAGGCCCGCGCGCTGCTCAACCGGCGCCTCCTGGAGCGCGCCATGGCGGACGGCGTGACGGTGATCGACCCGGCGTCCGTGCAGGTCGACGTCACCGTGACGTTCGAGCGGGACGCGGTGGTCCACCCGGGTACGCAGCTGCTGGGCGCCACGCACGTCGCGGAGGACGCCGAGGTCGGCCCGAACACCCGCCTGCGGGACACCCAGGTCGGCCGGGGCGCCCGCGTGGACAACACCGTCGCGGACTCCGCCGTGATCGGCGAGGGCGCCTCCGTGGGCCCGTACGCGTACCTCCGCCCGGGGACGCGGCTCGGCGTCAAGAGCAAGATCGGCACCTACGTCGAGACGAAGAACGCGACGATCGGCGAGGGCACGAAGGTCCCGCACCTGTCGTACGTCGGCGACGCCACCATCGGCGAGTACACGAACATCGGCGCCGCGAGCGTCTTCGTGAACTACGACGGCGAGAAGAAGCACCACACGACGATCGGGTCCCACTGCAAGACCGGGTCGGACAACATGTTTGTGGCTCCTGTCACGGTCGGGGACGGCGCCTACACGGCCGCCGGCTCCGTGATCACCAAGGACGTCCCGGCCGGCGCGTTGGCCGTGGCCCGTGGCCAGCAGCGGAATATCGAGGGCTGGGTGGCCCGGAAGCGGCCCGGCAGCGCCGCCGCCCAGGCCGCCACGGCGGCGGCCGGAGAGACCGGCGGCGAAGGCTGACCGAAAACACGTACGTCGTACTGGGCGTACCGTGATACGTGCACACAAATTCGGCTGGTTCGCGGCGCACGGGACACGCGGCCAGAGAACACGTCTGAGGAGACAGTGCTGTGACCGGGATCAAGACGACCGGCGAGAAGAAGCTGATGCTCTTCTCCGGCCGCGCCCACCCCGAGCTGGCCGAGGAGGTCGCACATCAGCTGGGTGTCGATCTGGTGCCGACGAAGGTCTTCGACTTCGCCAACGGTGAGATCTACGTCCGCTACCAGGAGTCGGCGCGAGGCGCGGACTGCTTCCTGATCCAGAGCCACACGGCTCCGATCAACAAGTGGATCATGGAACAGCTCATCATGATCGACGCTCTGAAGCGGGCCTCCGCCGCGAGCATCACCGTGATCATCCCGTCCTACGGCTACGCCCGGCAGGACAAGAAGCACAAGGGCCGCGAGCCGATCTCGGCGCGCCTCGTCGCGGACCTGCTGAAGTGCGCGGGCGCGGACCGCATCCTCACCGTGGACCTGCACACCGACCAGATCCAGGGCTTCTTCGACGGCCCGGTCGACCACCTGACCGCGCTGCCGGTCCTCGCGGACTACGTGGGCGCGAAGGTCGACCGCTCCAAGCTGACCGTCGTCTCCCCGGACGCCGGCCGCGTACGGGTCGCCGACCGCTGGTGCGACCGGCTGGACGCCCCGCTGGCCATCGTCCACAAGCGCCGCGACAAGGACGTCGCCAACCAGGTGACCGTCCACGAGGTCGTCGGCGAGGTCAAGGGCCGCGTGTGCATCCTGGTCGACGACATGATCGACACGGGTGGCACGATCTGCGCCGCCGCCGACGCGCTGTTCGCGCACGGCGCCGAGGACGTCATCGTCACCGCGACGCACGGCATCCTCTCCGGCCCGGCCGCGGACCGGCTGAAGAACTCCAAGGTGAGCGAGTTCGTGCTCACCAACACGCTGCCGACGCCGGGCGAGCTGGAGCTGGAGAAGATCACGGTGCTGTCGATCGCGCCGACGATCGCCCGCGCGGTGCGCGAGGTGTTCGAGGACGGCTCGGTCACCAGCCTCTTCGAAGAGCAGCAGTAGCCGGTACCCGATGCGCGGCACCGCCGCGAAGGCCGCCTCCCCCGCCCGGGGAGGCGGCCTTCGCCGTCCGGGGGCCGTCCGGGGGCCGTCCGGGTCGGGCCGTCCGCGGGCCCCGGTGATCGGATTGGGTGCGCCGCGGAACGCCGAGTAGACTGTCGGAGTTGCTCGGCGAGGGAGGCCGTGGTCCGTACGACCGCGGCGGTCCGTTATCGACGCGCTCTTCGTAGCAGGCCAGTCCAGTCGTGGCCGAGTGACCGCGACCAGATGTCCGCCCCCGCATACGAGGAGTGCGCCATGTCCGAAGTGAAGCTCACCGCCGAGACCCGCAGCGAGTTCGGCAAGGGTGCCGCCCGCCGCATCCGCCGCGCCAACAAGGTCCCGGGCGTCCTGTACGGCCACGGCACCGACCCGGTCCACCTGACCCTGCCGGGCCACGACCTGATGATGGCCCTGAAGACGTCGAACGCCCTGCTCGCCCTGGAGCTCGACGGCAAGACCGAGCTGGCCATCCCGAAGGCCGTCCAGCGCGACCCGCTGAAGGGCTTCATCGAGCACGTCGACCTGCTGCTCGTGAACCGCGGCGAGCAGGTCAACGTCGAGATCCCGGTCCACACCGAGGGCGAGCTGGCCCCGGGCGGCAACCTGCTGGAGCACGTGCTGAACGCGCTGCCGGTCGAGGCCGAGGCCACCCACATCCCCGAGGCCCTGACCGTCTCCGTCGAGGGCCTGGAGGCCGGCGCCTCCGTCCTCGCCAAGGACATCACCCTGCCGAAGGGCGTCTCCCTCGCCGTCGACGCGGACACCGTCGTCCTGCAGGTCCTGGCCGCGCAGGCCGAGGAGCCGGCCGCCGAGGGCGAAGAGGCCACCGAGGCCTGAGCATCGGTTTCGGCCTGATGTCGTCGTGGGGGGTGCGTCCAGCACCCCCCACACCCCTATCCGGAGGCACACGCAGATGACGGACGCCAGCGCCCCCTGGCTGATCGCGGGGCTGGGGAACCCGGGGCCCGGCTACGCCGGGAACCGGCACAACGTCGGCTTCATGGTGGCCGACCTCCTCGCCCAGCGGATCGGCGGCTCCTTCAAGCGGCACGGCAAGGCGCAGGCGCAGGTCCTGGAGGGGCGGCTGGGACTCCCCGGCCCGTCCGGCCGGCGGGTCGTGCTCGCCAAGCCGATGTCGTACATGAACCTCTCCGGCGGGCCCGTGGTCGCCCTGCGGGACTTCTACAAGGTGCCCACGCACCAGATCGTGGCCGTCCACGACGAGCTGGACATCGACTACGGCACGCTGCGCCTCAAGCTGGGCGGCGGCGACAACGGCCACAACGGCCTCAAGTCGATGACGAAGGCGATGGGCCCGGAGTACCACCGGGTGCGGTTCGGGATCGGGCGCCCGCCCGGCCGGATGCCGGTCGCGGACTTCGTCCTCAAGGACTTCTCCTCCGCCGAGCGCAAGGAGCTCGACTACTTCGTGGACCGCGCGGCCGACGCCGTCGAGGCGCTGGTCACCGAGGGCCTGGAGCGGGCGCAGTCCGCGTACAACTCCTGACGGGCCGCCCACCGGAATTGACCGGGCGCGGCCCCATGGCCAAGGATCGCGCCCCATGAGCCCGAAGCAGCGGATCCCCGTGCTCCCGTACGCCCGTGTCGCCGCCCTGGCGCTGGTCGCCCTGGTGCTGGTGGTCGCGGGCGTCCGGGCGTCCTGGGGCACCGCGCAGCACGTGCTGCTCTCCGAGGGCCGCGTGCACGGCACCATGACGGTCACCGGCTGCGGCGACGAGGTGTGCACGGGCCGCTTCGTCCCGGACGGGCCCGCCGCGCCGCCCCGGACGGACATGACGATCGCCCGGTCCGTCGCCGTCGAGGAGGGCGGCCGGTACGAGGTCGTCGTGAAGCCCGACACGACCGAGGCCGTGCGCACCGGCTGGGCCGGCGGGCTGCACGCGTGGCTGCCGCTGGGCGGTGCGCTGCTGCTCGCGTCCCTGGTCATCGGCGGCGGGCTGCGCTGGACCCGCGCCGCCTGGGCGTCGGGGGCGGCCGGCGGGGCGGTGCTGGTGGCGTCGTTCCTGATGCTCTGACGATGCGTCACATGCGGTCGGACGGCCGGGTCGTGGCAGAACCGGTGCGGACTTCCGTACAACCGAACGCGATGTGACCCAACCGTTATCGGGGCCGCGGGGAGCAAATGGAATACATCCGTCCGGATGCCTCCGATCGCCCTTGACTGGCGTGCGGCGCCACAGGAAGCTGAGCCGCCCCCCACGGCACAGTCACCTCTCACGTTGGACTGCCCATGCGCACCCTTTCGAAGACCACCGGCGCCCTGGTGGCGGCTGCGGCCTGCTGCCTGACGCTCGCCCCCACCGCCCACGCCACCAACGGCGACAACGGCACCGTCAAGATCCACGACGCGGAGACCGGCGAGGAGCTCAAGAAGAACGAGCCCAAGGTCTGCGCGTTCTACCTCGACGCCTTCCGCTTCGACGCCGCCCAGAAGGTCACCTGGCAGATCCATGCCTGGGCCGAGAACGACGTCGAGAAGGGCACGGCCGTCAAGAACGGCTCGATCACCCTGGACGGCGAGGGCCACGGCCGCACCGAGGACATGACCCTCCCCGACGGTCAGTACAAGCTGTCCTGGAACTGGGAGGGCGAGAAGGGGCAGGCCAAGTCCAAGGTCTTCAAGTCCGACTGCCCGGACGTGGCGCCGGGCCCGTCCGACACCCCGAGCGGGAACCCCTCCGGGACCCCTTCGGAGAACCCCTCCGGGACCCCCTCGCAGGACCCGTCCGGGACGCCCTCGGGGAACCCGTCCGGGGGCCCGTCGGAGAACCCCGGGTCCCCCGCGACCTCGCCGTCCCCGTCCGTGGCGCCGGGCGCCCCGGCGCCGTCCGGGACCGCCCCGGGCGGGACCGCGCCGACCGTCGCGCCGTCCCCGTCCCCGTCCGAGGGCTCCTCCACCGGTGACCTGGCCGAGACCGGCAGCGGCGCCCCCGTCGGCGTCCTCGCCGCCCTCGCCGCCGTGCTCGTCGCCGGTGGCGCCCTCCTGGTGGCGCGCCGCCGCAGGGTCCGGCAGCACTGACGACGCGCCCCGCGTGCGTGAACGGGCGGGCCCCCGCCGGAGCGACTCCGGCGGGGGCCCGTCCGCGTGCGGGGCGCGCGGTCAGCCGGTGTTGCGCAGACCGGCCGCCACGCCGTTCACGGTGAGCAGCAGCGCCCGGGCGAGCAGCGGGTCGGCCGGCTCGTCGGCGGCGGCCGCGTCGCGCTGCCGCTTCAGCAGCGCCACCTGGAGGTAGGAGATCGGGTCCAGGTAGGCGTCGCGGATCGCGAACGTCTGCTTCAGCGCGGGCTGCGCGTCCAGCAGTTCGCGCTCGCCGGTGATCCGCAGGACCTGCTCCACGGTGAGGGCGTGCTCGGCCTCGATGGCGGCGAAGACGTGCTTCAGCGGCTCGGGCACGAGCGTGTCGACGTAGTGGCGGGCGATCCGCAGGTCCGTCTTGGCGAGGGTCATCTCGACGTTCGACAGGAAGTTGCGGAAGAAGTGCCACTTCTCGTACATCTCGCCGAGCACGTCGTCCAGGCCCGCGTCGCGCAGCGCCTTCAGGCCGGAGCCCACGCCGTACCAGCCGGGCACGATCTGCCGCGACTGCGTCCAGCCGAACACCCACGGGATGGCCCGCAGGCCGTCGAGCCCGGCGCCCGAGTCGGGGCGGCGGGACGGCCGGGAGCCGAGGTGCAGCTCCGCGAGCTGGTCGACCGGGGTGGAGGCGAAGAAGTACGCCGGGAGGTCCGGGTCCTCGACGAGCGCCCGGTACGCCGTGTGGGCGGCCTCGGAGACCGTGTCCATCGCCGCGTCCCAGCGGGCCAGGGCCTCCTGCGGCTGGCGCGGCCCCGTGTGCAGGGCGGACGCCTGGAGCGTCGCGGCGACGGTCAGCTCCAGGTTCTCCCGGGCCAGGGACGGGATGAGGTACTTGTCGGAGATGACCTCGCCCTGCTCGGTGACCTTGATCTCGCCCTCCAGGGTGCCCCAGGGCTGGGCGAGGATCGCGTCGTGCGAGGGGCCGCCGCCGCGGCCGACCGTGCCCCCGCGGCCGTGGAACAGCCGGAGGCGGACGCCGTAGCGGTGGGCCACGTCGCGCAGTCTGCGCTGGGCGCGGTGGATCTCCCACTGGGAGGTGGTGATGCCGCCGAACTTCGACGAGTCGGAGTAACCGAGCATGACCTCCTGCACGTCGCCGCGGAGCGAGACGAGCCGTCGGTACGACGGGTCGGCGAGCATGTCGTTGAGGATGACGTCCGCGGCCCTCAGCTCGTCGGTCGTCTCCAGCAGCGGCACGATGCCGATCTTCGCCCAGCCGGCGTGCAGGTCGATCAGCCCCGCCTCGCGCGCGAGGACGGCGGCGGCGAACACGTCGTCGGCGCCCTGGCACATCGAGATGATGTACGACTCGATGACCTCGGGCCCGAACCGCTCGAACGCCTCCTTCACCGTGTGGAAGACGCCGAGGGTCTTCTCCCCGGCCGCGTCGAGCGGCGCCGGCGTCGGGGCGAGCGGGCGCCGGGAGCGCAGCTCCTTGGCGAGCAGCTTCTGCCGGTACTCGCGGGGCATGTCCGCGTACCGCCACGACTCCTCGCCGAGCCGGTCGAACAACTGGCCGAGGGCGTGGTGGTGGGCGTCGGCGTGCTCGCGGACGTCCATCGTGGCGAGCTGGAGGCCGAACGCGGACAGGGTGCGGATGGTGCGGTCCAGGTGGCCGTCGGCGAGGAGGCCGCCCCGGTGCTCGCGCAGCGAGGTCTGGATGAGGGCGAGGTCCCGGAGCAGCTCGGCCGTGCCGAGGTAGTCGCGGCCCTCCTGGTGCGGGGTGCCCTGGGCGAGGCGCTCGCGGGTGTTGACCAGCTTCTGCCGGATGCAGGTCGCCTTGAGCCGGTACGGCTCCTCGGCGTTCAGCCGCTTGTAGCGGGGGCTGATCTCGGGCAGGCGGTCCAGGTCCTGCTGGAGGGAGTCGAGGAGCTCCTGCGTGGCGCCGGCGTACCGGATGGAGTTGGACAGCAGGCCGCGCAGCTCGTCGATCGTCTCGATGGCGTCGGTGAGGCCGTGCTCGTGCTGGAGGATCAGCACCTCCCAGGTGACGGCCGGGGTCACGTTGGGGTTGCCGTCGCGGTCGCCGCCGATCCAGGTGCCGAAGGTCAGCGGGCGGGTGCCGGGCGGCAGCTCGACGCCGACCCGCTCCAGCTCGGCGGCGAGGTCCTCCAGGACGTCGCCGACCGCGCCGGCGTGCAGCTCGTCCAGGTAGTAGATGGCGTTGCGGGCCTCGTCGGCCGGCTCGGGGCGGACCACGCGGAGCTCGTCGGTCTGCCAGATGAGGTCGATGTTCTCCGCGAGCCGCAGGTCGTGGCGACGGCGGTCGGTGGCGGTGACCGGCTCGTCGAGGAGGGCGGCGATCCGGCGGAGCTTGTTCAGCACGGAGCGGCGCGCGGCCTCGGTCGGGTGCGCGGTGAAGACCGGACGGACGTTGAGGTTGCGGACCGTCTCGCGGACGTGCTCCGGGTCGCCGTCCTTGAGCATGTCGGCCGTACGGGCGAGCAGGCCGCCCTCGGCGGCGCGGCGGGCGCGCATCTCGCGGCCCCGGTGGACCTGTTCGGTGACGTTGGCGAGGTGGAAGTAGGTCGAGAAGGCTCGGACCAGCCGGGCGGCGGTCTCCAGGTCGGTGTCGCCGAGCAGCTCGGCGGCGGCCTCGCCGTCCTCGCGGGTCAGGCGGCGGACCTTCTCGACGAGCTCGAGGAGCTCGGGCCCTTCCTGCCGTACGAGCGTCTCGCCCAGCAGGTCACCCAGTCGTCGGATGTCGGCGCGCAGCTCGGCGCTGGCGGAAGGGGTCTGGTCGGCACTGCTCACAGGTGCGGCTCCTTGCAGTGATGAGCACGTCTGGAGGGGGTACTGCTGAGGTGTCCCCCGGGATCGCCCCTTCGCACTACCGGCCGGTTTGCGCGAGGCGGTCCCAGCGGGACGCTGCGGACCGCGCTGTCCGACGACACCCAGGATAGGTGTCCGTCCGGGCCGCGCCGATCGCAGCCCTCTTGCCGCGGGCCCGGGCGCTGCCATACTTACGTCTCCGTAGGTTACGGGACCGTAGCAAGGCCGGTCCGACCTCCGTCCACTCCCTCTCCCACCCTCCCTCTCACCCCCAAGGGGACGCCCATGACCATGACCCCGGACGTACTCGACCGCACCGAGCGGCAACAGGACACGCCGTCCGCCACGCTGGGCGGCGACAGCAAGCGCTCCATCGAGCAGGTCACCCTGCTCCTCTTCATCACCGTGCCGTTCCTCGCCCTGGTGGCGGCCGTGCCGCTGGCCTGGGGGTGGGGAGTGAGCTGGCTCGACCTCGGGCTGCTGGTGGCGATGTACTTCATCGGCTGCCACGGCATCACGATCGGCTTCCACCGCTACTTCACCCACGGGTCGTTCAAGGCGAAACGCCCGCTGCGGATCGCACTGGCGATCATGGGCTCGCTGGCGGTGGAGGGGCCGCTGGTGCGCTGGGTGGCGGACCACCGCAAGCACCACAAGTTCTCGGACGGGGAGGGCGACCCGCACTCGCCGTGGCGGTTCGGGGAGACGGTCCCGGCGCTGGTGAAGGGCCTGTGGTGGGCGCACATCGGATGGATGTTCGACGAGGAGCAGACGCCGCAGCACAAGTACGCCCCGGACCTGATCAAGGACCCGGCGCTGCGGCGGATCTCCCGCCAGTTCGTCCTGTGGACGGTCGTGTCGCTGGCCCTCCCGCCGCTGGTGGGCGGATTGGTGACGATGTCGTGGTGGGGCGCCTTCACCGCGTTCTTCTGGGGCTCCCTGGTGCGGGTGGCCCTGCTGCACCACGTCACGTGGTCGATCAACTCGATCTGCCACGCGGTGGGCAAGCGCCCGTTCAAGTCGCGTGACCGCTCGGGCAACGTGTGGTGGCTGGCGGTCCTGTCGTGCGGCGAGTCCTGGCACAACCTGCACCACGCGGACCCGACGAGCGCCCGGCACGGCGTGATGAGGGGCCAGGTGGACTCCAGCGCGCGGCTGATCCGCTGGTTCGAGAAGCTGGGGTGGGCGTACGACGTGCGCTGGCCCTCCGAGGCCCGGATCGAAGCCCGCCGCCAGCCGCGTTCCGCGAACGCGGCATGATGGACGGTGTGGCGATCGACGGCAGCAGTACCAGCAGCGACAAGCCCCGGCGGGGCCGCCGGGTCCGGATGACCGGCGCCGAACGGCGCCAGCAGCTGCTCGACATCGGCCGGACGCTGTTCGCCGAACGCGGTTTCGAAGGCACGTCGGTGGAGGAGATCGCGGCGAAGGCCGGGGTGTCGAAGCCGGTCGTGTACGAACACTTCGGCGGCAAGGAGGGGCTGTACGCGGTCGTGGTCGACCGGGAGATGCGCCAGCTCCTGGACATGGTGACCGGCGCGCTCACGGCGGGGCACCCGCGTGAGCTCCTGGAACAGGCGGCGTTCGCTCTGCTGGACTACATCGAGACGTACACGGACGGCTTCCGGATCCTGGTGCGGGACTCGCCGGTGGCGCAGTCGACGGGTACGTTCGCGTCGCTGATCTCGGACATCGCCACCCAGGTGGAGGACATTCTGGGCCTGGAGTTCAAGGCCCGGGGTTTCGACCCGAAGCTGGCGCCGCTGTACGCGCAGGCGTTGGTGGGGATGGTCGCGCTGACGGGGCAGTGGTGGCTGGACGCCCGGAAGCCGAAGAAGGCCGAGGTGGCGGCGCACCTGGTGAACCTGGCGTGGCACGGGCTGGACGGCCTGGAGCAGAAGCCCCGCCTGATAGGCCACCGCAAGTCCTGACCCCCTGCGGGCGGCCCGCCGCGCCTTCCGCCCCCGGGGCGTCCGCCGCCCCGCCGGACCGGTCCGCCCCGGGGCGGGCGCTCCTCCCCCGGCCCCGCCCGGGGAGGAGGAACGGCCGCCCGTCCCGCCGCCGGGTGGACCGGCCGCTCACGGCCGGGGAGGGCGGGGCCGCGGGGCCCGGCCCCCCGCGGCGCGTCAGGCGCGGGGCTCCAGGAATTCGAGGCGGTTGCCCACCGGGTCCTCCGAGTAGAAGCGGCGGTGCCCGGGCAGCTTGTCGTCCCAGACGACCGGCGCCCCGTACGCCGCCAGCCGCGCCGCGTACGCCTCGATCCCGCTGACCAGCAGCCCGGGGTGCGCCCTCCTCGCCGGCCGGAAGCCCGCTTCGACCCCCAGGTGCAGCCGCACGGCACCCGCCTGGAACCAGCACCCTCCGTTCGCGGCGAGCGCCGGCGGCTTGGGGACCTGCGTCATCCCGAGGACGCCCGCGTAGTACGCGCGCAGCCGCTCCTCCGAGCCGACCGGTGCCGCCATCTGGACGTGGTCGACGGCGACCAGCATCAGTACTCCTTGTGGGCGACGGCGAATATGCGGCGGTAGGGGTAGACCGTGCCGTGGGGGCCCGGCGGGTATGCCTTGCGCAGGAGGTCGCGGTACTGGGAGAGGAACTCCTCCGTCGCCTCCCCGTCGTCCGCGAGCACCGTGAGGACCGGGCGCAGGGCCGTGCCCTTGGTCCAGTCGAGGATCGGGTCCTCGCCCTGGAGGAGCTGGGCGTACACGGTCTCCCACGCGTCGGTCGCGCAGCCGAGGTCCGTCAGCCGCTCCAGGTACTCCGTCGCGTCGAGGATGTGGACGTACCGCCGCCCGTGCTCGCCGAGCCGGTCGCGCCACCGGGGGGACTCGCACAACTCGCTCAGCAGGGCGTGGCTGGGGGAGGTGAAGTTGGCGGGCACCTGGAAGGCGAGGGTGCCGCCGGGGGCGATCCCGTCCAGCCAGTCGCCGAAGGACTCGGCGTGGCCGGGGACCCACTGGAGCGCCGCGTTGGAGACGATCAGGTCGTACGGCTCGTCGGGCGTCCACCGGGCCGCGTCGGCGTGCCGGAAGTCGAGCCGGCCGCCGCCCGGCGTGGCCCCGGCGTACTCCTTCTCGGCCTGGTCGAGCATCTCGCGGGAGAGGTCGAAACCGGTGATGTGCGCGTCGGGCCAGCGGTCCGCGAGGAGCGCGGTGACGTTGCCGGGCCCGCAACCGATGTCGGCGATCCTGGCGGGCCGCCCCTCCTTGGCGGCGGGCAGCTCGGGGATCCGGGCGAGCAGGTCGAGGAACGGCCGGGCGCGGTGGCCGGAGTGGCGCAGATACTGCCGAGGATCCCAAATCGGTGCGGAATGCATGGTCAATTCCCCTTGCTGGTGCGAGATATCTCAGCGGAACGTTGCTCCACTCGCGACCCTCTCAATCGTACGGAAGCACATTTCTTGATATCAAGAGACTTCACGTCGACAGATCGCCTACACTGATCGTCATGGAGGACGAGGTCGACCGTCTGGTCGCTGCATGGCGCCGGGAGCGCCCGGACCTCGACGTGGAGCCGCTCGAGGTGCTGAGCCGGGTCTCCCGGCTGGCCCGCCACCTCGACCGGGCGCGCCGCCTCGCCTTCGCGGAGCACCAGCTGGAGCCGTGGGAGTTCGACGTCCTCACGTCGCTGCGCCGCGCCGGCGCCCCCTACCAGCTTTCCCCCGGTCAGCTCCTCACGCAGACGCTCGTCACGTCGGGCACGATGACCAACCGCATCGACCGGCTCGCGAAGAAGGGCCTCGTCGAGCGGCTGCCCGACCCCACCGACCGGCGCGGCGTCCTCGTCCGCCTCACCGCCGAGGGGCGCGACCGCGCCGACCAGGCCCTCGCCGGGCTGCTGGACCAGGAGCGGGCCATCCTCGCCCGGCTCTCCCGCGCCCAGCGCGCCGACCTCGCGGCGCTGCTACGCCAGCTGACCGCCCCGTTCGACAACGTTCCCGGCTGACTCGGCGGGGCCGACCCCGGCCCTGCGGGCCAGCGCGACCGCCGCGAGCGTGGAGTGCACGCCCAGTTTCCCCAGCACGTTCTGCATGTGCGTGCGGACCGTGTGCGGGGAGAGGAAGAGGCGCTCGGCGACGGCCTTGCGGCCCAGCCCCGCGACCATGCAGCGCAGCACCTCCCGTTCGCGCGGCGTGAGGGACTCGACGAGCCGCTCGCTCTCGGAGCGGTGCTTGCGGGCCGCCGTCAGCTCCCGCAGCACCCCCGTGAGCAGCGCGGGCGCCAGGTGGGTCTCGTCGCGCAGGACGCCCCGGACCACGCCGAGCAGCCGTTGGAGGGAGCAGTCCTTGGCGACCCAGCCGTTCGCCCCGGCCTGGAGGGCCAGCGCGGCGCGGCGCGGGTCGTCCTTCTCGGCGAGCACCACGGTCCGCACGGAGGGGTGGGCCTCGCGCACCCCGGCGACCAGGGAGATCCCGTCGACGATGCCGTCCGCCGCCCCGCCGTCCGGGACGACGCGCGCCACGGCCTGCCCGGCGGCCGTGCCGAGGTCGGCGTCGACGAGGAGGACGTCGAACCGGCGGCCCTCGGCGGCCGCGCGGTCCAGGCAGCGCATCGCGGCGGGGCCGCTGCCCGCCGCGGCGACGTCCACGTCGGGCTCGGCCGCCAGTGCTGCGGCGAGCGACTCGGCGAAGATGCGGTGGTCGTCCACCACCAGAACCCGGATACGGACCACTGGCACCCCTATGCGTCGAGGAAGCGGGCCGGAGCGGGCCGGCGCCCGGAGCCGGGGCGCGCACGCGGGCGTGCGGCCGCCGCCGTGCCCGAGTGTTACCCCGCTCCAGGCGTCGTACCCGGCTGTCTCGCCCCCTGATGGGCATCGGCCCCCACCGATGCTGTGCATCAGCGTACGGGCGGAGGCCCGGACCGGAAGCCGATTTGCAGAACTGACCGACCAGGGTGTTTCCCGTGTGTCAGCTGTGCCGTTACGAGGCGGAAATCGACAGTTCTCCGTCCGGTCGGCGCGGTGCCGGCGCGGTTCACAGCACGCGGCGCGCTCCCGCCGACGGTACGGCCGGGAAGATCCGCGGCGCCGGGTGGCCCTCCGCCGCGAACGCCGCCTCCACCGCCGCGGCCACGGCGTCCGCCGCGTCCGCCTCGGTCAGGACGACCGCCGAGCCGCCGAAGCCGCCGCCGGTCATCCGGGCGCCCAGCGCCCCCGCGGCGACCGCCGCCGAGACGACGAGGTCCAGCTCGGGACAGGAGACCCGCAGGTCGTCCCGGAGGGAGGCGTGTCCCTCGGACAGGACGGGGCCGACGGCCCGTACGTCACCGGCGTCGAGCAGCGCCATCGTCCGCTCGACGCGGTGGTTGTCGGACACGACGTGGCGCACGTAGGCGCGCACGGTCGGGTCGTCCAGCCGCTCCAGCGCCTCCGGGAGCACCTCGTAGCGGACCTCCCGCAGGGTGCGCACCCCGAGCGCCCGCGCGCCCGCCTCGCACCCGGCGCGCCGCTCGGCGTACGCGCCGTCGCCGAGCGCGTGCTTCACGCGCGTGTCGACGACGAGCAGCCGCAGCCCGTGCGCCGGGAGGTCGAACGGGACTTGACGCTGCGTCAGGTCGCGGGTGTCCAGGTGCAGGACGTGCCCCTCCGTGCAGCAGGCGGACGCCATCTGGTCCATGACGCCGCAGGGCACGCCGACGAAGGCGTTCTCGGCGCGCTGGGCGAGGACGGCCAGCTCGGGGGCGGGCAGCCCCAACCCGTACAGCTCGTCGAGGGCGAGGGCGGTGACGACCTCCAGGGCGGCCGAGGACGACAGCCCGGCGCCCGTGGGCACCGTCGACGACAGGTGGATGTCCGCGCCGGCGACCGGGTGGCCGGCCTCGCGCAGCGCCCACACGACCCCGGCCGGGTAGGCGGCCCAGCCGGTGTCGGCGCCGGGCCGCAGCCCGGCCGCGTCGAGCTGGACGATCCCCTGGCCCGAGGCGGTGTCCGCCTCCGCGGAGTGGATCCTCAGCCGCCCGTCCGTGCGGCGCGCGACGGCGGCGACCGCGGTGTGCGGCAGGGCCAGCGGCATCACGAACCCGTCGTTGAAGTCGGTGTACTCGCCGATCAGGTTCACCCGGCCCGGCGCGGCCCACACGCCGTCCGGCGCGGTGCCGTACAGCTCCCGGAACTGCGCGGCGACCTTCTCCGCCGCGGACACGGTCTCCGTACCGTTCACTGTGCCGTTCCCCTCTCCGTCTCGCGCCGCCGCGCGAAGTCCCATGCGTCGCGGACGATGCCCGCGAGGTCCGTGCGCGACGGCCGCCAGCCGAGCCGCTCCCGCGCGACGGCCGCCGAGGCGACCAGGACGGCCGGGTCGCCGGGGCGGCGCGCGGCCGTGACCTCGGGCACCGGGTGGCCGGTGACCTCGCGGACGGTCTCGATGACCTCGCGGACCGAGAAGCCGTTGCCGTTGCCGAGGTTGCAGATCAGGTGCTCGCCGGGGGTGACGGCGTCCATGGCGAGGAGGTGGGCCTCGGCCAGGTCCGCGACGTGGATGTAGTCGCGGACGCAGGTGCCGTCCGGGGTCGCGTAGTCGTCCCCGTACACGGAGATGGACTCGCGCCGGCCGAGGGCGACCTGGAGGACGAGCGGGATGAGGTGCGACTCGGGGTCGTGGAGCTCGCCGTGGCCGCCGTACGCGCCGGCGACGTTGAAGTACCGCAGGGACGCGGCGGCCAGGCCGTGCGCGGTGGCCTCCCCGCTGATCATGTGGTCGACGGCGAGCTTCGAGGCGCCGTACGGGCTGGTGGGGGCCGTGGGGTCGGTCTCCGTGAGGGGCGTGGAGACCGGCTCGCCGTACGTCGCGGCGGTCGAGGAGAACACCAGGCGGCGCACGCCGGCCGCGCGCATCGCGTCGAGCAGCGCCATCGTGCCGCCGACGTTGTTGTCCCAGTACTTCTCCGGCTTGGCGACGGACTCGCCGACCTGCGAGAACGCCGCGAAGTGCAGCACCCCGTCGTACGAGGCGTCGAGGAAGCGGGCGGCGTCCTGGACGCGGCCCTCGACGAAGGCGGCGCCGTCCGGGACGGCCTCGCGGAAGCCGGTCGACAGGTCGTCGAGGACCGTCACCTCGTGGCCGGCCTCCAGCAGGTGGGCGGCGACGACGCTGCCGACGTAGCCGGCCCCGCCCGTTACCAGGTACTTCATGATGCGCTCGCTACCTCTCGCAGTCGGCGGGCCGCCGCCTCCGGCGGCACGTCGTTGATGAACACGCTCATGCCCGATTCGGAGCCCGCGAGGAACTTCAGCTTGCCGGACGTGCGGCGGATGGTGAAAAGCTCGAGATGCAGGGCGAACGCGTCGCGCCGAGGGTCGCCGAACGGCGCCTGGTGCCAGGCGGCGATGTACGGCGTGGGCGGTTCGCCCTCCCCGAAGATCCGGTCGAAGCGCCTCAACAGTTCCAGGTACACCTGTGGGAACTCTGTGCGCGCCGCCTCGTCGAGTCCGCGCAGGTCCGGGACGCGGCGGTTGGGGTAGAGGTGCACCTCGTACGGCCAGTGGGCGGCGTACGGCACGAAGGCGGTCCAGTGGTCGGTGGCGAGGACCACCCGCTCGCCGTCGGCGCGCTCCCGCTCGACGAGGTCGTCGAAGAGGTTGCCGCCGCCGGTGCGGGCCGCGTGCTCCTCCAGGGAGCGCAGCATCAGCGCCGTGCGGGGCGTGGTGAAGGGGTAGCCGTAGATCTGGCCGTGCGGGTGGCCGAGGGTGACGCCGATCTCGGCGCCCCGGTTCTCGAAGCAGAACACCTGCTCCACGCCGGGGACCTCGGCCAGCTCGGCGGTGCGGTCGGTCCACGCCTCCAGGACGAGCCCGGCCTGCTCCTCGGTGAGGTCGGCGAAGGACGCGTCGTGGTCGGAGGTGAAGCAGACGACCTCGCAGCGGCCGGAGTCGCCGGCGAGGGAGGGGAAGCGGTTCTCGAAGACGACGACGTCGTAGTCGGAGTCGGGGATCTCGCTGTGCCGGCCGTCCCCGGAGGGGCACAACGGGCACTCGTCGGCCGGCGGGTGGTACGTGCGGCCCTGCCGGTGGGAGGCGATGGCGACGCGGTCGCCGAGGAGCACGTCCTCGCGGATCTCGGAGGTGGTGGAGATCGGGTCGAGGGGCCGCCGGTCGACGGCGTCCCGCACCACGTCGTCCCGGGAGTCGTAGTACACCAGCTCGCGCCCGTCGGCGAGCCGGGTGGACGTCTTCTTCACTCAGGGCTCCTCGCACCACAACCAGATCAAACAGAACCACACACAAGGAATCACAAACACACACAGGCGTCAATGAGGCGGGACAGCGAAAACCCCACCTCCCCGCCAGCGCGCCGACGGTATGGCCCGGGGCCGAGGAGGGCCCGGGACGGGAGGGCACCCCTGGGGCCGCTCGTGGGGCCGGAGTGGTGGTTGGGGGGCAGGGGGTGGTCGGGCGCCCCTCGTGACCCTGGAGGCCCGTGCGGGCCGGGAGGGGGGAGGACGCCCCCGTGGACCGCTCATGGCGGTGCAGGGGCACACGGAGCCAGGGGGACGGTCGGGCGCGACTCGTGGGACCGGGAGGCCCCTGCGGGCCGGGGGGAGGGCGCGCCCGTGGGCCGTACAGGACCGGGGGCGCGGGTGACGAGAGGCCGGTCGGGCGCCACTCATGGAACCGGAAGACCCTGCGGGCCGGGAGGGGAGGATGCCCCCATGGACCGCTCGTGGAGCCGAAGGGGCGCGCGGGTGTCGAGGGGGCGATCGCGCGGAGGCGCGAAGCGCTGAGCACGTTCGCCCCCTCGACACCCGCTCACAGCGCCCCGGAGGCGCAACGAGCCCAAAAAGTCAGCGCTGCTTCGGGATGCGGGGGAGGCCCGCTGCGGCGTGGTCGAGGAGGCCCGTGCGGGCCGCCAGGGCGGCGGCCTCCAGTCGGGAGCCGACGCCGAGTTTCATCAGGACGCGCTGCACGTGGGTGCGGGCCGTGCTCGGGGCGATGCCCATGCCGGCGGCGATCAGCCGGGTGTCTTCGCCCTCGGCGACCCGTACCAGGACTTCCACTTCGCGGGGGGTCAGCATCCGCAGTAACCGTTGGCCTTCGTCGTCCGGGGTGGCGGCCGGGTTGAGCAGTTCCGTGAAGGCTCCTTGCAGGAGTTGCGGGGCGACGGCGGCTTCGCCCGCGCGGGCCTTCATGATGGCGCGTTCGACGCCTTCGATGCGTTCGTCGTGTCGTACGTATCCGGAGGCGCCGGCCGCGAAGGCCGCTGCGATGCCGCGCGGGCTGGGTACCGGGCCCAGGACCAGCACCGCCACTTGTGGGCGGTCCCGTTTGATCCGTACGACCGGGTCGAAGGTGCCCGGTTCCGCCGGGGTCGCCGTGCCGAGGAGGCACACTTCGGGGGCGCGGTTCACCACCAGTTCGGCCGCGCCCGCGGCCGGTGCGGCGGCGGCGAGCACGCGGTGCCCGCGCAGCTTCAGGGCCGAGGCGAGCGCCTCGGCGAGCAGGCGGTGGTCGTCGACCACCATCAGGCGCACGCCCATCGAGAACCCCCAACCCCCTGGTGCGGCCCCCCGGCCGTCCATGACCCGGCAAGCTACACGCTTGTTCGACGTCGTGCGCCCCCTACCGGCCAGGAGACCCCCGCAATGTCGAATTCTTCGCCTATCAGGGCTACTTGAGGTGCGGCGGGGTGACGCCGGGGAAGCGCGCGGCCCGGCGCGTCGGGTGGACGCGCCGGGCCGTGGGGGGGCTCACGGGATCACCGGGTGGTGAACACCAGTGCCAGGTAACGCGTTTCCTTCACCACCGTCGACGGCTTGGAGACGAAGTAGTCGGCCAGGTACAGCCGTCCGTCGCGGTAGAGCATGTCCTCGCGCTCGGCGAGGCTGCGCTCGGCGTTGCTGATCGCCCGGTCCACCGGGGTCTTCAGCAGCACGGTCTCCTCGAACGTCCCGCCGTCGACGCTGACGATCTGGCCGCCGCGTTCGTAGCCGGGCGTCTTGTAGGCGATGAGGTTGCCGCCGTCCATCCGTACGGGGAACACCTGCGTGTTGGTGCCCGAGTCCAGTTTCTGGCCGGTGAGCTTGCCGGTGGCCAGGTCGAAGGCGACGATCTCGTTGACGCGGTTGTAGTCCTCGCCGGAGCCTTCGTGGGCTTCGGTGGGGACGTACAGGCGGCCGTTGCCGACGACGAGCTTCTCGCAGTTCTCCACGTCGGTGGAGCGGCACTTGCCCGCGTACCGCTCGGCGTCCGCGGTGATCTTCGCCTTCAGCTTGCCGGTCTTCTCGTCGAGGGAGAAGAAGTCCGAGATGCCGGAGCCGTCGCCCGCCGTGTCCCCCACGTCGGCCGCGACGACCAGCGGCCGGGTGGAGACGATCGACGCGTACTCGACGCCCGTCGGCATCTTGTACGAGGAGAGCGGCGCGCCGGTGACGGGGTCGAGGTTCTGGATCGTCACGTACTGGTTGTCGGTGTCGCCGCACTTGCGGGCGGCGACGAGGCCCGCGCCGCCGCCGTAGCCCATGTCGTAGCAGCCTTCGGCGTTCTCCTGGGGGCGCCAGAGTTCCTTGCCGCCGGCCAGGTCCCAGGCGGCGCCGCCGTGGGTGCCGCCCGCGGCGACCGTGTTCGCCCCAATGGTGACCTCGTCCCAGGCGACCTTGCGGTCACCGCGGGAGGCGCCCGTGACGGACTTGGTCCACAGCATCTTGCCGGCGTCCAGGTCGATCACGCCGACCTCGGAGCAGGCCGGGTACTTCAGTTGCGGCGTCGGCTTGGACGGCTGGAAGACCAGGGCGGTCTTGTTGTCCTTGACGTGCCGGGAGGCGGAGCAGATCTCGCCGGGCAGCGGCAGGCTCCACAGCTTGGTGCCCTTCAGCGCGTCGTAGCCGACGACCTCGTTGACGCCCGACTTCACGTACGTCTTGTCGGTCAGCCACGAGCCCGCGGTGGTCACCGTGTCGGTGACGACCGGCGCCGGGATCTGGAAGGCCACCTTCGCCTGGGGGTCGGCGGGCGCCTTCTCGGTGCCGGCGCCGTCGGGGGCCTTGGGGCCGTCGTCCTTCCCGTCGCTCCCGCCGGTGCCGCTGTCGCTGTTCGCGGTCGGTGTCGCCGGGTCGTCGCCCTTGGTGGAGGCGTACCAGACGCCGCTGCCGACGATCAGGGCGACCGCGACGGCCGCCGCGATGACGATCTTCATCTGTGCGGAGAGCTTCCCGCGTCCGCCGGGGGCGCCCGGTCCGGCCGGGGCGCCGGGCACGCCCGGCTGCGGGGGCATCGCCTGGTGCATGGGCGCGGTCGGGTAGCCGTACGCGGGCGGCTGGTTCGGGGCCCCGGGCGGCGGCTGGACGGGCGGCTGGCCCGGGTAGCCGTACGGCGGGGGCGCGGGTTGGCCGTACGGCGGGGGTACGGGCTGGCCGGGCGGCGGGGTGGCCGGGGCCTGCGGGTAGCCGTACGCCGGGTCGCCCTGCGGGGGCGGGGCGGGCGCGCCGAATCCGCCGGGCGGCGGGTCCTGCGGGGCGCCGAAACCGCCGGGGGGCGGGCCCGGGGGCTGGCTGGGCGGTGGGGGCGGTTGCGTCATCGTGTGTACCTCGGGGGGATAAGGAAGTCGTCGGCGCCGGGCCAGGGCTACTCGCCGAAGGCGATCATGGTCTTGGTCTCCAGCTCGGCCTTGTCGTTCTGGGCGCTGACCCGGCCGCTGGCGATGAAGAACCGGCCGCCGGCGTACTCGTACCGCGGCTGCCAGAAGTCCCGCTCGATCCGGGCGACGGACGCCGGGTGCTGGAGCAGCACGGTCGGCCGGCCGCCGGTCGGGGCCAGGGTGGCGACGGCGCCGCCGCGGTCCCAGGAGCCCTCGACGTAGACGAGGAGCTTGCCGCCCTCCATCCGCAGCGGGAGCATCGTCTTGTCCGCGCCCGCCTTGGCGCGCCACTTGGGCTTGCCGGTGTTCAGGTCGAACGCGACGACGTCGTTGGTGCCGCGGGTGAGGCTGGTGGGCTCCGTCGACATGTAGAAGGTGTCGGCGTCGGCCGCGACGCCGACGCAGCCCTGGAGGCGCTGGCCGAAGACGATGAGGCCGCCGCCCCCGCACTGGGCGCGGTACTTGTCGTTGCCGCCGGAGAGCTGGGAGCGCAGCTTGCCCGCGTCGGTGAGGGCCAGGACGGTGCGCTGCTTCTTCTCCTCCTGGACCGCGTTCACGACGAGCGGGCTGACCGAGTAGACCTTGTCGACCTCCCAGCCGCGCGCGAGCTGGTACTTCCACTTCGGCTTGCCGGTGGCCGGGGCGACCTCCCAGATCTCCTGCTGGGGGTTCTTGTAGTCGGAGACCCGGCAACTGGCGGCGGCGACCAGGCGGTTCCCGGCGCCGGCGAAGGCGTAGGGCTGGCAGCCGTCGGAGGGCTTGCCGAAGATCTGCTTGCCGTCGGTGAGGGAGAAGCCGTACGAGTTGCCGGTGCCGGCGGCCACGACCGTGTTGCCGGCCATGGCGAGCGTCGGGTCGGAGAGGGAGCTGAACCCGGTGCTCTTGGGGACCTCCGTCTTCCAGCCCGCCTTGCCGGTCTTCAGGTCGATCTGCTGGAGGACGCGGCAGTCGGCGCGGTCGCCGGTGCCGTCCTTGAGGCCGATGACGAGGGTGCCGTTCGCGGTGGGGGCGTTCGCGGCCTCGCAGACGTCCGTGGTGAAGGGGACGCTCCACTTCTTCTTGCCGTCGGCGGTGGAGAAGCCCTCGATGCCGCGGTACATGGCCTTGACGATCGTGTCGCCGACGACCCACGGGCCGTACACGTTGGCGCCGTTGCGCGGCAGGTCCACGTCGTTCTTGAGGAGCCACTCGACCTTGGCCTCGCCGGGCTGGCGGCCCGCGTTCAGGTCGTCGTTCCCCTCGCGGCCGCCGCCGGTGCCGTCGCCCTTGTCGACGGACGCGGACGCGGTCGGCTCCGGTGCGGGGCCGGTCGGCTGGGTGTTGGTGGTCCTCTCCGACTCGTTGTCGCTGACCGCCCACCAGGTGACGCCGCCCACGGCGAGCACCACGGCGACCGCGCCGGCGACGACCGCGACGGTCTTGCCCTTGAAGGGGCCGCCGCCGGAACCGCCGGGGGGCACGGGGCCGCCGGGGTACTGGGGCGGGGCGGGGGGACCGCCGTACGGGCCGGGCTGCTGGCCGTACGGGCCGGGCTGTGCGTACGGTCCGGGCTGCTGACCGTACGGTCCGGGCTGGCCGTACGGACCGGGCTGCTGTGCGTACGGGCCGGGCTGCTGGCCGGGCGCCGGGGGCTGGCCGGGGGCCTGCGGGTAGCCGTAGCCGGGCGCCGGGGGCTGGCCGGGCGCCTGCGGGAAGCCGTACCCGGGCGCGGGCTGGGCCGGCGGCTGCGCCGGGGGCGCGGCGGGCGGCTGCGCGGGCGGGGCGGTCGGCGGCTGGGCCGGTGCGGCGGGCGGCTGCGCGGGCGGCTGGGGAACCCCCCGCGGGTCCTGCGGAGACCCGAAGCCCCCCTGCGGCGGTTGCTGGCTGGGCGGCTGAGACATCAGCGCTTCCCCCTTCGTGCGATCCGCTGGCCGACCGGCCTCCCCCGCGATTCCGGCACGAGGCTCGTCGCCGGAATGGAGCGATTCGGACAGGGATGTCGCACTGTTGCGTGAGTCGAGCGGGGCTTCTTTCTACCACCCGCCCCACGCGCGCAGAGGGGCCGGACCTCCCTGTTCCCAAGGGAGGACCGGCCCGTGACGCCCCCGTTATCCGCTCTCCACGCCTTCTCTACGCGCCCCCGCACGCGCTTCGCGCGTCCGACCGCTACGCGTCCTCGGCCAGTTCCAGCCAGCGCGTCTCCAAGTCCTCGCGCTCGCCGGCCAGTTCCCTCAGCTCCGCGTCCAGTTTCGCCACCTTCTCGAAGTCCGTGGCATTTTCGGCGATCTCGGCGTGGAGGGCGGCCTCCCGGCCGGAGATCTTGTCGAGCTGCCGCTCGATCCGCACGAGTTCCTTCTTCGCGGCGCGGGCGTCGGCCGCGGAGGCCGTCCTCGCGGCCTTCGCCGCGGAGGCCGGGGCGGCGGACGGCGCGGACGCCGCCTCGACCATCCTCTCCCGGCGCTCCAGGTACTCGTCGATCCCGCGCGGCAGCATCCGCAGCGTCGCGTCGCCGAGCAGCGCGAACGTCCGGTCCGTGGTCCGCTCCAGGAAGAACCGGTCGTGGGAGATGACGATCATCGAGCCGGGCCAGCCGTCGAGCAGGTCCTCCAACTGCGTCAGCGTCTCGATGTCCAGGTCGTTGGTCGGCTCGTCGAGGAAGAGCACGTTCGGCTCGTCCATCAGCAGCCGCAGCAGTTGGAGGCGGCGGCGCTCACCGCCGGACAGGTCCCCGACCGGCGTCCACTGCTTCTCCTTGGTGAAGCCGAACTGCTCACAGAGCTGCCCCGCCGTCATCTCCCGGCCCTTGCCGAGGTCGACGCGGTCCCTGACCTGCTGCACGGCCTCCAGGACGCGCAGCGTCGGCGGCAGCTCCGCCACGTCCTGCGAGAGGTAGGCGAGGCGCACGGTCCGGCCGACGGCGATCCGGCCCGCGGCGGGCTGCTCCTCGCCCTGGGTCGCGGCCGCCTCCGCGAGCGCCCGCAGCAGCGACGTCTTGCCCGCGCCGTTCACCCCGACGAGGCCGATCCGGTCGCCCGGGCCGAGCTGCCACGTCAGGTGCTTCAGCAGCACCTTCGGACCGGCCTGGACCGTCACATCCTCCAGGTCGAACACGGTCTTGCCGAGCCGCGCCGACGCGAACCGCATCAGCTCGCTGCTGTCGCGCGGCGGCGGCACGTCCGCGATCAGCTCGTTCGCCGCCTCGATGCGGTAGCGGGGCTTCGACGTGCGGGCCGGGGCGCCGCGCCGCAGCCACGCCAGCTCCTTGCGGACCAGGTTCTGCCGCTTGGTCTCCTCCGTGGCGGCGATCCGCTCCCGCTCGGCCCGCGCGAAGACGTAGTCGGAGTAGCCGCCCTCGTACTCGTGGACGGCGCCGCGCTGGACGTCCCACATGCGCGTGCACACCTGGTCGAGGAACCAGCGGTCGTGGGTGACGCAGACCAGCGCCGAGCGGCGGGCCTGGAGGTGCCGGGCGAGCCAGGCGATGCCCTCCACGTCGAGGTGGTTGGTGGGCTCGTCGAGGACGATCAGGTCCTGCTCCGCGATCAGCAGCTTGGCGAGCGCGATGCGGCGCCGCTCGCCGCCGGACAGCGGCCCGATGACCGTGTCCAGGCCCTGCGGGAAACCGGGCAGGTCCAGGCCGCCGAAGAGGCCGGTGAGCACGTCGCGGATCTTGGCGTTGCCCGCCCACTCGTGGTCCGCGAGGTCACCGATCACCTCGTGCCGCACGGTCGCGGCCGGGTCGAGCGAGTCGTGCTGCGTGAGCACCCCGAGGCGCAGGCCGCCGTTGTGCGTGACGCGGCCGCTGTCGGCCTCCTCCAGCTTGGCGAGGACGCGGATCAGCGTCGTCTTGCCGTCGCCGTTGCGCCCCACGACGCCGATCCGGTCGCCTTCGGAGACGCCGAGGGAGACACCGTCGAGCAGGGCACGGGTGCCGTACACCTTGCTGACGGCCTCGACATTGACCAGATTGGCGGCCATTTCACTCCTGGGGTGGCGGGACGGATCGACCTTCCAGGGTAGTGGGCGCCGGAGGGTGCCCGGCGAGCCGTGCGGTAGCGTGCGGCGATCGTTCGAGGGAGGGACCGGGGTCATGGTGCGGAACGTGGGGCGGGGCGCGGCGGCGGTGGCGGTCGCGGCGCTGCTGGCCGGGTGCGCGTCGGGGGCGTCGGAGCCGTCGGCGGGTGCGGGCGCCGGGTCCGCGGGCCCGTCGGCGAAGGCCGGGGTGAGCCCGTCGGCGGAGGCGGGGGCGAAGGCCGGGGCGTCCGCGTCGCCGGGCGTGACCGCCGCGGCGAAGGGCGGGACGGTCGGCGCGGCCGGGTCGGCGTGCCCGCTGCCGGTGACGTTCGACGTGGCCGCCGGCTGGAAGCCGAAGAAGGTCGAGCCGCTCGACGACCCGGACCTGGCGGAGCTGAACGACCTGCTGGAGCAGGGCACCGTCACCATGGCCTGCGAGATCGACGCCAAGCCCGCCGGGAACATCGGCTTCCTGCGCGTGTGGACCGACGACGCGAAGGGCGCCGCGCCCCGCACGGTGCTGGAGTCCTTCGTCGCCGCCGACGACTCCCCCTCGTCGGTCGTCTACCGCGACGTCCGGGTGGGCCGGGGCGGCGCGCTCGCGGCGACCGAGGTGACGTACACCGTGATGAGCGAGCTCCTCGACGAGCCGAAGAAGGCCCGCGCCCTGGCCGTGGCGACGCCGCGCGGCCCGCTCGTGCTGGAGTTGGGCGGCATGGACAGCGAGGAGCACGACGCGATGCTGCCCGCGTACGAACTGGCGAAGGGCTCCCTGGCCGCGACGGGCGGCTGACGGGGGACGGGGACGGAAGAACCGGAGGAGGTCGTACCGCGTGTCCGTGTCCGTACGACGTCCGTCTGTGAGAGGTGCGACATGAACGAGGACAGCAGGGACCGGACCGGCCGGGCGCCCCGGCGACGCCGCGGGGTGCGGCTGGCGGCCGTCGCGTCGGCGGCGGTCGCGGTCGTGGCCGGAGGGGCGTTCTGGCTGTCCGGTGGGTACGACGCCTGGAGCGGCACCGGGAGCGCGCTGGACGGCGCCTGCGAGGGGGACCTGGCGGCCGACCGCGTACGGGCGCTCCTGCCGGACACCGGGCTGACCGTGTCGAGCGGGCTGCGGCAGGACGGCTGGTACTGCTCCGTCTCGGCCCCGGGCGGCGCGGACGGCGCCGGGTTCGAGGTGCGGATGCGCAACGCCGAGGAGCCGTTCGGGCCGGACGCCGCGATCGACCCGGGCGAGGGCGCCGTGCCGCTGGGCGGCGGGTGGACGGGCTCCTTCTCGTACGGCGTCGGCGGCGCGGACGGCGCGACCCCTGCGGACGGCGCGAACCGCACGGACGGCGCGCGCGGGCGGGTCGTACTGCTGCTGGACTGCGGCGACGAGTCCGGCGACGGGCTGCTCGCGGCGGCGGATGGGCGGCTCGCCGGCGGGCGGTCCTTCGAGGACGGGGCGGCCCGGGCCCGGCTCGTCTCCGCCCTGACGGACACGGCCCTGTCGTACGCGCGGCGCACCGGCTGCGACGCGGCGGGCGGCACCGAGCGGGTGCGGGAGGTGGCCGCGCCGGTCGTGGACGCGCGGCGACCGCTGGCGGAGGCGTCCGGCACCTGCCGGGGGATCGTGGACGCGGCCACCGCGCGCCGGTGGGGCGCCGGGACGGCCGCCGAGACCCCGGCGGAGCCGGCGCCCGTGGAGCGGTGCGTGCTGGGCAGCGGGCTCGGGACGCCGCTGTACACCTTCACGGCGTCGTACGGGCCCTACGGGGAGGCGGCGCTGTCGGGCGGGGGCGGCGCCCTGCCCGCGGGCGGCGCGGCGGACTCGCCGTCGGGGCACTACCGGATGTCGGCGACGTGCCCCGGGGCGGACGGGACGGGGGTCTACGAGATCGTCCCGGACGACGGGCTGGCGCTGGACCACGCGTCGCTGCGGGCGGCGCTGAAGTCCTTCGCGGCGGCGTCCGCCGCCCTCCACCACTGCCAGGCCCCGTCCTGACCGGTCGGGCGCCCCTCCGGACGGGTCCCGTCCTGGCCGGTCGGGCGCCCCTCCAGGCGGGCGCCCCTCCGGACGGACGCTCCTCCAGGCGGGCACCCCTCCAGGTGGGCGCCCCTCCGGACGGGGCGCCCACCGTACCCCGCCCCGTCCCGGTCCGGGCCCCCGTCCGAGAGGGCCGTCCGCGGGCCGGGCGGCGGGGTCAGCGGCGGAGTTCGACCAGCAGCCAGCCCGCCAGGGTGAGGGCCAGCGCCTGGGGGGCCGTGACGGGGACCGCGACCAGGACCGCGCTGTGCCCCTCCAGCAGCCCGCCGAAGCCCACCGCCGACAGGCCCAGCACCCCCAGCAGGCTCAAGATGACGCCCAGGACGGCCGGCGCCGCGGAGCGGGGGCCCGGGGCGGCGGCCCCGGACGGCGGCGCCGTCCCCGGGTGTTCCGCCGCGCGGAAGACCCGCACCAGCAGCCCCGTCGCCACCGCCGCCACCGCCACCCGCGCCGGGAGCTGCGCCCACCACGCGCCGGACGCCGGCTCCGGCAGCGGCACGTCCAGCGCGAGCATCGCGCCGTACACGCCGAGCATCGCCGTCAGGTGCCACAGGAACGCGGTCATGGCGATCCCGTTCGCCGCGACGACCGCCCGCCACACGCGGGCGCGGGCGGCGAGCCGCGTCCCGGGGCCGCGCAGCAGCTCCGCCGCGCCGACCAGCCACACCCCGTGGCACAGCAGGGCCAGCGTCGGGGGCGCCATGTTGGACACCTCCTCGCCGGGCATGCCCACCATCGACAGCGGGTACGGCCCGAGGGCGACCAGCGCCACCGCGCCCGCCAGCCCCGCCGCGGCCAGCGCCCGCGGGACCCGGGGCGCCCGGAGGCGGCCGTCCGCGCGGAGGAAGCCCAACTGGTGGACGGCGAGCCACACGAGTGCGAAGTTCAGGAACCCGACGTACGGCACGTCCCCGGCGAACCGCAACGCGTCCACCGCGGCGGCCCCGCCCGCCAGCGCGGCGAACGCACCCCAGCCCCACCGCCGGTGGAGCCGCAGCAGCGGCGGGGTGAACGCGACCATCGCCAGGTAGACGCCGACGAACCACAGCGGCTGCGCCACCAGCCGCAGCGCCGTGCCGGTCAGGCCGTCCCCGCCGCCGAGGAGCTGGACGGCGAGGGCCGCAGCGCCCCACACGGCGGCGAAGACGGCGGTCGGGCGGAGCAGCCGCCGCACCCGGCTCCGGACGAACGCGGCGTACGCGGGCCGGGACCGGTACGACAGGGCGTGCGCGAAGCCGCCGACGAAGAAGAACACCGGCATCACCTGGAGCCCCCAGGTGAGGACCTGGAGGGCGGGCACGACCGCGAGGAGGTTGCCGACCTTCCCGTCGGCCGTCACCGCGGCCATCAGCCAGTGCCCGAGGACGACCGCCGCCAGGGACGCGACCCGCAGGAGGTCGACGTAGCGGTCCCTGGTGGCGGGCGTGTGGGCGGCGAGGTACCGCGCGTCGAGTCCCGTTCCCGTGTGTGGCATGCGGGAAGGGTCGCCTCCCGGCCGCGGGGGCCGGGAGAGTACGCCTACTCAGTCACGCGGTGAGTACCCGGGCGCCGGGCGCCGGCGAGGTGGCCGTGCGGGCCGTGCGGCACGTGCCGGACGCGACGAGCGCGGCGGCGACGGACCCGGCGGCCTCGGCGTCCTTGACGAGGAACGCCGTGGTGGGGCCGGAGCCGGAGACGATCCCGGCGAGGGCCCCGGCGGCGGTCCCGGCGGCGAGGGTGTCGGCGAGGGACGGCCGCAGGGAGAGGGCGGCGGGCTGGAGGTCGTTGGCGAGGGCGCCGGCGAGGGCGGCGGGGTCGCCGGCGCGCAGCGCGTCGAGGAGGGCAGGGGACACGGCGGGCGCGGGGACGTCCGGTGCCAGCCGGTCGAACTCGGCGTACACGGCGGGCGTGGACAGGCCGCCGTCGGCGACGGCGAACACCCAGTGGAAGGTGCCGCCGACGGGGAGCTCGGTGAGGTGCTCGCCGCGACCGGTGCCCAGGGCCGCGCCGCCGACGAGGGAGAACGGCACGTCACTGCCCAACTCGGCGCAGATGTCGAGGAGTTCGGCGCGACTGGCGCCCGTGCCCCACAGCGCGTCGCAGGCGAGGAGGGCGCCCGCGCCGTCCGCGCTGCCGCCGGCCATGCCACCCGCGACTGGGATGTCCTTGGCGATGTGGAGGTGCACGTCGGGGGTGATGCCGTGCCGGGCGGCGAGGAGTTCCGCGGCGCGCGCGGCGAGGTTCGTACGGTCCAGGGGGACCCGGTCCGCGTCGGGCCCCTCGCAGGTGACGCGGAGGGACTCGGCCGGTGTGGCGGTCACCTCGTCGTACAGGGAGACGGCGAGGAACACGTTCGCCAGGTCGTGGAACCCGTCGGGGCGGGCGGGGCCGACCGCCAGCTGGACGTTGACCTTGGCCGGGACTCGTACGGTGATGCTCACGCTCGGGCCTCCGCGATACGGGCGAACTCTTCGACGGTCAGGGACTCCCCCCGGGCCTGGGGGGACACTCCGGCCGCGACGAGCGCGGCCTCGGCGGCGGCGGGCGACCCTGCCCAGCCGGCCAGGGCGGCGCGCAGGGTCTTGCGGCGCTGCGCGAAGGCGGCGTCGACGACGGCGAAGACCTCGCGCTTGGAAGCGGTGGTCTTCGGCGGGTCGCGGCGCACGAGGGAGACGAGGCCGGAGTCGACGTTGGGCGCGGGCCAGAAGACGTTGCGGCCGATGGCGCCGGCGCGCCGGACCTCCGCGTACCAGTTGGCCTTCACCGAGGGGACGCCGTACACCTTGTTGCCGGGGCGGGCGGCGAGCCGGTCGGCGACCTCGGCCTGGACCATGACGAGCGTGCGCTCGATGGTCGGGAAGCGGTCGAGCATGTGCAGCAGGACGGGCACCGCGACGTTGTACGGCAGGTTCGCGACGAGCGCGGTGGGCGGCGGGCCGGGCAGCTCCCGGACGTCCATGGCGTCGGAGTGGACCAGGGAGAAGCGGGTGGCCCGCTCGGGCACGCGGGCGGTGATCGTGGCGGGCAGCGCCGCGGCGAGCGTGTCGTCGATCTCGACGGCCACGACGCGGTCGGCCGCCTCCAGCAGGGCGAGGGTGAGGGAGCCGAGTCCGGGGCCGACCTCCACGACGACGTCGTCGGGGCGCACCTCCGCGGTGCGGACGATGCGCCGGACGGTGTTGGCGTCGATGACGAAGTTCTGGCCGCGCTGCTTGGTGGGGCGTACCCCGAGGGCTGCGGCCAGTTCGCGGATGTCGGCGGGGCCGAGGAGGGCGTCGGGCTCAGTGGTGCTCACCGATACAGCCTACGGCCGCAGTGCGGCCACGGACTCGCCCCCCGCTGCACGTAGAGCTTCTTCGCCCGGTATGTCTGTTCGGCGGCGGGGGCGTCCTGGGGGCGGCCGGTGCCGCCGAGGGAGCGCCAGGTGCGGGTGTCGAACTGGTAGAGGCCGCCGTACGTGCCGGAGGGGTCGACGGCGCCGGGGCGTCCGCCGGACTCGCACCGGGCGAGGGCGACCCAGTTCAGGCCGTCGGCGCCGGCGACGGAGCCGGGCCGCTGCTTGGTGCCGACGCGGACGATCCGGGCGACCGGCTCGCGGACCACGGCGGCGCCGGTCCGGCGGGTGTGCCGGCGGACGCCGTTGACGGTGCGGGTCTCGTACGTGACGCGGCGCAGGCCCGGGTGGCCCTGCCGGTCGACGACCTCGGTGCCCCGGTACAGGTCCGGGTCGTCGACGCGGCGCACGGCGTACGGGATGGCCTCGTCGCGGGTCTCCCGGTCATCCCTGACCCGCAGGACGGTGATGGTCTGGCCGTCGCGGGGGAACGCGTCGGCCGGTACGGAGGTCGTGTCCTGGCCGCGCAGGGCGATCCCGGCGCGGGTGAGGGCCTCGGTGACGGTGGCGGCGTTGGTGCGGACGGTGCGCTCCCGGCCGTCCGCGAGGAACGTCACGGCGCGTTCGGTGCGGACGGCCAGGGCGAGGCCGTCGCGGTCGATGGGGGCGGAGCGGGAGCGGGAGAGGTGGGCGCCCTCGGCGCGGACGCCGAGTCGGCGCAGGGCCTCGTCGACGGTGCGGGCGGTGGTCCACAGGCGGCGGACGCGGCCGTCGAGGTCCAGGTCGAGGGGGCGGCCCCAGCGGACGACGACCTCGTCGCCGCTGGCCAGGGCGGCGCCGGGGGCGGGGGACACGAGGTCGTGCGCGCCGACGGCGATGCCCTCGGCGGCGAGGAGCTCGCCGACGTCGTCGGCGAAGGTGTGCAGGGTGCGGGGGGCACCGTCGACGCTGAGCCGGATCGCCTTGTCGTCCGCGACGAAGGCGCTGGTGCCGCCGGCGAGCACGGCGAGGACGAGGGCCTGCGGGACGAGCCGCCGCAGCCCGTCCCCGGGGCGCGGCCCGGCGGGGGGCTTGGCGGGGTGCTTGGCGGGGAGCTGGATGGAGGGCTTGGCGGCGGGCGGTTCGGCGGGCGAGGTGGGGGGCTCGGCTGGCGGGGTGGGGGCCTTGGCGCGGCGCGGGGCGGGGGGCGGGGCGGGGCGGGAGGGGGGGGGGTCGGGGGGGGGGGGGGGGGGCGGGGGGGGGCGGGGGGGGGGGGGG